>NZ_JBVVOS010000004.1:0-393795 GCF_055807515.1 Bradyrhizobium sp. Kon69 | reverse complement strand
GTGACGACGGTGTAGCCGTTGTAGTCGAGCCAGTCGATCAGCGGCCGGATCGAGGAGTACTCCTGATCCTCGATGATCGCGGTGTAGTAGAATGCCCTAAGCAGCGTCCCGCGGCTCTGAAACTCCTTCAGCAGGCGCTTGTAGTCGATGTCGAAGCCCAGAGTTTTCGCCGTCGCGTAAAGATTGGCTCCGTCGATGAAGAGCGCGATCTTGTTAATAGTGGAGGCCATTTTTGCTTTCGCGGAGGTACTTCATCAGGAAATAAGAAGGAATGCTTCGCTGAAGACTGAAGATGAAAGGCGGACACTTATTGTAGCATAGTTGCCATGGACGATGCGCGCTAGGCGGTTGTAAAGGGGATTCTCGATTGCGCCCTTGTGACTTCAGGTTGCAGGCGGTCAGATTTGCGCTTTTGCCGTACCGTTTCAGGGCTGGTTTTGCCGACGTCGTCGGGCAGTACTACAGGGCGCGTGGCCGCACTTAGCATCGTCTCGGATAAGTCCGGAATCGCGCAAATGACGGAAGTGAGCGTTGCCGGCCTGCGGCACCATGGCGCTCGAAGATTGACGTCAATCGTTCAATCGTTCTTAAGTGTGATAGATGGCGTCGCTAAGCTGGAGTCATCACTTCTCCGGAACGAGGTTTGACAGCATCATCACCAACTGAGCCTGGCGGTTTGTCCCCGTCTTCATAAAAACAGACTTCAATTGATTGCGCAGGGTCTGCTTAGAAAGCCCTCGCTCTGCCGCAAAACTTTCCAAATCCTTGCCGCTCGCAAGAGCCCATGCAAGCCGGGATTCTGCGGCCGTCAGCTCAAAGGCCTCGCGCAGAGTCATCATACCTGCTGACTGCGTTAGGTCGGTGTCGGAGATAACTAGTATTGCGTGGAAGAGGGAAAGGGGAGAGTCGGTTAGACCAGTAAGCCGCATCGGGTAGATGACAAGTCGGCCGCCTGAAACCTTTTGCAGAACTATGGGCGCGATAGTGAAGGCTTCAACGCTCCAGAACAGAGCCCTGATCGCGTTGTGCAGGAGCTCATTTGATTTCGGATCTTGGCAGCGAATGCGTCCTGCCGAAATCTGCAGATCCAATCCGATTAGTCGCTCCGCCGCCGGATTGACGCGAACGACGTGGCCCGACCGGTCAAGCAGAAGTGCCGCGCGCTTTGAGAAATCGAAGGCACTTAGTGCTGATTCCCCTTTTGCCAGGCCGAGCGCTGCGCAAGTCTGAACGACCGAATCCAAACTGTTGGACAGCTCGGAAAGAGCTCGCAACTCTCTCGCGGAATAAGAACCTTGTTCTGGCGTCCTTTGTAGGCTCAAATTCCAAACTAGATCTCCCCGGCCGATCCGGACGCCTGCCCAACCGCTAAGATTACAGTTCCGAAGGAACTCTTGATAAAAAGGCGAACGCTTGCGTGCGTCTAATGGCATGCAGTCGTCGTCTGTCGCCACTCCATTGGCCAAGAAGGCGGCCTTCCCCCGGTAGCGCTCGTCGCGGCCTTGCCATCCGTCACTGACGTAAACATTTGCGCTGCGATCCATGGAAGGAGTAGCAGCAACGATAGGCAATGCTCCGACAACTGGTAACAGGACCGCGCCATACGACCCGGTGCATTCCGCCGCCGTCTGCAATGCCTCTGTCCAGAGAGAGGGATCGATCGCGGCGGCGGCCAACACGCGGCTAAGTCGCTGCAGATCAAAGGGTTCCATCCACCATTCCGACGTCGTCGAATGTGCCGCAGCACCTCTAAAGGCATAGCCCAATTGGGCCATGCTGCCTCAGGATATTCGCCTTATCAAGGGGTTGGGGTAGCCCCGCGAGACCCACTTCGGCAAGGCGAGAGCAAAATGACCATCATGGAAGTTGGCCACAGTCCTACAGGGGCTCGTAGCGACCGCCCTCTTGGGCAATGCGGGCCGGTCCGCTGTTCACGAGTTTCGCTGTGCACGAGCCCGTCTTCATGAACAGCTACGACCGCAACTTCTGTCGGAATAGAACCAGTGATCTGCCAACCTTTGACATCGATGTTCAACGCAGGGGACGACGTTGGGGCTGGTTCATTCGGACAAGCTCGGGCGAATGCTTAGTAGAAGGCCGAGAGCGCAGTCGGGCCGAGGCGAGATATAGGGCGGCACGAGCGCTGTTTCAGCTATTGGCTTCCTCGCCCTATCAGAAAGCAGTCAAAGAAGCTTTACGCGCCGGCAGACCTAGTTAGTTCACTTTCACACGTTAACGCGATAAGAGAAAGTACCCCCATTGCTTCAACGGTCGACCTGATACGAGTTGCCCAGCGGAATGCACTCAGGGATCACTAGTGTGATCGGGATTTAGTTTAGAGCAGGGCATCTTCAAGCGATGCGACTAAGGACGTTTGCGACTTGAGATCGACGCGCGGCCGCCGAGTGCGTTATCTAACGTGCATTTTCTCGACTATCGCGTAGAGCAGCACGAAGATCGGTAAGAAGACGAAGAACCAAACCACTGACTGATCGGTTTTCGCGAATTCGCGGTTTGGGTTGCTGTCGGTCGCGTGAGGCGTTGTCGAAAGCACTCGAGCGGGCCGACCTCGTCTTGCGAGGCGGCCTAGCAGTCGGCGGACTGTCTCTTCCGGAGGAGGCTGCCGGTTCATCTTGATGCTCAGAGCGTGAACATCGACGGGAATTCTCGTACCCGCTCGATATCGACGTAACCGCTTCCGTTCAGCCATTCGTGCCGGCAATAGGCGAGGGATGCAGGATCGATGGTAAACCCATCTCTGGCGATGGTGCGTCGCGTGCCCATGCGGCCGGCCCACTCCTTGCTGCGGGTAGTTGGATCGACGCGACCGACGACGTAAACGGCTGTGTCGTTCGTCAAAGCAATCTCCAAAGGTGCTTAAATGAACTGGCGACAATATGGAAAGCTTATCGGCAGACCGATTTTAAGCAACGAGGATCGTTGCTGCAGGTGCGAAGGCTATCGCTCCCCCGGCGGTGTCGCCCTGTTGCGCGATTCCCAGCGACTCAAGTGCCTGCGCAAGAACGACGATCAAAACAGGGGCGTTGAGATCGTGCGCAAACTCTCGTCCTGCCCGCCTGACAGATAGCGATCAATTCCGGGGAAGATGGGTCAGTGATCGCCGGCAAAGTTTCGGAAAACAAAATTTGAGCCTACGGGTTCGACAGGTGAGTACGTCAGAGTGGCGGGGCCGAGAAGTTGGGCGGCGACATGACAAGGACGCTGCTCATCACCTTTCATAAATCCGCAACATCACAATCGGCCATTTTGGCTCGAGTCGCTGAGGACATGCGTTGACCATGGCCGTGATGCGGAGAGTTTCGTTGGAGACAACCCCAGCAGATTCTTGTCAAAATCCTCAGCCGTTACAGTCGTCGTCGGCTAAGCTCTTGCCCGGGGGCTCTAATTTGGGAGGTGCCAATCCCGGTAAGGTGGCATCCGTGGGACGCGGTGCCTTTGGCTTCCGCAATGTGCTTGGCGCGCCTTCGTGGTAGGTCGATCGGCCTCCGGCCGATATCTTCCATAACAAAGATTTGCGAATCCCCGTTCTTGCTCGCGCAGCAGCTCGGATCTTCTTCAAACGAAGCTGAATGCTTGCGCGCGACGCGGACCTATCGGGAGGTAGGCCCAATTTCCGCTGCAGGTGGATTTCCTCGGCAAGGAAGACCGCCCAGCGTGCGCAAAGGGGCCAACAACACCTCGCAATGACCTTTGTTCTGTCGGGCGGTTCAGCCTTGACCCGGGCCACGTCCCAGCCGCCGCGGCAGAATGTACTCGACATCAATGCTGATGCCGTCTCCGCTCAGGGGGGTCGCTGTATAGACCGCAGAGACAGCCAATTCGAAGAAGCTCCCGATCGTGAGATAGCCGATTGTGAGCGCCGACTCTCCGCTTGGCGGACCGCCGAGCAGCAATTCCGCGATGTGGCAGCAATCGTCCATCGTCGCCGCCAGCGGTGGAAGGGTGATGAGCTCGCCGGTGTGTTGAGAGATTTTAGCTGGATCGGCGAATTTGGGCTCGCGTCCAATAACGGCGCCCGCGTTGATCAAGGGTACGAAAAATTTCGCGACCTGCGCCGGCTGACCGGTGATATTTTGAATGTTGACCTCGGTCGCGTACACGCCGGGCCGGGCGCCTGCGGTACAGCAGCAGTTCGTCTCGGTTTGTCTGCCGCAAACGACCTTTACGCTGTGCACGAGGAACTCGGCTTGCGGCGGTGCGGTGGTGGCGGCGAGCAATTCGCTGAATGGATGCGGAAGACGGTCACTTGCAGAGCCCGTTGGATTTTTGGCCATTTCGATCTCCACGATGTTTGCGGAAGGCGACCTACACGCCAAACTTACGCCAGACTCGACGCAATCTTGTGAGAGATGGCTCACACACTTTGAAGAAACCGCGACAAGCCAAAGTTCCTCGCAAGCAGTGCAACGGATCGTCAGGCGACTATCACTCGATTATCCTCTGAAGTGCGATAAGAGAGGCCAAGACGAGCACCAGGGCTCCGGCGAAGGTGATGCCAAGGAAAACATTATGCATGGCGCCGCATCTCGCTTTCATCGTTCCCCCAGCCACTTAGTTGACCGGGCCGGGATCATCAAAGGCCTTCATCAGCCGTCGTTAATCGTTGCGCTTCAGTTCGACGATGAACCCTCCGACAGATCGCCAGGACCGGAGCGCTCGCAGGCTGGACAAGGTGCAGTATCTCCCTCGAGAAGCACTTGCTCCCCTTCAGGTGCCTCATCTGTCGGGTTTCCGAATTTCTGTAGGTACAATCGCGGTCAGCCCCCAACGACGATGTTGGGCAGTAGCATCATCGCCGTTTTTCGAGCCGGGACTTCGAAGCGTTGGTTGTCACGGTTTCGAGGCTCGCCACCAGTTTTTCCTGGGCTTGCCCCAACCCTTCCTTCAAGCTGTCCAACAGAGACAATTCAGCGACTGCAGGTGAGGTTGTTGCTTTGTCGTTCCTTGAGGATTTGGTATTCGTATTTGATTGATGAACAGCAAGCTTTTTCGAACGCTCTCGGTTTGAGAGAGTCGGCTTTGTCGGTACGTCCCCAACCGGCGTCGCAGTTGCTATCTTGGGAGGAGGCACGACAGCTGCAACAGCTGTTTGTGGCCATCGTTCAGCAAACTCCAGTACGCTCGGCGGCGAGACGATCGTCGGCAAACTCGTGTCGATAACGACCCGCTCGGGCACCCGTTCGGCCGAGGCTATCCTTATGGCGGGCCTTTCGGTCGAGCCACCGGTAGGTTCCATCACTTGCTGCGGCAAACACCACCCCAATCCGATCAGCCAAAGGACAAGGGCGCTGCCGACAAACCCGAAATATTTAATCAACGGCATGGGTCGTCTCCCATTCGAGACGATCTTGAAGCCGGAATTCTTAGTAGATCGGTAAAGGTAGATTAAAAACGGTAACGTGGTTATCGGAGATGTTGCGACGCAGAAGCGACGCCATTTGGCCGAAAGAGAGAGAGAGAGGGAGGGAGAGAGAGAGCCGAGCCTTCAGCGCTTGAGAGGATTAGCTCTCTCCAAGACGCAGAGGTCGGCTTCACCTGCGCGCACATGCAAAGTATGGCTTCGATGTCGTACAAATGCGAACGTTGCGCTGCTTGCGTGTGCACCCTGGCTCGAACCTAGTCACTCCAGGTTGGATCTCCGAACAATGGCGCTGCTTGGGAATGCAGACACAGCGATGCCTGCTGGCCTCGTTCGCCCGGAATATACGCGCAGTGGCGCGAAATTGGCGCTTAAACCGCAGCCGACAATCGGTCTGCGTTGCCGGACGCGCGCGGTCCTCTATCTCTGCGCCGGATGAATTTTGATACGATGTATTTCCATTTTTTCGGCGATGCCCTTCAAATTTTGGTAGTCGCGCGATGCCGAGCATCCTTTGACGATGTCACTCACTCCAGGGGCCTCCATCACCGTTTCTGTCAGGCAGATTTCGTTGACGCCGGCTAGACCTTGCACACGGGCGGCAATATTCACGTCCTGACCGAAGTAGTCGATCCGGTCATTGAGCCTTACGGCTATGGCCCTGCCTCTGTGCACGTCGATTTTGAGGCCGAGCGGCTGCGAAGCGGTCCGATTGAAACGCGACAGCTCTTCGATCATCTCGACGGATGCAAGAACCGCGTCCTGGGGACGCCCGAAGGCAGCCATGACTGCATCACCGATCGTCTTCACGATAGTGCCAGATCGAATCTTGATGATCTTATTCAAGATGTCGAAGTGCTGACGAACGAGAAAATAAGCGTTCACGTCGCCGATGTTTTCGTACAACGGCGTCGAATCCTTTAGATCAGTAAACAGATAGGTGACGTCGGAGACGGCCAGGCTTTCGCGCTCGTCCACCAGCTGGGTCTTGTACAGTTCGCCGAAGCAGGGCGTCAGCAACAATCGCTTACCGGAAAGAAAAGGCTCATATTCGACCAGATGGGGCTGGAACTGGAAAGGGTATTGGAGAAACCAGAAGCGGCCACGATCCTTGGTGCGGTTCTCAATGTGGATGATGTGTTTGCCTGGGCTAAGATCGGCCGTCTGTCGAAACGCAAAGCGTCCGTCGCCAAGAATCATATCTCTCGGTTTAGTGGGTCGATCCGTAACGAACCGGCCCGATTCGAGTTGGACAAGCGTTTCCTGGCGTTCCGCCGGTTCACCGTTCGCGAAGAAAACCAGAAGAAGTTTATGGCTAAGATCGAGCACCTCGAAACGACCGGCAGTTACGGCGAATTCAAATATCAACCGCTGACCCGCCTCGATATCGGCGAATCCCCGCGATAGTGCCGCAACCAGTTGCTCGTGTGTCATTCCGTGCGGGGGCTTGAAGTCCTTGGAGAAGTTGTAACGGAGATAGTAGTCCTGGACGGACAGCATGTCCGGATGACGATATAGGATGTCGCGAATCGAACTCGAGACGGTAAAGGTGACTTGGATGTAGTCGTCAAGCGCCGCCTCATTGAGGGCGTTGCAGAATTCGCATTGGAAACGTGGATGAACCTGGTCTAGCTCACGAAAAGTGCCGGCGACCTGCGGGCAGTAGGCGCAGATGAGCAGCCACTGCATCTCGAATAGCCCAACCTTAGCGGCGTACACGAACAGCTCGATTCCTTCGGCGTCACTTAGGCCGTTGGCAGTCGCGTACTGGATAGGATTGACTCGAAAGAGATCATAGTCGCCGGAGGCGCGAATAAAACCTTCGAGATCCGAGAGGGTCTGCGGCGCCCAACTCGCTATCGACCCGAGCTCTATGAGGCGCTGATTCAGGAGGCCTTCGTTGACTGGGGATGACCCGTTCATATCAGTATGCTACCTCGCTCCATGCCGGCAATACTGGTTAGTCGGCCGACTAGCCACGCGACAATCGACGCGGTCCCTTTGTGTCCAACTGGTTTTAGTCGAACCGAGCCGGATAAGAAAAGTCAGCTCTATTGGCCTGTATCAGTCGGCAATGCGACGCCTTGGTCGAATAGGCAATGTCTGGTCTCGTCCATCATGTCCATGATAGCCAGCAGGGGGGCGCCAAAGACCTTAGTCGCTCCGCCGCTTCCGCTCGCTCCGCCGTCGAGCGGACGGGAGCCGGCGCCTCCGGCCACCCAAAGAATGCCTGGCCGACAACCGCGGCGGCCAAAGTATCGTCGTCACCAGCGCCGGCCAAGAATCCAAGGCCTTCGGCGAAGACCAATGGCGAGTCGTCATCGCGGACCGACGCTCTCCGGCCGGCAGCGTCGGTCAAGTGAAATGTCAGGTTATGCGGCGCGAACCAGGAGATCCTGCGCAGCAAGACCTTCCTAGCCCAATTCGGGGGCAGACAACATCGCGACACAGCACCTGGTTGAGCAAGAAGATGAGGCATTGAAGCGCAAGCTTACGATCTGCCGCGGCTGCAAGTAGGTGGTCGGCAATGACGGCAGGCGCTGTTGACCCATGGCAAGCGCTTGTTGATTCTCGCATGGTCTATTGTCGGATGAAGACTATGGCATGTGGAGGTCGCGGAGCAACGTAAAAGCGTGCCTCACCGGGGAGGCATTCCAAGTGCTCCGCAATCAACCCGCCAATCCAGATAACATCTTTTTTGACCAGCAATCCGGGCATTCTCTCTGGTTCAATGCGTCAAGAGCACCTGCGTCAGTCATTTCGAACTCGCGGAAACTGGCTGCATCAGACGCAGAAAGAGCGACTGATGTCTTTCGCCATCACGATAGCAACATCCGTATAGCGGCCGTTCGACCAGAACTGATCGCAAATCAGCAAAAGGAATAGCGCATTAATCGAAATCAGAATTCCCTTGCGCATAGCGGACTTGTCCCTTGATGAGACTGCCAACCGAGCAGGTATGAACTGAGAGAGACGATATGTTTTCTAAACTAGCCGCGGCGACGATCTGCAATGGTTGCAGGCTGGCAAGAAGCCGCTACTAATCCGTTAACCGACCGGTCCGACCAATCTCTGCCGAAGATCGGTCTCCGGTCCGAAGCTGCTGATCCCGGTTCGCTGTTGCGTGCCTATCGTCTCGAACCCTCGCGCGTTCTCAACAGCGATACATTCGCGATTCGGCGATTCGGCCGACCGTGTACTCTGAACTAGGATGTCTAAGGCGACCTTGGTCAAACTAGGATACGGTCCGCCCGGGGTGCTCAAGGTGTAACGGTCACGCTCTTGAAGACAGTGCCGCCGTTGTTGGAGCGGCCGCTGAAGCGGACGGTCTGCGGACCTCGCGAGGTGGCACTGAATTTCCAGATGGCGGAGCGCGTATCGGCCTCCGTTACAGTGCCAAGTGTGAGGCTGGCCGCATTTGGAAAATCCATCGCCACCCCATCCTCGCGGGTGGTTGAGACCCCGAGCAGGCTTAGACCGCTAGACCCCGCCGCCGCTGACACCTGAACTCCATAAGCCTCGTAACTCGGGTTGAAAATCGTTGTCTTGATTGTGAAGGTCGAGCCGATCGCGGGAGACGTTGTGCTCGGCGTAGCCGTCATCGAAATCGCAGGCGTTGGATCCCCGCGAATGATTTTAGCTGCGATCGCCACCGGCAAGCCAAATGAGGGAGCTCTCCAGTTGATTGCTTTGAGCCGGAGAACGCCAGGAGGCGGATTGTCGATGATGAGATATTCGACGTTGTCGATATTAGACTGCGAGGCCCAGCCACCACATTGTCCAACTGCGTCCGGCGTGCAACTGGCGCCGGGATCGGCCCACAGGTCAACATCGTATGTCACCGCCTGTGACGCTCCTGCGCTCGATTCGGGCTCGTCCCAAGTAAGCACAGCGACGACCCGCTTGGTACCCCGAGGCACGTCGATGTCGAAGAAGCCCCAAGACTTGTCGGTGATTGTCATCCACGCCCAATGGCCGCTCCAGCCGTTGGGGTCGAGGCGCGCCCAATGAGATTGATAATCGGAGACGCGTCCGAGCCCAAAATCACTGCGTCCGCCACCGGTGTTGTTTGCCGGACTGACCTCGTCCGAATGCAGCGAAGCGGAAGCCATGAGATGGGCACGCAGCAAGTGCGGTCGATCTCTGAAATCAGGATAGTGCTCCAGCAACGTAGCCGCGATGCCACTGACATGTGGCGTTGCCATGCTGCATCCGCTCTTATCCGTATAACCATCCGTCGTTCCCGCCTGCGCGGAGGTCACGACAGCGCCCGTTGCAACGAGGTCTGGCTTCATCCGATTATCGCCGGTCGGGCCGCGGCTGCTGCTGCCGGACAATTCGCCAACTAAGCTTGATCCCGCGTCCTGCACGTTTCCGACTGTGAGCGCATTCTTGGCCACACCGGGTGACCAGATCGATAGCGCGCCCGGACCGTTATTGCCGGAGCACACGATGTAGGCCTGACGTGTTTCCCAGACGCGGGCGTCGAGCTTGCGCGATTCGGAATCGGTTCCGGTCTGTCCCGATCCGCTCGCCCCACCGCTCAGATTGATGACAGAGGGGCGTGGCGCGTCGCAGCTGGTTGCGTCCGCCATGTAGTCGATCGCGTCCCGCAGCCAAGAGTTTTGTCCGGTGTTGGTCGATTTCCAGATCTTTCCAACCCGGATGCGCTCACGCGAACCGACCGCAGTTGCGACGCCGCGGAACCGCGCTTTCGCAGTGCCAGTTCCGGAGATGGTTGCGAGGACGTGAGTGCCGTGGCCATTCTGATCATTCCAAACGCCCGCGGCGTCGCTCGTGAAATTAATCCCGCAACCGTTCTTGTTGAGGTCTTGGTGCATGGTTGCGGCCGCACTTCCCAACATGGCGCCGGTGTCGAGTAAGCCCAATACAGTTCCCGCACCCAGGAAGCCGGACGCACGGATGTAATCGACTCCATTCGTAGCCATGCTCTGATCGTGTCCACCGCCGCTCCGGCGCTCGATTTCGATGAACAGGATGAAATCCAAACCGGAAAGAATGCGGATCTGTTCGGGTGTTGCGAGAGCCTCATAGCTCCGCAACACCGGGTCGTAGCGACCGACCTCCGCACCCGTAGCTTGGACCCGTTCGGCGAACGAAGTTTTGGGATCAGTTTCGAACAGGCTGATAATAATTGGAAATCGAACCACCTCGGAGCCGAGACGCTCGATGGCAGATTTCAGCTCCGGCGCTAATTTTTGGTCGGGTGAGGGGTAAGACAATGATCTAAACCCGGGCATTTTGGCAATGCCCTCCAACGCCTGTGCTTGCAGGGGGACGCGCACCTTGAGTGCTGTCCCATGCAGTCCGAGCGATGCGACCCCGAACTCGCTCATCAGCGTGCGCTCCGTGGCCGCATCCGGCAGGAAATCCATCAGCAGAAAGGCATAGGTCTCAGTCCGCTCCCCTGCCGCTAAATCCGATCGTATGCGCGGGTCGACCCCGGAGGCCGGTGTCATCGTCCCTCCCGAGAACCCAAGCTGATAGGCCTCGAATGATCGGACATCCGACGCGCCGCGCGAAGGATAATCGGCCGGAGGCTTTGGGCGATCCTTTGGCGCAGACAGCGGCCTGTTGGGCGCCTCCGTTTGGACTGTTGTCGCCTCAGTGCTCCGATGCGGAAGTGCATCGCGCGGCGGCTTGCGATCGACAGGGAAAACCAACCGATCCGCCACATCAGACTTGCTCGGTCCGAAGTCGCGACGTTTGGTGTCATCCGCGCTGGTGGCACTAGGTCGCCCAACGCCCGCCTGGCGCAATTCGAAGTTTCTGACCCCGTCCTGAACGGCTTCGAGCGAAATGGGGTCACCCTCGCCGTCCCGATTGATGCGCATAGCGCTATTCTGGCCGCTAGACGCGCCTTCCGCGGGAGCAACGGTCTGCGCGGACGCAAGCGCGACGGGCGCAGCAACCAATAAGGTCGCAACGAATGTTTTCAACCGCGCTGAACGGCAGCAATAGGCCAAACGCTTGGGTAAGAAGGTTTCATTCATTGGCTTCCTCCAAATGAACATTCTTACAAGGCGACTTTGATCCGATTTCTGAATCGTCGCAATGGCGCACAAGCCGGCACAATCAAATTTGCTTCGCGCCAACATACGACGCGGTCGCGCTCAATCTTTTGCGTTGAGCATCCTAGCAAATCAATAAATGAACCCTAACAGTACGACGGAAGATTATGCAGTGATTTAGTTCACAAGATTGCTAGTTCGATTCAAAACAGACAGGCTCGTGAACCCGATCAGCCCATCGTTACATAACCACGCATACGCGAACGTGCAGAGCGAGGCAGGGTTGCAGGCGAGTGAGTGAGCCCAGCCAGCCGTCAGAGCAAACGCGCATTGAAGCCGTCGTTGACGCGCGTTGCAGCCCTCGCTGTCGCGCGCCATGGAAAACTGCCGCCTCGGCGCCATGAGGAATTGCCCCCTCCTTGGATAGCCAAGGAGAGAGCAAATGAACAAGGAACGAATCACTAGAGGCTCGCCGTGGAGTGATCCATGGGGGCAGGTAATGAAGACGCCAAATGACGTGGCGGAGATGTTGCGCCTGAGAGCGTGCGGATGAGGGCTGAAGCGGATTGCGCGCGAGCTGGGCTGCAGCCCTGAGCTTGGCTGCCCGATACCGACGCTTTTTAGACGCCGGAAACTGCGACCCGCTCACCCATTTCCTTCACTCTGAACGTTATGACGACGACCCGCAAGGGAGCTCGACGATGCTCGCTGCGACGCCAACCGGCCGCCACCTCACTGGAAGCACGAGCTGCCCCGCTACACGCAAATCCTTCGCCGGCTGGCCAGGTTCTCGAGGATCGTCACTTTCGACAAGAGAGGACAAGGCCTGTCCGACAGGCTTGCCGATGTGCCTTCGCTCGAGGACCGCATCGACGACGTCCGGGCGGTGATGGACGCAATCGGATCGCGACGGGCCGTGTTGGTCGGTTTCTCCGAGGACGCTGCCATGAGAGTTCTGTTCGCGACGACCTATCCAGATCGTATCCCCCACCTGGTTCTTTTTGGCGGCCCTGCCTCCATCGCCGACCTGTTTCCGCCGAGCTTTTCCCCTGCAGAGGCCGATGAAAGGCTAACGAACCTCGTCAAGCGCTGGGGCAGCGGAAGCTTCCTGGCGAACGTGTTCGCGAGCGAGGCGTCCAATCCGGACGCGGCCGCTAAGATGGCGGCGGGAATACCCGGGGCGAAGTACATCGAGTATCCGTCCGGAGATCACGCATTCTGGACCGGGGACACCGAGACCCTGGTCGGCGACATCGAGGAATTCGTGACCGGCCATCGCCAGGCGGGCGACACCGATCTCGAGCGCATTCTCGCGACGGTCATGTTCACCGACATCGTCGACTCCACGCGGCAGGCGGCCGAAATGGGCGACCAGCGGTGGCGGGGCCGCCTCGACGAGCACGACGCGCTTGCGCGCCAGTTCATTGACCGGCATCGAGGCAATCTGGTGAAGACCACCGCTGACGGCGTGCTCGCCACCTTCGACGGGCCCGGTCGTGCGATCCGGTGCGCGCTGTCGTTCAGCAGTGCCGCCCGTCAGATCGGGCTGCCGGTACGCGCTGGTCTGCATACTGGCGAGATCGAGATGCGGGGCGGCGATATTGGGGGCATCGCCGTCCACGCGGTGGCCCGCGTTATGTCGCAGTCCGGGCCGGACGAGGTGCTGGTTTCGCGAGTTGTGACCGATCTCGTCGCGGGCGCGGGACTACGCTTCAGCGAGCGCGGTTCGTACGAATTGAAGGGGCTGCCGGGCAAATGGGATCTGTTCGCGGCCACCGGTTAGCCTCTGCGCCCGCCAGCAGCCACCTGTCGTCCACCGATCAGGCGCCGGGAAATGCCCAGATGTTCATGGTGGCTATGCCCTCGCGCAGCTTCTTGATCGGAACATAGTCCGGCGAATTCCAGAAGGCGTGGATCGCCTCCATGTCGGGAAACTCGAACATGACGACGGGGCGCTGATCGTGTTCGCCTTCCAACACCTCCACGTTCGCTCGCCTGGCTGCAAGCTTTCCGCCAAAGCTGGCTATGAATGGTACGACTGCTTGCACGTATTTCTGATACTGCGCTTCGTCTTTGATGGTATTTTGGACAATGAAATAGGCGGGCATAATCAACCTCCCACGGCAATGATCTGAGAGAAGACGCGCAGCCTAGCATGCTTCTTGGGGCGCGTCTCACTCTTGTCCGTTGTCGCAGATAACTGGGGACCGCAACCGGCGAACTCATCCGGGAAGCGCGTGACGGCTGAACCTACGAAGGTGCAGCTGCGATGGTGCAGCTGCGATTCTCGTCAATAGTCGACCGGGCACTCGGGGCAAGTGTCCCCCATCGACTCCAACACGTCCCGGACCCCCGCGAGTGCCGCTTCCGGGGAAATGCCGTCCGGTGGCTCCTGCCTTGCCATATCCAGCGCGCGCTCCCGCGCATGCGGATCGGCGCGGTCCTGCGCCCAGCCGTGCTTCTCGCATTCGCGGATCGCTTCGGCCTCTGCAGCATGTGGATGGCCCAGCCACACAGCGTCCGGATCGCCGGCCGTCTTTGCTTCGTCATCAACATCGAAATCCCTCCTGCCGTGACGGATCCTTGGGCGCCGGCTCGTTCCTGGCGGTTAGTGTGAATGCTGACCGAAAAGTGACCCCCATCGGCGCGTTCGAAACCCCTTTAAGTCACTGATTGTGTTGAATCTGATTGATCGGACCCCACCCGATCAAGGTCGAGACCCCCCGCCGAAACACAGAAGAACTCCTTCACTGCAAGCCTTCCACCGAGCCATCGATGAGGAGGTTTGGCTCCCACATCAGATATATCTTTCAAGGTGCAAGCGCGCTGCCATGTTCCGTCGATCGCCATCATGCTCGCCGGAATAGCCCGGTCGAACGCAACTCGCCGTGTCCCTCGCTAGACCGGTGCTCTCATCACGCACCCTCCAGATCAGGCAGTGAGGGCACCAGCGACGGCATCTCCAGGCGCGAGGATACGAGCGAGGAGCTTGAGACCGAGCAGTCCCGGCCCTGTTCCTTCGCGCGGTACAAAGCTATGTCGGCGTCACGGGTGAGCGCCAACTCATCCGTGGTCGCATCCCGCTTTTCGGCGACGCCCACGCTTATCGTTACGTACTTTCGCGGCGAGCGCGGATGGTAGATCTGCAAACGAGCGACCAGCATCCGAATCGCGTCGGCCACCTTCACCGCCCTTTCCTCGTTCACGCCGGGCAGGACCACGGCGAACTCCTCGCCGCCGTACCGCGCCGACAATCCTCCCGTATTTGCGGTGGCGCTTCCGATCACCTCGGCAATGCGCTGGAGGCAACCGTCCCCGGCCTGGTGGCCCAGCGCGTCGTTGAAGCCCTTGAACTGGTCAATGTCCATCAGGAGAACCGATAGCATGTCATGTTTGGCGTAGGCCTCCCGCAAGAAGGCATCGAAGCTGCGCCGATTCGCGAGCCGCGTCAGACCGTCTGTCGTCGCGAGCTGCGCCAGTCTAAGGTTGGCTGATGACAGCTCGTCCTCGAGGCGCTTCTGCTTCGTGATGTCGCGAAGAGTTCCGACGATCTCCAGCTCGCCGCCGATGGACTGCTCGGCCAGCTTGAAGTGCGCCTCCAACCAGGCGATCGCCCCATCTCCCCGTCGAATACGGAACCGGACAGAGCTGGAGGCGTTCGCGTGCTTCAATTCTCGGCTCGCAGCCATGACCTTATCGCGATCGTCGTCATGGACCACGTCGAGACACGACCTACCGAGGAAATCATTCTCGGTCATCCCGAGCACAGCCACCACAGAAGGTGACACGTAGCGGAGGTATCCCCTTCGGTCCATCACGATCACGATGTCGGCGATGTTGTCCGCCAACAAACGCAGACGCGCCTCCCGCTCCCGCAGCGACCGTTCGAGTCCAGTCCTGAAGGTGAATTGGCTCCTCAACAGCGCCGCCATGGCGACGATGATTGCGACCAGCAGGACCGCTACGACCGCATCCGAGATTAGATCGGTCCGCCAGTTTGCCAATACCTCATTCTCTGATCGCGCCACCGTGACGACCACCGCGTATTCGGGGTCCAGCTCGTATGCGATGTATTTGGTGAGCCCATCGAACGGGGAGGTGATCTTATAGGACCCGCTCGGGCTTTCGATCAAGCGCTTCTGGAACAGTGAGGTGTCGGCGATCTTTCGACCACTTTCCACCACGGGCCAGCGAGCGAACATCGTTCCGTCGGCGGACAGGAGGCTGATGCCGCCTTGAGCGCCGACACCAAAGGACGAATAGAAGTTGCTGAAGTAGTTGCAGTCGATCGCGGCGACCACAACACCTGCGAAGTCCCCGGTTGGAGTGCTGATCCGCTTCGACAAGATGATGGATGGTTGCCCGCTAGTCCTGGAGACTATCGGCCCGCTCACGAGCATCTTGGGGCTGGGATCGTCTCGATGGTGCGCGAAGTACGCTCGATCGGAGTTGTTGTAGTCTGGTAGGCGCTCGAAGGACGAGTATCGCCAATTGCCCTCCGCATTCAAAACGCCGATCTCCCGGATCTGCGGCAGAGAGCTGGTCGTGCCGACTAGGTGGGCATTGAACCGCTCAGGCAGCGGGCTCTGGTACTTCAGCAAGTCTGCCAACCCGGTCATAGCCACATCAGGGGCCTTGAGGGTAGTGGTTGCGTGCCGAGCTAGCGAACGGGCCAGATTGCCTAAATCCTCCTGAGCCCGGGCCAGGGTGGCTTGACGGGCCACTGAGGCCTTCCACGAGACGAGGCCAAGGACGCACGCCATCATGACGGCCAGGAAGGCGCCGACGACCAGTTGAGGCTTGCGATGTATCGCCTGATTTAGTGATGCCACGACGGAGTCACCTGCTAAGGGTGCATTCAAGATGACGATCATCATTTTTAGCTTCAAAGCCGCTAACAAGCGGGGGCTGCGTTGAGGCAAATGCAGGCGTTTGGCTAACAGCCCATTGAGAACCCGAGCGGAATCCGGCAGTGACTGTGGCAATAAGCACCGCGGGCTCCGCCGGCCGCCCGGGTACGCCACCGCAAGCCAGCCGCGTAGATCGGCCACGCGGGGAGCGGCCAGAGCCTGTTCTTGTCTTGCTCTCTCCCTGAGGTGCCGCTGGAATGAAAACTACATTGCGAACCAATTTTTGGCCGATGATGGGTGCAGATCCCTATAGATCGAGCCGGCAATGCCCTCCCGTGATCTTCTCCTGACACCGTGTGGGAGGCCGTGGACGCGAGCACAGTGCGGTGGTACAAAGAGAGATGGAGGAGAGTCGCTAAGTCTTTGAAATTGCTTCGGTTGCATGAGGGCGGGCCGAGTCCGCCCCTGGGCACCTGTCTCACTCAAACCTACTAGCCCCTCGTGCGGCAGCGTGCGAATTCTGGTTCTATGCAGCGCTGTCATATGACCTCTCGAACCTCATGGCGAACGTAATGGGCGGCGCGCCAAACGCCGCCCGGATCAACGGCGTTGTAATTGAACTCTGACCACCAATTGATTGACCACCGAAACCGCGTGAACAAACAGCTATAAAGATGGTCAATCGCGAGCGAACTTCATTGTTATTGTCGGTCTTTTCGCATCCTACTTACGTTAGGAACGTAGGGGTCGCGGGTTGCGCATGCGATTTACAATGCAGGTGTAACCTATTGATCTATATAGGCCTATCGAATGGTTCTTTTACAGCTAAGTACCTGTTTGTGTTCGTAGAACATGAGACTCTTAATCAGCGGGTCCCAGGTTCGAGCCCTGGTGCGCCCACCAATCCCTTCAGTAGTTTAGGGTTGTACAGAACCGGAATGGTTGATCCGGTTTGCTGCATGGTTTCTGATTTTTGTGCAGGAGGTGTGCTTCACCACGCATATCGCATACCGGCCGCTCCGCGGACGCCGTCGCGCCTGCCTCCGTCGGTATCGCTGACAGCGAACTGGTAGTCGGCATTGGCGTAGAAGCTGAAGTTGGCGTTCATCCTCACACTCACCCCACCTCCCAGTTGCACGCGCGTGGCCTGCTCAAGCAAGGGCACCAGATCGACACCGGAAAACGTCGTCGTCGCCTGCGCCGCCCAATCGCGCCACAGATTGGCGCGCAGATAAGGTTGCCATAGCTGGCCGCTGTCGCTGGCGATGGACCATCGACCGCGCAGGCCAATCCGCCCGCTGGTGCCCGACGTTGTACCCAGTGCAACCGCACCCAGGCCGTCATTGGCGTCGTCGAATGAGACATGTTGCCAGACGATCTGCGCCTGCGGCTCCAGCACGAAGCCCGGTCCAAACATCGGCAGCCGGATCGGATAGCCCGTCTCCAGCGACGAGAGGAAGCCCAAACCGGTGGTTGAAAGGCTGGCGAATTGTGTGGAGGCTGCGCCTTCATAGCGCGTCGCCTGCGCCACTGCGTCGAGGTACCAGTCATTCGGGCCGTAATGCGTCCAGTAAGCGCCGCCCGACCATGCATTGAGATTGAGACCGCCGGTGTGACGGAGCACGTAGCTGGTCGCTGCTTCGTTAGTAACGAGGCCGCTCACATCGACATTGGCATTGGCATATCCGACATAAATGCCTCCGGCATCGCGATGGCCCGGTATCCATTCGCCTCGCCACAGATCGACACCGCTCTGAAAGCCGAGCACCTGGCCGGAGGTGCGCGGATCAGCGAACGCCTTGTAGTGGTTGTCGATCTGCTGGCCCAGGAACCGGCCCCAGACCGAAGGTCCCCAGCCGGCGTTCAGGCAATCTGTCGACGCCTTCACCGGTCCCCTGCGCGGCATCCTGTCCCACGTGTTGCCACCGGCTGGGCACGGCGTGTCCGTGTTTGCGGTCGGCGAAGTATCGCCGGTGCGTTCATGCAAGGTGCCAAGCGTCGTCATCCCCAATTGCCGGGCGATCGGCTGGACCACGCCATAGGTCGCGATCTCCGGCCCAATAATTGGATAGACGCCCGGCGGCAGCGGCCCTGTCACCGGCGGCTCGGGCGGCAGGATCGGCGGCGGCAAGGTCGGCGGCTCGATCGGCGGCCCCACGGTGAAGGTCGATCGTAGGAACCAGTCGTTGGGACTGTTGCTGGGGTCGAGGCCACCACGGAAGAGAAAATAGTCAAAGGCGCCACCGCGCACCTCGCCGGCAAGCGCGAAGGCACCTTGCGCCGTAGTGCCGCCGTTAATTGCCTGCACCACTGCAATGCCGTTTGCCACCGTCTCGGCGCCGCGGCCGCCGACATTGGTGATGCGCAAAAAGGAATTGCCGGTCGCGCTCCCGCCATTGATGACCAGCCTATCCGACGGCGAACCGTCAGCGCCAAGAAATGTGTTCATCGCGATAGTTCCGCCAATCCCGATGTAGCCGTTCGTCGTCAAGACCGTGCCCGGGGCAGTGCTCGTACCCATGCTCACCAGACCGCGGTTGGTGAGGCTGAGTACGGTCTGGTTGAAGCCGTTGAGATCGAGCGTTCCGGCTGAGGCCACCACTACTGCCGAATTTGGGCTGAACGTATTCACCGCGCCGGCCCCCAACGTGCCCGCGTTGACGTTCGTGGCGCCGAAATAGCTGTTGGCAGCGGTGAGCCTGGTGGTACCGGCAAGCACATTGACGGTGCCGGTGCCGCTGATCGTTGGTGCAAACACATAGTCGGCGGACGTATGATTGAAGTTGATTGTGCCGGCGCCGACGCCAAATGCCACGTTCGGGGTGTTGAGCGTGCCGGGAGCAGCCGCCGGGGCGCTCGCGCCCGCGCCGATGTTGAGCGTTCCACTCGCACCTACATTTGCGGCGATCACGACAGTAGCCGCGGTAACGACGCCGCCTTCCGCAAGCGTAAGCGTGCCGGTGCCCGAGTTGCCGACGTTCACGCCCGAACTGTTGCTCCAGATCGAGCCCGCGCCTGCCACCCTTACCGTACCGAGCGAGCCTGCATCGCTACCAACGTTGGCAGTGAACGCAGTGTTATTGATGACCGTTCCACCGGTTGTGATCGTGAGCGTGCCCGTGCCAAAACTGCCGATATTGAAGCCGCCGCCTCCAGTGATGTTCAAACTGGACCCCGCGCCGGTAACCGTCACTGTCCCAGACGAGTTGGTAGACAATCCGACGGAGACGCCGCCGAAACTGTTCACGGTACCGCTGCTTTCGATGGTGAGCGCGCCCGTGCCCAAACCGCCAACCACGAGGTTGCCAATGTTCGTCCATGTGGAGCCGGCGTCGGAAACGGTCACGGTACCCTGCGAACCTGGCAAATTACCAATAAAGCCGCCTATGTCGGTCAATGTTCCGCCGTTTCGGATGAAGAGCATTCCTGTGCCATTTTGACCGACCGCAAGGTTTAGTGCTGTTGCTCCCGGTCCCCTGACCTCCGTCGAATTTGGGATCACCGTGTCAATGTTTGCGCTGGTCGCTGTGTTCGGAACACCGGCGCTCCAGTTTAGAGGGTTAAACCAGCCATTGGAGAATGCCCCGGTCCAGTTTGTCTGAGCGTGTGTCGAAACCGGTGCTGCAGTGACAAGCGCAATCGCTGCTAACAATCCTGATGAGAGATGTCTGCACGTGGCGCGTGCTGGCGAGGTATCGCGGCGCGGTCGGATGAAGAGAAGTCGATCCGGGTCCAAAGCAGCCTCCAATCCGCAACGATAAACGCAGCCGTCATGATGGAGTACAAAGGATCACAATCGTGATCGGATGGCCGTAATTGTGACGACAGGAGATGCAACTTTAATTTGTTGTCGGCTGATGCTCTTTCGCCACGCAACAGGGAGCAATACTGACCGATCACTGCAGCGAAATTTTCAAATCATTAACAATGTTGAATCCCTGGCCGGAGCGATTGTCCTAGCGTGAGCCTTTCCGCTGGGGCTTTCCATGATCGATACCGCGACCAAGGCGTTGTTGCGCACCGTTCTCGACGAGGTGTGTGAAGGTGTTCCACGCTGTGAGATCGGCGCCAGGACCCGCGTAGCTTCGAAGCTTCTGGAGACTGCAAGCGGGGGTGACATCTCTGCAGATCGCCTCAAACAAGCGGCCCGCAATGCTCTCTCAGAAATCCAGACGATGTGACGATGGTCATGTGGGGGCGGGGGTGAATTTCCACGTGACGGTCCTCAAGATCCTGGTGAGCTATCCGGATGGGTTCGCCGCCATGGAGGATCTCAAGCGGGATATGGCCATTCTAGCGACCAGCGGTCGCGACTGGACCGAGCGCACCCGGCGGCTCGCCGGACGGGTGCCGGGGCTGGACATCTTTTCGCAAAGGCTGATCGACCGGACAAATGGCGGGTGGCGCATCACGGCCAAGGGCCGCGCCGTGCTCGAGCTGATGGAAGCTCGCCCGGACCAAGCGCCGATTGCCGCCCAACAACCTCCCTCGGAGCCGGAGCTTGCCCCGGCGATCTCGCGGCACATTCCGGCGGAGAGGGGCCGAGGACAACTCGCGGCGCGCCGTCGCCGACGCAATGCCCGCAAGCAGGCTCGGGCGTCCTAGCGAGGAACGAGCGTCGCTCCCGAAGCTTGAGCAAGCGCCTTGTAATGGAAGACGCTCATGCAAAGTTCCGACGCCACCTTGTCGACCGCCCGTCTGTCGCGCGTGACGGACGACATCTGGGTCGTGGACGACGCCCCGATCAGCGCCGCCGGTCTGAAACTCCCGGTGCGCATGACCGTCATTCGGCTGTCGAACGGCGATCTCGTGCTGCATTCGCCGGTGAGATATTCGCCGGCCCTCCGCGGTGAGCTGGAGCGGCTTGGGACGATAAAGTACTTGCTGGCGCCGAATATCGCGCACTGGATGTTCCTGCCCGACTGGCAGAAAGAGCTGCCACAGGTGACGATTTTCGCGGCGCGCGGCCTTGCGGCGCGCAGGCAAGTTCGAGCAGCACGCATCCGCATCGACCGCGAGCTTGGAGACGCGACGCCTGAGGAATGGAGAGCCGACCTCGAAGCCGTCTCGGTGAACGCTCCGATGTTCTCCGAGATCGAGCTGTTCGACAAGCGCAGCCGGACACTGATCCTGACGGATCTCGTGCAAAATCTCGATCCCAACGATCTCAGCGCGCCAAATGAGGCCGCGGCAAACCTCCTCGGCATTTCCAAGCCAAACGGAATGGCGCCGGTCTATCTGCGACTACTGCTGCGCCTCGGCGGCCGCTCCGTGCGGTCCGCAGCCGAGCGGCTCATACGGCTGTCGCCGGAGCGGGTGATCTTCGCGCACGGCGACTGGTTCGAAGCGAACGGAACCGAGCATCTCCGGCGATCCCTGCACTGGCTGCTTCCGGCGGGCGGCTCCGGATCTGAGCCGCGGCAAATGACCGGCACGCGCGTCGTCATCACCGGTGCCTCGAGCGGAATCGGGCGTGCTGCGGCGCTGGCCTTCGCGGGCAAGGGCGCAAGCGTGGTCTTGGCGGCACGCCGTGCTGAGGTCCTGACGAGCCTCGCCGCAGAATGCGAGGCGCTCGGAGGCCGCGCATTGCCGATCGCGACCGATGTCACCGATGCCGAGGCGGTGCAGCGACTGGCCCGAGAGGCCGAAGACGCGTTCGGTGGCATCGACGTCTGGATCAACAACGCCGGCACCGGCGTTTTCGGGGCCTATCAGGACGCGGATATCGCGCTTCATCGCCGAACGATCGAGGTCAATCTCCTCGGCACCATGCATTGTGCTTTCGCGGTGCTTCCGATCTTCCTCCGCCAGAACCGCGGTATCCTGATCAACAACATCTCGCTCGGCGGCTGGGCGCCGACGCCTTTTGCTGCGGCCTATACGGCGAGCAAGTTCGGCCTTCGGGGCTTCACCGCTAGCTTGCGTCAAGAGCTCAGTGCTCACCGCAACATCCATGTCTGCGGCGTCTTCCCGGCCATGGTCGACACGCCGGGCTTCGTCCACGGCGCCAACATGTCCGGTCGAACGCTCGATCCCGGTCCGCTGCTGTATCAGGCGGAGGATGTTGCCGAGACGTTCGTGAGCCTCGTTCGTGCACCCCGAGACGAGGTCGCCGTGGGCTGGCCGGCTCGTGCCGGCCAATTTGCCTACGCGATGGCTCCGCAGATTACCGAGAACATCGTGGGAGCTGCCTTCCGCTACCTACTGTCGCGCGCGCGCCCGGCGAAGAGCAGCGAGGGCACCATGATCGAAGCTGGTCCGCAGGGCACGTCGATCGATGGCGGTTGGCTGTCACGCAAGCAACTTCCACCTGCCGGGGTGATCAGTCAGGGGCTCGCAGTGCTCGGACTAGCTGCGGGCGTGGGTATCCTGGCTTCAGCAGTTGCGCGTCGCGTCGGCAGATCGGGGCAAGCCGTCGCCAAGCACAAACAAGTCATGCCGAGGCAGATCAGGGCAGCGCGTAGGCCCGCACGTAATCGCCGAGCTTAGTTCCGAACGAGCCGTGGCCGCCGTCGACCGTGACGACATATTGCTTGCCCCCGGCCTCATAGGTCATCGGCGTCGACTGGCCGCCGGCAGGAAGGCGGTCCTGCCAAAGCTGTCTGCCATCGCGAACGTCGAACGCGCGGATATAGTCATCCATCGTTCCCGTAATGAAGATGATGCCGCCTGCGGTGACGATCGGACCGCCGAGCATGGGCACGCCGAGCTTGAATGGCAGCGGCAGCGGGGCCTGATCGCGGATCGTGCCGATGCGATGCTGCCAGACCACCTTGTGCGTTTTGAGATCGATCGCTGCGATGTTGCCCCATGGCGGTGCAAGGCAGGGGATACCGAGCGGTGAGAGGAAAATGCCGAGGTCGACGCCATAGGGGGCGCCGTACATCGGCTGCACGCCCAGCTCGGTTCCTGGTGGATGAGCCGCATTCGGCGCGGCCGGATTGTCTTTCCCGCGCGGCACCAGGCGAGAGATGAAGGGAATCGATTGGGGATTCGCGATCGCGATCTGGCGCTGCGGATCGACGGCAATGCCGCCCCATTCGAACATGCCGAAGTCTCCGGGAAACACCAGCGTGCCTTGTTCGGACGGCGGCGTGAACGGCCCCTCATAGCGCAGGCGCTTGAACTTGATGCGGCAGGCGAGCTGGTCGAACATCGTGCTGCCCCACATCTGCGCGTCCGTCAGCATGCCGGAGGGGCGGAAGCTCAATTCCGAAAATGGCTGCGTTGGCGACAGCCGGTCTCCATTCGCGGCGCCCTGCGGCACCGGCTTCTCCGGTGCGGGTACCAACTGGCGGCCATCGCGGCGGTCGAGCACGAAGATGTCGCCGGTCTTTGCCGGGATGTAGATCGCAGGCGTCACGCCGCCGTTAGAGCGCAAATCGACCAGACTGGGCTGCGACGGCATATCCATGTCCCAGAGATCGTGGTGCACGTTCTGGAACGACCAACGCAGTTTTCCGGTCAAGACATCGAGCGCAATCAATGCCGAATCGTAGCGCTCGTTTTCGGGCGAACGGCCGCCGCCCCAGATATCCGGAGAACTCGAGCCGAGTGGCACGTAGACGAGTCCGAGCTTCTCGTCGACCGCCGAAATGCTCCACGAATTGGGTGAGCCGGCCGTAAAATGATGCGAGGCCGAGGGCATCTCGTTCGGGTCGGGATTGCCGGCATCGAACGCCCAGATCAACCGTCCCGAATAGATGTCGAAGCCACGGATCACGCCTGATGGCACGCGGTCGGAATAATTGTCGATCACCGCTCCGCCGACGATCAGAACCTTGTCCGTGACGACGGGCGGCGAGGTGCCCTCGTAGAAGCCGAGCGTCTGGATCTCGCTGCCGTGCTTGAGATCGATCTGTCCCTGGTTGCCAAAACTCTCGCAAGGCGCGCCGCTCTGCGCATCGAGCGCGAACATCCGTCCGTCGTTCGTCGGAACAAAAATGCGCTCCGCACAATTGCTCGGCGCCGGCGTGCCGTCGGCAGTCACCGCGCCGGGCTTGGTCGCGTGATAGGACACGCCGCGGCAGGTCATGTGCTGGAACGCCTTGTTGTGCTGGACCTGCGGATCGAATTTCCAGCGCAGTTGTCCGGTCGCAGCTTCGAGCGCGAACACGATCTGGTGCGGGGAGCAGGTGTAGAGGAGATCACCCACCTTGAGCGGCGTTGCCTGGTTGGTGATCTCGTCGGGGTCATCAGGGCCCTTGTGGTCGCCGGTGCGGAATTCCCAGGCGAGCTTGAGGTCCTTGACGTTGTCCTTGGTGATCTGGCTCAGCGACGAGAAGCGCGTACCGAAGCCGCTGCCGCCATAGGCCGTCCAGTTCTGCCCGGCAGCGGGCTGGTCCGGTTCGGGAGCCGCAATGGCCCCGGTTGTTTCGCTCTCTGGTATCGTGCCGGCTAGATCGCGGCGATCGCTCGTCAGGGACATGCCGACGACGATGGCTGCGGCGACCAACACAAGGCCGAGCGCCCATCGCGCCGCGCGCAAGCGAGGCGCGAGGCGCGAGGCAATGAAGGGCAGCATCAGCCACAGGCCAAGCGGCACGAGCACGTCGCCGCGCGGCGCCAGCGACCAGAAATCGAGACCCACTTCCCAGATTGCCCAGGCCATCGTCCCGCCCAGCAGCGCCGCATAGATCCAGAGCGCCTCGGCGCGACGGCGCGCGAGCAGCCAACTCGTGAGCAGAAGCATGATGCCCGCGATCAGGTAATAGACGGAGCCACCGAGGGCCGCGAGCCAGGCACCGCCGGCGAGGAGGCCCAGACCCATGATAGCGACGACCACAATGGTGATGGCCAGCAACGGCGCGTCACGGAGCCAATTCGTTGAACGATGCGCAGGAGGCATGATGGTCACTTCAGCGTGTAGAGAAACGCCGCGATATCCCGCGCGTCCTTCTGCGGGATGCCCATTCGCGGCATCGCATTGCCCGGCAACGCCCGCTGTGGATCTTCGATCCAGTCAGCCATGTTGTCCGGCGAATTGTGGATGTAGCCGGCGATGTAGGTCCGCGTGCCGATCCGATGCAAGGGTGGGCCGACATTGCCTTCGGCGCCGGCAATGCCGGGAATATCGTGACAGCCGCCGCACTGGTATTGCTTGACGAGGTCGGCGCCACGACGCGCGTCGCCGGTGAAATTGTCCGGGCCCGCAGCCTCGCAGGCGGCGGTAGCGGTAGCCAGCAGTGCGGTGACCAGCAATTTCGCGATCGGATTCACCATCGCTGCTCCGCTCGGCCGGTCAGGGCTTCTGGCCGAAATTGAAAGACTTGGTGGCAGACCAGGGATCGGTCGTCGAGACCTGCTCGCTCGGGACTTGCTCGACCTCGGGCGATGGCAGATTCGCCGAAAAAGTGCGGCCCCATTGGTGGCTCGGTTCGTTACTGATCTTGCCGATATAGGTGACGAGGTCCCAGATCACGCTGTCCGGCAGCACGCCGCCCCAGGCCGGCATTCCGTTTGGCCGCCCCTGGTAGATCGAGAGAAAGATGTTCTCGGGCTGCGCTCCGTAAGTAAAGGTGTTGTTGCTCAGTGCCGGCCCCATGCCGCCGCCGCCATTGGGCGCGTGGCAGCCGACGCAGTTGAAGTTGACATAGTAGGTCATGCCGCGCTGCTGCGCGTTGGGATCACCTTGCACGGGATTCTTGATTTGGGGCGGGTCTGGCTGCGCGCCGGGATGGAGGTGACTGACCGGGACCTGCATGAAGACGCCGGGGCTGCCATTGCCGACGCTGCCACCGAAATTCGGGCGCGGAGACAGCGTCGGCATTTGCGCCTCCTGCGACTGCGGCAAAGTCTGCTGGGCTAATCCCGAACCGTTCGACACGACCACCAGCAGTAACGACAGGGCGCTCGCGCGCAGCATTGGACCAGACATCACTCATGTCCTCCCGATACCGCAACCGGTTGGTCCACCAGCGGAACGCCGTAACTGCGCAGCAGCGAGGTGATCTCGGACCGGTGCTCGTCGATGAATGCATTCAGTCGGTCGCGTAAGGCGTCATCGCCTTTGCGCACGCCCATCGCGATGGCAAACTGGAACTGCTGAGGTGCAAAGCGCTCGTAATCCCGGATCGGCGTGACCGTCAGGGGGACGGGTGAGTGCTGCGCGAAATATCCGCCGAGCGGCCCCCAGGCTGCGGCGACATCGATCTTGCCGCTTTCGACCGCTTCGATCAGGCGCGCCGGCGGATCGGGCTGGCGATAGTCGCCGTAGATGGAGTAGCCGCGGACGTTATCCACGATGCCCTGGTCGCCGAGCGCCTGCGCCGGCGGGGGATTGTTGCCGTCATCGCCGATCAGATGCACGCCGATGACGAGGTGGTGCAAGCGCGGATCGAGCAGGGACGAAAGCTCGAGGTGCTGGTCCTGCCGCGTGACGAACACATAGCTCGATCGATAATAGGGCTTGGTCGTCTCGACGAGATCGTAGCCGGCCGGCACGCCCATGACGACGTCGCATCTGCCGGCTTTCAGCGTGTTACGGATGAAGCCGCGGCGTTGCGCCCACCAGATGTAAGAGACCTGCTCGCCGAGATGCGCGGCCACCATGGTGGCAAGCTTGTTCTCGAATCCTGCTTCCGCGTTGTTTGAGAACGGCAGATTATTCGGATCGGCACAGACGCGAAGCTCGCGGTCCGACGCTGCCGCCGCCGCGGCTGCAAGCCCGACCAGAAGACCTAGGGCGATGCCCGGACAACTATTTAGAAGGCGCATGGCTGGTGTCCTCACCATTGGCGCCGCCGAGCTTGAAGACCAGCAGCTCGCTCCCACCGGCGGTGTAGAACGGCAGATCCTGGGTCGCACCGACAAAACCGAGCGCGCCGTTGCGCACCCGCGGATCGACCTCGGCGTTTGCCACCACACCCGGCCAGCCGCCGACGCCCGACAGGATCGCGACGTATTGCTGTCCGTCGGAGCCGCGATAGGAGATCGGCTGGCCAATGAATCCGGAGCCGGCACGGAATTGCCAGAGCACGTGCCCATCCTTGGCGTCGACCACTTTGAAAAGGCGGTCCATGGTGCCGTAGAACGCGACATCGCCAGCCGTCACCAGCGCGCCGCTCCAGACCGGCAGCTTCTCGTGAATTTCCCAGACTTTCTTGCGCGCGATGGGGTCCCACGCCATGAACTCGCCGCGATAGCCTCCGGGGCCGGCATACATGTCGACGTCTGCACCGACATAGGGGGTCCCGGCGATGTAGCCGACTTGAGAAGCCTTGAAGTTCATGCAGAGATGCTGATGGGGCACATAGAGCAGCTTTGTACGCGGTGACCACGCGCTCGGCTGCCAGTCCTTGGCCCCCGGCGCTGTCGGGCAGATATTCTCGACCGTCTTGCCGACGAGCGGGGTCTTCTCCTCGTTCGGGATGATCTTGCCGGTCTTGAGGTCGACGCCATTGTAGGCGTTCACGAACTCGTAGGCGTCCGCCGAGATGACTTCACCGGTGGCACGATCCATCACGTACATATAGCCGTTGCGGCCGGGATGGATCAGAACCTTGCGCGGGTGGCCATTCAGCTCGAGATCGACGAGGACGTTCTCGTTGATCTCGTCGTGGTCGAAGAGGTCGTGCGGGTTGATCTGGTAGGCCCATTTCGCCTGGCCCGTGTCCGGGTTTCGCGCGAAGATCGATGTGCTCCAGAGATTGTCGCCGCTGCGCTGGTTCGCATTCCAGGGGCTTGGATTGGCGGTGCCGTAGTAGATCAGGTTCAGATCAGGATCGTAGGAGATCCAGCCCCAGACCGTGCCGCCACCGACCTGCCAGCGGTCGGCGGGCCAGGTCTTCACGCCGAGATCCTTGCCTTTGAGATTGTCGTAGAACGGCTTGAAATCGTCTCCGATCAGCACGTCCTTGTCGGGGCCTGTCGAATAGGCGCGCCAGGCGATGGCGCCGGTGGTCTCGTCGAGCGCGGTGACCCAGCCGCGCACACCCAGCTCGCCGCCGCTGTTGCCGACGAGGATCTTTCCTTTCACCACGATGGGAGCCATCGTGATGGTTTCGCCCTTGTTGATCTCGCCAAGTTTCGTGTGCCAAAGTTCTTTGCCGGACTTGGCGTCTATCGCGACGGTGTGGTTATCGAGCGTGTTGAGGAAAACCTTGCCATTGTCGAAGGCCAGCCCGCGGTTGACCACGTCGCAGCAGGCAACGCCCGCGGCCGCAGGCTCCGGCTTCGGCGCATAGGACCATTTCAACTCGCCAGTCGTGGCATCGAGCGCGAACACGCGGTTGGGATAGGGTCCCGCATAGGGACCGACCACATACATGGTGCCGTCCACCACGAGCGGCGCCGCCTCCTGCCCCCGATCGGCGCCGACCGAGAAGGTCCAGGCGAGCTGGAGGCGCGAAGCATTGGACGCGTTGATCTGATCGAGCTCGCTGTAGCGCGTGTTGGCGTAGTCGCGCGCCGCCATCGGCCACTGGCCGGGATCTTTCATGCGGCTGGCGAGATCGCTCTGTGCTGACGCGCATGACAGTATCGCGCAGCAGGCGCAAAGGATGGCCAGAATCCGGTTGAGCAAACGCGTGCGACCACGCACTAACATATGTAAAGATCTCCACGGCAGGGATGCGGCCGTGCCGAGTTGCAGGCCGGTTTACGGACGTACAAACGTTCCGCCTTCGCTTGGTTCCAAAAAGCGGCGATTGGGCGGAGCGCTATCGCACGACGTTGCCCGACACGCCGGCGCCGAGGTCGACTGCGATCTGGTCTTCCTTGCCGTTGCACTTGGGATGACCGAATCCGGACGGACTTTTGCCATCCGGTCCGATGTCATAGATGATCGCGTCCTTCATGTTGGGGCTGACGCCGGCCGGCACGCGGTCGAGCCCGAGCTGGTGACGCACGCGCCAGGCCACGTTGTGATCCGCGCAGGAGCTGTCGCCGCTGACGCCCAGCGCGCCTGTGACGCCGTTGCCGTCATAGAGCGCCAGCCCGCCTCCGAACACGATCGTGCCGCCGATCGGCTTGCCCACCATCGGATCCTGAGCCGTGCCGAAGGTGTCCGGAGATCCGGCGTACAAGGCTTCCGGGGACGGCGGGTTGCCGAGGGCCGCGCCGAACAGGAACCCGCCGGGCTGCGCACCTGCATAGAGATTGGCCGTCGCCATCGCCTTGTCCTTCAGGCTGAACGCATTCGCCGTGTTGGCCTTCTCGGCCGCGATGGCACGGCTGCCCAGCCACTGGTCGTCGACCTTGCCGCCGCTGTAGGCGACCGCGCAGACGACGCCCTGCCGATTGACGACGGCTGCCCATTCGTTGTTGTCGAGACCTCCGTTGCTTGGGCCGCCTCCCGGCTTGACGCTCTTCTTGAGGATATCGGCGAGCTTGTCATGGTCGACCGGGCACGACATCCCTGGCTGGGGTTGATCCTGCGCGTTCAAGACTGCAGGCATCAAGAATGCTGCGGTGAAGATAACCGTTGCCGCCCTGACGGATCGTTTTTCCATGTGGCCTCCGTGGAGTGTCGCAGTCGGCGGGCGAACGTTCGAACAGAAGTTGCGGTTCCTATGCAACGTCGCTCAGCCCGGATGTTGAAGGAGCGGCAGGTGGGAATGGCCGCCGTTCGCGGTCAGCCATCGGTGAGCAAAGAACAACGCCGCGCCCGTATAGAGTATGCCCATGGGCACCCACATCAGGATTCCGGCGAGTTGCTGGTCCTCAAGTGCCGAGAGGCCGAATTCGCCGGCGAGGGCGCCCTGGCCCGGGATCCAGAGCCGGGGCGACACGGTCAGCAGAGCCCCGAGCACACCCGAATGCAAAATCGTGATGAACAGGCACGCGACAGCGATGCCGTCGCGGATTCGGTTGCTGCGGCCCTGTCCGCGGCCATGCAGCAGCACCCACCAGAACAACAGCGCGGTCGCAAAAAAGCTGATGTGCTGGAGACGATGGATCGCCGTATTCTCGAGAGCCCACGCATATAACGGGGGTGCGTGCCAGACCCAGAGCGCTGCGCCGTGGAGGGCAGTCGCACTCATTGGGTGGCTGACAAACCGCCACGGCCACGCCAGTATCGGCAGATTGAGCATTCGGCCCGCCGCCGGGCGCAGCCGGGCCGGCAGGCTCCATAGCAGCGGGCCGTTGATCCGGGCAAACGCCATCAGCGGTGCCGCGACCACCATCAGCAGTTCGTGCTCGACCATGTGCGCGGTGAACAGACGTTCGCCGAGCCAGTGCAGCGGGGAGGTCACGGCGAGCGCAGCCACCAGCCATCCGGTCCAGAATGCGGCCACCTGGCGGAAGCTGACGCCACGGCCGCCACCCGCATGGTGCCAGAGCCGCTGCGTTCCGACATAGAAGCCGATACCGACGGCATAGAGCGGGGCCATGAGCCAGGGATCGTAGCTCCACAGCGAGCCGGGATCGACCTCCGATAGTCCGTGTGCGGCGGCCGGTCCCGCGAACAGCGCGAGCAGCAGCGCTGCAAAGCTCAGCGCAGACATGGGCTGATCATGAGCGAGGCGGCAAACTGGTTCGCAATCACCAACGCAAACAGCAGGCCGGAGCCGACGCCAAGCCAGGCCATGAACGTTCGTGGCCCGCCGCCCTGCGCATCCGTCCATTCAGCCCCCGCGCCGCGTCGAACCGCGCGGGCGGAAATGACAGTGCCCGCGAGGGCGACGACAGCCAGAACCGCGCTCATGATCGCGCCGCTGATCCTGGTCTGTTCGCAGGAGAAGTGCGCGAGCACGTAGACGCCTTGCAAATTGATGCCCCAGGCGATGGGCCCAAGCGCAACGCCGGCCCAGTAGAGCAGTCTGGAACGTCCGTCGGCTGCGGTCATAGGCGTGGCACCCAATCGAGCAAGACATAGAGCGGCAGCCAGGCGAGCACGACGAAGTTCCAATAGAACACGTTATCGGTCACGTCGCTGAACCGGCGCGGTTTCGCATGGCGCGTGAACATCAACACCGCCAGCACGACCGTGTCGGCGAGATCGGTAGCAAGGTGGGTCGTGTGCAGCCCCAGAATGAGCCATACGATCGAGCCGTAGGCTGAATTGTCCCAGCGGGTGTTGAGATGCGCGAACTCGAAGCCGCGAAGCACCAGGAGCGCGATGCCGATCAAGGCCATCACGATTAGGCCGATCCGCACCTTCGCGAGATCCTGCCGGTGTGCGGCGCGGTTCGTGAACTCGTTGGGAATGATGCTCAACACGTAAATCACCGTCTCGACCGTTCCCGGCCAGAGATCCGGCGGGGATGCTCCGATCGGCCAGGTCGGGTTGACTGCGTAGAGATAAAGGTAGGCGCCGATGGCAATGGCAAAGCCCATGCCTTCGAGCGCCATGAAACCCATGGCGCCCCACCACGGGCCACTACGCGGGCCATAGCCGTAAGTCGGCAGGTCCGAGACATTGCGGACGATGGTCTGTCTCACTCCTCGTCCTCCTTGCTGCCGGTCGGCCAGAACCAGCCGATCAAAGTCACGGCCATCGGTGGCGTGCCCCAGAGCACCGCCCAGGGCGTGAAGATCGATCCGATGAAGAAGATCGTCGTTGCGATCGCCGCAAGCAGCGGCCAGATGCTCGGCTCGGGCGATGCCTCGCGGATCTGGGGCTCGGCTTCCGCAAGCGAGGTCAGCAGCACCTCGCGCCGCTCGGCGCTCAGACCCGCGACCACGGGCAGGCTCTCGCTATCGGCCCACAGGGGATCGCGGTGCTTGACGACCGGAATGCGGTCGAAGTTCTGCGGCGGAGGCGGCGACGAGGTCGCCCATTCCAATGTCGAGGCATTCCAGGGATTGTCGCCCGCAAGCGCACCCTTGCGCAGGCTGTAGATCACGTTGCCCACAAGCAGCGCGAAGCTGAGCGCGAACACGAAGGAGCCGACGCTGGACAGCAGATTCAAGTGAGCCCAGTCCATGTCGGCGGTGTAGGTGTAAACCCGGCGCGGCATTCCGATCAGGCCGAGAAAATGCATCGGGAAGAACGCGACGTTGAAGCCGAGGAAGGCGAGCCAGAAATTCCAGCGCCCGAGTCGTTCGCTCAGCATGCGGCCGGCGATCTTGGGAAACCAGTAGTAGACCGCGCCGACCAGCGGGAAGACAGCGCCGCCGATCAGGACATAATGGAAGTGGGCGACGACGAAATAGGTATCGTGCACTTGGGTGTCGATCGGGACCGAGGCGACCATGACGCCGGACAGCCCGCCGAGCACGAAGATCACGATGAAGCCGATCACGAACAACAGCGGCGTTCGGTACACCGGACGTCCGTCCCAGAGCGTTGCCAGCCAGCAGAAAATCTGCAGCCCGCTCGGCACCGCGATCAGCATGCTCGAAGCTGTGAACAGGGCCGCGCCGAGTTGGGGAAGGCCCGTGACGAACATGTGGTGGACCCAGAGGCCGAACGAGAGGAAGCCGGTCGCGATCAAGGAGAGGATCACGACGGGATAGCCGATCACGGGCCGCCGCGCGAACGTCGCAAGGATCGCCGAGACCATTCCCGTACCCGGGATGAAGATGATGTAGACCTCGGGATGCCCGAAGAACCAGAACAGATGCTGCCAGAGCAGGGGATGCCCACCCGATGAGGAGTCGTAGAAGCGCGTATTGACGAGCCGATCAAGGATCAGTGACGTCGATGCGACCATGATCGAGGGCATCGCGAACATCACAAGGAAGGCCGTCACCAGCATGGCCCAGACGAACAGGGGAATGCGGTCGAGCGTCATGCCGGGCGCGCGGAGCTTGAACACGGTCACAACGATCTCGACGGCGACCGCGAGAGCCGCCACCTCCGTGAAGGTGATCATCTGCGCCCAGACATCGGCGCGCTTCGTCGGTGTGAACTGCAGGCTGGAGAGCGGAACGTAGGAAAACCAACCGACATCGGGGCCGACGTTGAACAGGAAGGAGATCCACAGAAAGCAGCCCCCGAACAGAAACATCCAATAGCTGAAGGCATTCAGGCGCGGGAAGGCGATGTTCCGCGTGCCGACCATCAAAGGCACCAGATAGACGGCGAACGCCTCCATGACGGGCACGGCAAACAGGAACATCATCGTCGAGCCGTGCATCGTGAAGACCTGATTGTACTTGTCAGCGGAGAGAAACGTCTTCTCCGGCCCGGCCAGCTGAATGCGCATCAGGACCGCGAGAACGCCGCCGAGAAGCAGGAAGGCGAATGCGGTCAGGATATAGCGGCGTCCAACGACCTTGTGGTCGACCGACATCAGCGCACCGACAAGTCCAGACGGCGTGCGCCACACCCGCTCGAGCTGCGTCGAAAGCTGCAGGCCGTTCAGGACGTCGTCCCGCAACTCATTTGGTTCAGCGGCCATGCTCACTTGAGCTGCTCCAGATAATGAATGAGGGCGATCATTTCGTCCGATTGCAGCGGCATCTTCGGCATGAGATTGCCGGGCTTGATGTGCTGGGGATCGGCGATCCAGGCGCCGAGCGTCGCGGGAGTATTCGGCAGCGTCCCCGCCGCGATGGTCGTGCGGCTGCCGATATGCGTGAGATCCGGGCCGAGCTGCCCGCCCGCCAGCGTACCGCTGATGTTGTGGCACAAGGCGCATCCGCGCGCCCGGAACAGAGCCTCGCCCTGTTTGCCGAGCTGATCCGCAGGGCTGTTCGCGCTCTGGTTTTCATGGTCGCGCCAGCGGCCGAACTCGACCGGGGACATCGCGATCACGGCGAATGCCATATGGGCGTGCTGGATCCCGCAGAACTCGGCGCATTGTCCGCGATAGACGCCGGCATTCTTCGCCGTGAATTGCAGCTCGTTCTTCTGCCCGGGGATCAAGTCCATCTTGCCGGTCAGGCTAGGCACCCAGAAGCTGTGGATCACGTCGGCGGATTCCAGCTCGACCTTCACCGGCTGGCCGGTCGGGATCCGGATCTCGTTGGCCGTCACGAAACTCTGGTGCGGACTGTCGGCTTCATAGCGAACCTCCCACCACCATTGATGGCCGATGATCTTGAGCGTGTGGGCTTTCTCATCCTTGGCAAAGACGGTGCGCTGACCGGCATAGCTGACAAGGGAGAGGCCGAGCACGATGATTGTGGTCGCGATCCCGAGCGCGAGGATGACCCGCCCGGAGCGTTCCTCAAACGCCTGGTGAAGATCGAGCGGCCGTTCAGCCGAACGCTTCCGCCGCAACATTCCGATGCCGAGGACGATCACGACAGCGGTCCAGACGATCGCTGCCACAGCGAGGAAGATGAACAGCGTGTGCAAGATCTGGTCGGATTGCGGCCCTTGTGGATCGAGCGCCGATTGCCGGCCCGCGCACGCAGCAAGCGGCCAGGCCATGCACAACACCAGAACCCTTTGCACCCAGACCTGCATTGACGTTTTGTCGCACTCCGCTTCACAGGCGGAACCGGTCAGGCCTACAAAGGTTCCTATGCGCCAATCGGAGCGATCGGCCCAACAGGGATATGTCCGACATCGATCGTCGGGCTAGAATGGCCAGCCCTTCGCGGCGATCACGATCGCCGCGTCGCCAGCGGCCATCAGCAACAGGACGGCAAGACTGGCAATGATCGCGCCCGGCTGGGCAAGCACGCGCAACTCTCCGAGCATGTGTCGGCTCCAAAAACGCAGCAATGCCGCGATGACCCTGAGGGTTCCTGCGGACGTGCCGGGAGTTGACGTGCGAGCGCCGGAACGAAGGCTCGAGATCGCGCGTTCCTGCGACGAATTCGAGGGTTCACGTGCCGCGCTATCATTTCGATCTGGTCGACTCCAGGACCGTTGCCGACGAGGGGGGAGCTGAATTGCCTGACGACATCATGGCGCTGGATGTTGCCGAGGAGATCGGGAGGAGACTACTTGCAGAGCGTCCCGAACTCAGGAACCGTCACTTTTCCATCCTGGTCACGAACCAGGAGGGCGAGGAAATCGGGAAGGTACCTCTGGATGTCCTGCACTGAAGTCCTGGCCTGACATGACGTTGAGGATCGGCGTGATCTCGGATACGCACGGCCTTCTCAGGCCGGGGGCCGAACGCTGCCTTGCTGGAGTGTCGCATATCCTCCACGCCGGTGATATCGGCGCGCCGGAGGTTCTGGAGCGGCTTTGCCGAATAGCGCCCGTCACCGCCATCAGGGGAAACGTCGACGTGGGCAGTTGGGCGAGGCGCTATCCCGAAACCGAAACAGTGCACCTCGGCGCTCGCTGCTTCTACCTTCTGCACGATCTCAAGGCGCTCGCCCTCGACCCTGCAGCATCCGGCGTGAACGCGGTGATATCAGGACATTCGCACCGGGTGCAGGTCAACACGATCAACGGAGTGCTTTTCCTGAATCCTGGGAGCGCCGGTCCAAGGCGCTTCAAGCTGCCGATCACGCTGGCAACGCTCGATCTGGATGAGGGCAGCGACCTGCGGCCCACCATCCATGAGCTCGACGCGTGAACGAGGTACATGCGTAGCAGCTAGTGGGTATTCGATTTTTGCCACCGCTCCAGGTCAATCGGGGGACGCTTTGGGTCGATCTGCTCCTTCTCGGGATTTCCCTGCCAAGGCTGATCCGTCTGCCGGTGGGTTGGCAAATCAGTCTGCTGTCGCGGATCGTCGACCGGGGTCTCTCTCGGGTCGGTTTCAGGTTCTTTTGCTTTCGGCATGAGTTGTCCTCTTTATGATTTATCGATGCGGCGGCACGCGATCAGCGTACGCCAGCGATGATTGCGGCGACGCGGCGCGAATGCTGATCGACAATGACGAGATCTTTTCCGGCGATCAGATATTGGTCGCCCCAGAAACCGTTCAGCACTTGGGTGACTTCGGGCGGCAGGTCGGCCACTTCGGTCTGGCGCGGCACGGAAGTACCGATCATCATCTCGAAATTCGGGCGATCCATCGTCGGGCTGTGCGCCGATGAGATGATGGCGCGGAGCTGTTCGCGTTGCTGATCGTTGAGGCCTGCCGGCTGCGCGGTCTGTTTCACATCCCGCGCACGGGCGCCGGTCGCATCTTCATTGCCAGCCGGGTTTTCCTTGGCCGCTTTGCTGACGGCTTCGTGTTGCGTTGGAACTCCAGTGCCGACCGTCGTGGCCGCGGCACTTTTATCTGCTCCTGTGGAGGGGCGGCCCAGATAGTCCGTTGTCCCGAACATCTGGGGGACGGCGAACCAGACGATGAAACCTACAAACAGAACCGCGGCCACTACCGATCCCGCCATCATCAGCTTCCGGGTGCCGTCCTTCTCCGTTTCACGCGATAGATCCTTGACCATGAACTGAAAGCCTTCGGTATGAACTGCGGGGTCAACACGGGCAGGAATCGTTCGTTCCTCCGGGGATGCGTCAGCATCGATCAGGAACGACCGACGCCGCATCTCATTGCAAGCGCATGAGGTCGCGAGACCGAGACAAGGAGCATGCAATGTCCAAAATGCCCCCCGTACCGCCAGAGCAGCGCAGCGACAAGGGACCCGGATCTGATCCAAAGATCGAGACCGACGACAAAGCCCCCGGCCGCGAGAACTTCGACACCCAGGGCCGTCACGGCAACATCAAGCAGAACACGACCAACCAAGGCTACCAGCAGGACCGATGAATGCCACACAAGAACCCAGACACAGAACGCTTCGGTGGTCCGGGCTCCTCGCGGCAGGACCGCAAGCACCCGGAAAAGGGAGGTCGCGAGCATGAGCGCCCTGCGCCCGGAATGCCCACCAACGACCGCAAATCACACGTCTCGGGAGGCGGTGGTGAGCGCGATCAACATCACACGCACAATGATCGTGAGAGGAGCTGAGCAATGGCCAGCACAACTTCGAGTTTGATACTGATCGCCTTCCTGGCGAGCGCGTCGATAGGGGCTGCCTCGGCGCAGAGTGGCGGGGGTGGCGGCGGCGGCGGTGGCGGTTCGGGAGGATCGGGCGGAGCAAGCGCGAGCAGCACGAGCGGCGGCACCGGCGGCACCACAAGCCCCGGGTCAGCCGGCAGTGCCTCAAGCCTTGGGTCTGCAGGCGTTGGGTCTGCAGGTCCTGAGTCTGCAGGCCTCGGGTCTGCTGGAGCTACAAACCAGGCTGGCGGTGCATCGCCCAATCTGGGTAATCCAGCCGACGCGGCCGCGGCTTCGCGCGGCACGACGGCTACCGGCACGAACACGGCTGGCACGAACACCGCTGGAACGGCCCAATCAACCGGTGGTGGCCCGCGAGGATCAACCACGGTCGGGCGTGCCGGCAATCCTGCAGGAGGGACCAGCAGCGGACGGATTGACGGAACTGCGACACCCGGTCCGTCGATGCCGGGCGACGCCGAAATACGATCGGAGAACTCTCAGGATTCCCACGTCGATCGGAAGATCAAGAGCATCTGCAAAGGTTGCTAGATCGGTGATCAGGACGTCGGGTTCCCCGGCGTCCAATCGAGGTCGTCCTCGCTTCGAGGTTCGGGGTCGGGCGAGCAGGGCTTGATCTTCAGATCGTCCTCAAGCCTGGGCTTGCCCTCGCTGCTTTCGACCAGACCGGCGTCTTCGGCCTTTTTCAGCGTTTCCTCTTTGGTTGGAAACGTCCGGCTCAGTTTTTCGTCGTCCTTGAACAGGGCATACGCCATATCAGCTCCTCGCGATTGGATCATCGAAGACTTTGACGGGGGTCGACACACGCGGCCACCGCCGCTCCTTGTCCCTGGGTGAAGCTCTAGCCGACTTCCCTGAGATTGCTCAGGATCGCCAGGTGACGCTGAATGATCGGCAGCGACATCTGTGCGACCTGCTGTTCGCCGGGGTTGCCACCGGATCGCAAATACGAATTGTTGAGCGCGAGCAATTCACGGTGCCCGCGGATCTGCCCCTGCACATACATCCGGTCGAAGGGACCCGACGGTGTGGCCTGAAGGCGCTGAAGCAGGGCGGCATGATCCGGCCGCAGCGGTGCCGATCCCGGCGCTGCTCCGAGCGCGCTCGCGACCTGGACCTGTTCGGCGATCTCTGCATTCGCGAAGTTGACGATGTCGGGATTGCCGGTGCGCGTCAGCGCGAGCTGACTCGTCTGCATCGCAAACGCGCCACCCATGAGGTCGGCCGTTCGAAAATCCCGCTGCGGGATTGGTTTGGATTGCGCAGTGTAGGTCGATAGTCCGAGGCCGCCCAATGCAAGTAAAAACGATCTTCTCAGCATGATGAAGCTCCAATGTTGGATTCACAAGACGCTGCGACCGTTTCGAACGTTCCTATCGTCACCATAAGCAGCCGAGCGATGCTCCACCTAGCGCTTTCGGCGGCATGAGATGAGCCGGCAGGTTAACGCAGGTTATTGGCACGGCAAGTGCGCCATGATCATAGGAACGGCAGCACTGAGGACGGTTTGTCCATCATCCAGATGCCGACCGGCGCACGAGTCAAATTCATGCAAGACAGCGATTCATCCAGCTTCCCGATTTCCGCGGGCGTCCTTCTCGGGCTTGGTCTGGGCGGATTTTTCGATGGCATCGTGTTTCATCAGTTGCTGCAATGGCATCATATGTTAAGCGGCTGGTACCCGCTCAACTCCATCGACAACGTCAAGCTCAACACGACCTGGGACGGCATCTTTCATAGCGCAGCCTATGTTCTTGTGCTCCTCGGCCTGAATGTGCTGTGGCAACGGGCGCGCAGGTCCGACATTCACTTGTCGGGCAGCCGGTGCCTCGGCGCGGTCCTGCTCGGTTGGGGCATCTTCAATCTGGTTGAAGGCGTGGTGGACCATGAGATCTTCAAGCTGCATCGGGTGAATGAGACGGTCCCCGACGAACAGCGCATCTTCTGGGACATCGGCTTCCTGCTATGGGGTGCGGCCATGTTGGTCATCGGCGCCGCCATGTCACGCGCGGGTACGCAGGGGAGGGGACATGCGGAAAGCAGTCTACAGGCTCGCTAGAGAGACTCCGCCAGCTCTGGTCTATGCCATTTTTATATTGCTGCTGGTGCTGGCGATAGCACCGGCTTTTCGCATCGTGCTGTTTGGTGTGTCGCTGGACGATCTCCTGCAACTACGTTGCTTCAATCCCAACTGATGCGGTTATCAACGCCTCATATCCGCCCGGAGGTACCATGGTCGAGTTCAGGCTTCCGAAACACTCCCGCGTCGAAAAGGGACGGGTCTGGCCCAAGCCGGATAGCAAATCGTTGCGCGAATTCCAGGTCTATCGCTGGAATCCCGACGACGGACGCAATCCTCGGCTCGACACCTACTTCGTCGACATGAGCGATTGCGGGCCCATGGTGCTGGATGGTCTGATCTGGATCAAGAACAACATCGACTCCACGCTGACATTCCGGCGGTCCTGCCGCGAAGGCGTGTGCGGCTCCTGCTCAATGAATATCGCCGGCCAGAACACGCTCGCCTGCACCAAGTCCATGAGCGAGGACGTCACGCAAGGCGAGCCGTTGCGCGTGTTGCCCTTGCCGCATCAGCCGGTGGTCAAGGACCTCGTTCCCGACCTGACGAATTTCTACGCACAGCTCGCATTGATCGAGCCTTGGCTGCAAACCGTGTCGCCCACGCCGCAGAAGGAATGGCGGCAGAGCCATGAGGACCGGGCGAAGCTCGACGGGCTCTACGAATGCATCCTCTGTGCCTGCTGCTCGACATCTTGTCCAAGCTACTGGTGGAATTCCGAGCGTTTCCTCGGCCCGGCGGCGCTGATCCAGGCGGCCCGCTGGGTCAATGACAGCCGCGACGAAGCGACGGGCGAGCGCCTCGACAAGCTCGAAGACCCCTTCAGGATCTATCGCTGTCACACCATCCTCAACTGCGCGAAGGCGTGTCCCAAGGGCTTGAATCCCGGCGAAGCCATTTCCGGATTGCGCCTCAAGATGGTCGAACGAAAGTTCTGATCCTCGTGCGCACACTTGTCCGCAGAAAGGAACGATGGCTGCGGCGTTGGCTTATCGACCAAACTGGAGACGCCTGATGGGCAAGAAACAATTCGCCGCGTTGCCGTTCACGCTGAAAAATTCCGAATTGCGCGTGATGCTGATCACGACCAGGCGCAAGGGCAGGTGGAGTGTCCCGAAGGGATCGCCGATGCGCAAGACGGAGCCGCATCATACGGCTGCGCTCGAGGCTTACGAGGAGGCCGGTCTTGTCGGCGTCACCGCAAAGCGCGCGCTCGGCTCCTTCAAGCATCGCAAACGGAAGGGTGATCGCAAGCGGACCATGGACGTCGCCGTCTTTCCCATGAGGGTCCACGGGCAGGAGCGCTGGTGGCCGGAAAAAGGCGAGCGCGAAGCAATCTGGGTCTCGCCGAAGACGGCGAGCCGTCTGGTGCACAAGGCGCAGCTTCGTCGTCTGATCGCCCGCTTCGCGGCGCAGACGGCGAAGACCGCCTCCTCACCGCTGAGCGATGGCATGCCTCCAGGAACCCGCGTCTCGTCCAGCCATTCAAGGTAGATGAATCAGCAACCGACTGGACTCGCATTCGAGGAGGGACCGCCTCAAGAGGTCCTGGCCGCTGCGATCAAGCGGCGCTGCGCCATCCTGTTCGTCGGCGCCGGCGTCTCGATGGCTGTTGGCCTGCCGTCCTGGCAATCTCTGATCGACCATCTGCTGGATGACCTTGGTCTTGAGCGCAACGCGATCGATGGAATGCACGGTGGCTACCAGATGCTGGCGGAGTACTACCGGCTGAAGCGCGGCGGAATTGGCCCGCTCCGCAGCTGGCTCGACCGCAACTGGCGCGTCGACCCGGACAGGATCGCTGCCTCACGGCTCCACCGGCTGATCGTGGAGCTCGATTTTCCGACCATTTACACTACGAACTACGACCGCAACCTCGAGACGGCCTTCGAGGTCCTGGAAAAGCCCTATGCCAAGATCAGCAACGCAAAGGACATTGCAAGCGCCCGTTCCGGCGTCACGCACATCATCAAATTCCATGGCGACTTCGACGACGATGCCTCGCTCGTCTTGACCGAGACCGACTTCCTCAACCGGCTCGCGTTCGACTCGCCACTCGATATCCGGTTTCGCGCCGATGCTTTGGGAAGCACGTTGCTTTTCATTGGATACAGCATGTCAGACCCCAACATTCGGCTCCTGCTGCACCGCATTTGGCAGAGTTGGGACGAATCCGGGCACCGCCAGGACCGGCCGAGGTCCTTCGCTTTCGTCACGCAGCGCAATCCGGTGCAAGAGGCCGTATTGGCGAACTGGGGCATCACCACCATCGCGCCGCCCGATGGCGTCAGCCCGGATGATGGTGTCAGCCGGTTTTTGCTGGACATCCAGCAGCGTATCGAGCGAGAGACCTAAAGCGGTCCCCGGCGTGCTGAAACGCTGCTAGCCTCGCCGCACCTTGCATATCCCGTCCCCGGGCGCCAGGGATGCGGCATGCTGCATGTCCAAAAAGCCCGCGCGCCAACGTTGCGCCATGGCGGCTTCCGACAGATCGAACGATTTCTCAGGTCCGGCTTCCTCGCGGCCGGGCCGGTAGCTCAGGAGATAGATCCTGTCGTTGCGATCCAGGCCCTGTAGCTCGGCGCGAAGCTGGCGGGCTTCGAGGGCGTGGCGAAGACGCTGAAAGGTCTGATTGCCGAAGGTGAGATCGCTCTTGCGCTCAGCCGCGGCCTCGAGGCCGTCAGGGACGCTGCCGTCCCGCGCATAGAGGTCGACGACGTAAAGGCGAAGCGAGGCTGCAGCTTCGAGGACCGGATCGAACGGCGCGTTGAGCGAGAACCCGCCATCGCCGAGGCATCTTCCGGCAACCTGTACCGGAGCGAATTCGGGGAGAAATCCGCAACTGGCCAGGATGTGATCCATTTCGATCCGTTCCGACGACGAGTCGAACAGAATGGCATCGCCGCTTTCGAGGTCTGTAGCGCAGATAGAGATGCGCAGCTCGCCGTTGTTCAGGCGCCCGAAATCGATCAGCCGCTGAAGGCGTTCGCGTGTTGGGCCGAGATCATACAGACCGGTGAACGGGAATGACGGTAGAGGGAGACGAGGACGAAAAAAACCGGTGTGGCCAAGCAGGCGCGTATTGATTGAGCTCAGCCAGGCGGACAGATGGCGGCTGGCGTCCGTTGCGGCGGCAGCCCCTGCGGGAGCATGCCAGTAGCAGCGCAAATTCTCGAGGCGGTCGGCGATTGGACACCCCGCGATCAAAGCGGCGGTGATCGCGCCCGCGGACGAGCCGGCGACCCAGTCGACGTGCGGCGAGACAGAAGTGAGGGCCTCGAATGCGCCGCCATGATACGCGCCGAGACCGAGACCGCCGGCGAACACGACGGCCGTGAGCGGTTGCTCTGCTGTCATGGGGTCGCTCGGCTTAGCAGCAGGATCGGTCAGAAAGGAACTCGGTTATCAGCCGCAACCTGGGCCGGTCACCGATATCCCCGATATCGCCGTGCATAGGCATAGCGGGGATTGACGCCGCAATAGGCGTTCGTTCCCGATGCGGTCGCCATACATTGAGCGTAACTGGCGAACTGGCAGTTGCCCGGATAGCCCCAAACGCGGCCCTGAAGGCAATAGCGGTCTTGTGCGACGGCCGCCGTTGGGGAGCCGATGCCCGCGACGAGCGCGAGAGAGGCGGCGGCCAAGAGCAATCGATGTTTCATGGAAATCTCCAATTTCAACATTGAACGTCCCTCATGAAGCGGCGTTCCAAAGGGCGACGTTCACGGCGCTTTTTCTCCGGTTCGACGCGGATCGTTAACCTGTGTGAAGCCGTTCGAAGCCGATCGCGATTAAGGTGACGGGCGCCCTCGATCGGAAGCGATATGTCTGAGCAGTCTCCCAGCCTTAGAAATTTCACCATCAACTTCGGCCCCCAGCACCCCGCCGCCCATGGCGTGCTGAGGCTCGTGCTCGAACTGGATGGCGAAATCGTCGCACGCGTCGATCCGCATATTGGTCTTTTGCATCGGGGCACCGAAAAGCTGATCGAGGCCAAGACCTATCTTCAGGCGATCCCTTATTTCGACCGGCTCGACTATGTCGCTCCCCTGACGCAGGAGCACGCGTTTTGCCTAGCGATCGAGAAACTGATCGGGCTTGAAGTTCCGCGGCGAGGGCAGCTGATCAGGGTGCTCTACCACGAGATCAGCCGCATCTTGTCTCATCTTTTGAACGTCACGACGCAAGCGATGGACGTCGGGGCCTTGACGCCACCTCTTTGGGGCTTCGAGGAGCGCGAGAAGCTCATGGTGTTCTACGAACGTGCGTCCGGCAGTCGGATGCATGCCAACTATTATCGTCCCGGCGGCGTGCACCAGGACCTTCCACCGAAACTGATCGACGATATCGAAGCCTGGTGCGATCCGTTCCTGCGCGTCGTCGACGATCTGGACCGGTTGCTCTCGCTCAACCGGATCTTCAAGGCCCGAAACGTGGATATAGGCCGGGTGACGCTCGATCAGGCCTGGGCCTGGGGCTTCTCCGGCGTGATGGTGCGGGGATCGGGCGCGGCCTGGGACTTGCGAAAGGCACAGCCCTACGACTGCTATGCCGAGATGGACTTCGACATCCCCGTCGGGAGGAACGGCGACTGCTACGACCGCTATCTCATTCGCATGGAGGAGATGCGGCAATCGGTGCGCATCATGAAGCAGTGCATCGAGAAGCTGAAATCTGCCGACGGCCAGGGCCCGGTGCTCGTGCAGGACAACAAGGTCGCGCCGCCGCGACGTGGCGAGATGAAGCGGTCCATGGAGGCGCTGATTCACCACTTCAAGCTATATACCGAGGGCTTCCACGTTCCCGCCGGCGAAATCTATGTCGCCGTCGAGGCTCCGAAGGGCGAGTTCGGAGTGTTCCTCGTCGCCGACGGGACCAACCGTCCCTACAAGTGCAAGATCAGGTCGCCTGGCTTCGCCCACCTGCAAGCGATGGACTTTCTGTGCAGGGGGCATTTGCTCGCGGACGTGTCGGCGATCCTGGGGTCGTTGGACATCGTCTTCGGCGAGGTCGATCGCTGACTGGAAAACCGCAAAGCAGATGCGGGCCAATACGCACTGCCAGCTGAGTTTGTATTCACTGGAGGATCAGCATGGATATCAAGGAAACCTCCGCTATGACCGAAGCGTCCGGCCTCGTGGACGATCAGGTCACCGCGCAGAACGGCTCGCACGCGCCGCACCGTGATACAAGAACAGGACTCGATACGCCTTCCCGTGCGGCCTCGGTGCAATTGGCCGACCAGCTGAGGAGCATGACCAGAGCAGCGCCGCTGCAAGCGGTCTTTGCGGCGTTTCTGTTGGGCGTTCTGGTGGCCCGGCGTCGCTAGACGTCGGCCAGGGCCGCCCCTTTCATCGGACGACCCCGGCCGTTGCACGAGAATCAGGCCAGCGCGTTCGTCACCGGCGGCTCGTTCATTTGTTCGACCTGTGCGCCACTATCCGGCCGCGCCGGTCCGAGCACAGGCTCCTCGCCCAAAGGCTCGAACCCGGCGCGGAAGCTGAACGATCCCTGGCCGTCGAGCGAAGGACCTTCGCAGTAGCGCCCCGGCTGCAGCGGCGCGGCGTTGCGTTCGGTGCCCATGAACATGTAGCTGAACTCGGTCGCCTCCTTGCTGCGGTCGAAGCTGTTCGGAATCGGCAGGGCGGCGTCCGCGCCCATCTCCTCGATCACCGCGAGCCATTGCTGTTGATGCATGGTATCGCGCGCAATCAGATAGCTCAGCATGTCCTGCATGCCGGGATCGCTCGTGGAGTTGAAGAGACGCACGGCGAGGGTCCGGCCGGTGGATTCGGCCGCGACGTTGCAATACATGTCGGCGGCCAGATTTCCGCTGGCATAGACATGCGAACAATCGAAGGGGACGCCGTCGCAATTGGCAGGGAAGGCAGCCATGCCGGTCGAGAGCAGATGCCGGTGCAGCATGCCCTCGATCACATGCCGCGGCCGCTCGCCGCCGTTCATCACCGCGCCGACGACCGGGTTGGCTTGCAGGCTGGTCTCCTGCATCGTTGCCGGCGCATTCTCCAGGTTCAATGCGACCGCGGTCGCGAGCATCTCGATGTGGCTGATCTCTTCGGTCGCGGTATTGAGCAGGACGTCGCGATATTTGGCCGGCCCCCGCGCGCCCCAGGCCTGGAAGAAATATTGAAGGCAGACGCGGATCTCGCCTTCGACGCCGCCGATGGCTTGCTGCAGCTGGCGGGCGAAGATCGGATCGGGCTTCTCGACCCTGACCGGATATTGCAGTCGTTTGTCGAAGTAGTACATGCGCAGCTCCTTTTGTGTTCACGCTATTGCGCAATGAGTGCTGCCGGGTTGCGTTCCTATGGAGTTTCTAGCGACTGCTTTGAAAACCTTTAAATTGCGACGTGAACGCGATGCGGCCCCGGCGAGGAGAGGATCTCGCCGGAGCCGCTCTCATGCGCGCAACAGCAAGGAGCGCGCTTTAAGAAAGTTGCGAACCGCGAGCCGTTAGCGGCGCGGCATGGTGCCGTTGGACGGTGGGGTCGTCTCGTTGCGCATGCCGGAAGGACTGGAGGCACCTTGTCCGCCCCGTTCGACATGGGTGATGCCGCCGCCACCGGAGCCGCCGGCTCCGCCTGAGCCGGCTCCCGCACCGCCAGCGCCAGCTCCAGCACCGCCGCCTGCGCCGCCGGCACCAGCGCCAGCGCCGCCGCCAGCGCCGCCTCCGGCGCCACCCGCACCACCACCGGCGCCGCCTGCGCCACCACCAGCGCCGCCGCCAGCACCTTGCGCGAACGCTGCGCCAACTGAAGCGCCTGCAAGCATCGTGGCCATGAAGATCGTCAGGATTGTCTTACGCATCTTTCTTCTCCTTGAGGTTTCGATGTCGGACCAATCATGTGAAGCATCCACCGTTCCTAGCCGTGCAGCGTGATCAAGCTCTGTCCTCGACGACTCCGCGTCGATATTGCGAAGGCACGGCAACTTCGTCGAACCGTTCGGCGAGAGCATCGAGAGCCGCGCGCATCTGCGGCCCCTGCATGGCCGCGCCGTGCCCGGTGACGACGATCTCTGGAGCGAGCGCGGCAAGTGCGCGCACTGATCTCTTAGCGCTTTCCCAATCGGGGGTGAAATACATCGGGGGCCCGTGCATCTCCGGCGTTTGCGTCACCGCGGCGTAAACGGATTCCTGCCGCGTCGTAATGAAGGCGTCGCCGGCGATCAGCACGCGATCGCGTTCGCGCCAGAGCGAGATATGCCCTGGAGTATGGCCGGGCGTATGGATCCACTGCCATTCCGGCATGAAGGGTACGCTATGATCAAAGGGAAGATCATAGAGGCGCGATCCGACGTTCACCGGCCTGGTCGGAAATAGCGGAGAGAGCCGAGCGAGCAGCCCGCCACCGACATTGGGATCGGCCGGCGGATAGGATCGGCTTCCATCAAGATAGGGATGCTCGGCGGCATGGGCATAAACCGGCACCTCCCATTCACTTGCCAGCGTTTCGAGCACGCCGACGTGATCGAAGTGCCCATGCGTCATGATGATGCAGGCGGGCCGGCCGTTTCCTCCGAATCTGGCCTTGGCGGCCGAGCGGATGGCGCCAGCCGATCCGGGGATGCCGGCGTCCACCAGCACCCAATTGCCGTCGCCGGCGTTCTCGAATCCGACGAAGATGACGTTGACGATCGCAAGCTGACGATAGGCCACGTCAGCGACGATCTGCCGCGTGTTGTCATTGCGGTCGAGGTCGGATTGTGGGTGCTCCGCGTCGGCGGAAGAGGGAAGCGAGATCTGCGTCATGTTCATTCGAGTCCGATTTTGTCAGCTCACTAGCGCTCGATCGTGCCGATGCGCCGTATCTTCTTCTGGAGCAGCATCACGCCGTACAACAGCGCCTCCGCGGTCGGCGGGCAGCCGGGCACGTAGATGTCGACGGGCACGACACGATCGCAACCGCGCACGACCGAGTAGGAATAGTGATAGTAGCCGCCCCCGTTGGCGCACGACCCCATCGAGATAACGTAGCGCGGCTCGGGCATCTGATCGTAAATCTTCCGAAATGCCGGCGCCATTTTGTTGGTGAGCGTGCCGGCGACGATGATCACGTCGGATTGGCGTGGCGATGCGCGCGGGGCGAAGCCGAAGCGTTCGGCGTCATAGCGCGGCATCGACATCTGCATCATCTCGACCGCGCAGCAGGCGAGCCCGAACGTCATCCACATCAACGATCCGGTTCGGGCCCAGGTGATCAGCTCCTCCGCGGTCGCCGTGAAGAAGCCCTTGTCTGCAAGATCGTCGCGGATGCTCGTGAAGAACGGATCGGACGTGTTGTCCGGCTGTCCCTCACCCGGCCGGCCAAGTCCGGGCCTGCCAAGTCCAGGCCTACCAAGCGAAGCGCCTGAGTTGCTGACGTACGGAGAGCTGTCTGTCATTCTTGTCCCTGAGCGCTGCGGCCGCTTGCCGATGCGACCACGCTCGGGAAAACCGTCGGTTGTATGCGGCGTTCCTGCGGCGGTAGGGGGATTTGTGTTCTGTTATCGCAGGTTAGCTTCGGGTCCGGTGACCGGAACCGGCCCTCGCCTCCCGGATCAGCCCTAGGAACGATCAACCGAAATTGCGGTTGGCGGCAACAAGGCCCGTGAAATGGAGAACATGAGATGACGAACGCAGCCCGCGATACATTCGTGGTTGGATTACGCAATGCGCATGCGATGGAAGTGCAAGCGCGAGAGTTGATGGAACGTCAGTCGGAACGACTGGACGAATATCCCGAGGTCAAAGCCAAGGTCGCCGCCCACCTTCAGGAGACCAACGCGCAGCTGAAGCGACTGGAGAGATGCCTGGAAGCCTGCGGGGAGAGTACCTCCAGCCTCAAGGATACGACGCAATCCATGATGGCGAACATGCAAGCCATGGCACACTCGGTTGCCGGCGACGAGATCCTGAAGAACACGTTCGCCAACAATGCCTTCGAGAATTTCGAGATCGCGGCCTACAAGTCTTTGCTCGCCCTCTGCGGCGCCGCTGGGTTCGCGGAGGCCAAGGAGCCTCTTGAGACGTCGCTGAAGGAGGAGCAGCGCATGGCCGCCTGGATCGACTCAAACGTCGAGAAGGTGACAATGGAATATCTGGCGCATCAGCGCCAAGCAGCCTGATCGTACGTCACACCACCAGGGCGAGACCGGCGGCTTCGGCCGCTGGGTCCGCCTGCCCTCTCAAACCATCTCATCCGCGTTTTGGTGTCATGGCGCACATCATTTTCAGCGACTACCGCAGTCCTGCTGCCGAACAGGCCTATGAGATCGCATGGGACTTTCTCGCCCGCAGCGGGGCGATCCACGATGAGTTCGACGCGTGCGTATTTCTGGCCCAGCGCATCACCATGATGGTCGAGGAAGGCCAGGAAAACCGGATCCGGATGGCCAATCGCGCGATCTCCGAATACCAGTACCATCTCGAGAACTTCTGCAAGCCGGCCCGTGGCGCGGCTGCTTCGCGGGCCTGAGAGCTCACGCGGGTTCGTGGGCTCTTTCTGCCGTTTACTGCCGATCGGCGATCGTCAGCTGTCCGCGCGCCCCGGTACGTCCGGCCCTGCGCGGTGCAATTGCCGGAACAAGAGCCGGCGCTTCCCCGGCCATGCGCATGGCGAAATAGGCGATGGTCGCCCGAAGACCATCCTTGAGCGCCACGCGCGGGCGCCACCCTAACGCCTTCACGGCCGTGTCAATGACGGGCTTGCGCCGCTTCGGATCGTCTTTCGGCAGCTCCTCGAACCGGAGCGGGGAGGCTGATTCCGTATACGCCAGCACGTCGCGCGCGATCGCCTCGATGGTAACCTCGTGCGGATTACCCAGATTGCAGGGTCCGGTGACCGACGATGGACTCTCCATGAGCAGCTGGAGGCCGCGCACGAGATCGTCGACGAAGCAGAAGCTCCTGGTCTGCGTACCACCTCCATAGATCGTGATCGGCTCTCCGCGAAGGGCCTGCACGATGAAGTTGGAGACCACGCGCCCGTCGTTCTCCAGCATCCGGGGTCCGTAGGTGTTGAAGATGCGCGCGACCTTGATTTCGACGCCGTACATGCGATGGTAATCGAACATCAGCGTTTCCGCGGCCCGCTTGCCCTCGTCGTAGCAGGCCCGGGGCCCGATCGGGTTGACGTTGCCGAGATAGGATTCCGGCTGGGGATGCACCTCCGGATCGCCGTAGACCTCGCTGGTCGATGCCTGCAGCACCCGGGCGCCTTTCCGCTGGGCGAGCTCCAGCATGTTGATGGTGCCGAGCACGCACGTCTTCATCGTGCCGACCGGATCCTTCTGGTAATGACGGGGCGACGCCGGGCAGGCGAGGCTGTAGATCCGGTCGATGTCGCCCTCGATCTCGACGGGATCCCGCACGTCGTGCTCGATGAAGCGAAAATTCGGATGATTGAGCAGCGGCCGGATGTTGTCGATCCTTCCCGTAAACAGGTTGTCGAGGCAGATCACGGTGTGGCCGCGCTGCAAAAGCGCGTCGCAAAGGTGGGATCCGATGAACCCGGCGCCGCCGGCCACCAGAACAGTGGGGGAGCGGCGGGACGCGTTGATGCGGGTCTGAACTGTCATTGTGCTGCCTTTCAGATTTGAGCGACCTGCATGGGACGCGAGGCGGGAAGTTGCGGGGGTTTCCGGCGACGACGGACCGATGCCTCGGCGTAGTAGGTCTCCACTTGCCGGGCCCGATGGTCGGAGGTGTGGTCGGCCAGAACGCGGCGCCGTGCGTTTTCCGCGATCGTGCGCCTTTGCTCCTCGGGCAGGTCGCGCAGGATCTCCACGACGTCGCGGGGGCTCGATGCGAGCAGGATTTCCCGGGAAGGCTCGAAGACGGTCTCGATTCCAGGCCACCGGTCCGAGATCACGGGCGTGCCGCACGCGGCCGCTTCGAACAGCCGAACGCTTGGCGAGAAGCCGAGCGCGCGCATGTCGGCGCGGGTGGCGTTCAGCGTAAAGCGTTGCCCTGCGTAAAAGCCCGGATGATGTTTGGGTGCAAGATGCTCGATCCGGGCGACATTGGCGGGCCAGACCACCTCATCGGGATATTGCGCGCCGGCGACGACGAATTGCTCGCGTGACAGAGTGCGAGCGGGGGCGAGCAGCAACTGCTCCAGAACCGGCTGCCGGTCCTCGCTGTAGGTTCCGAGATAGCCCAGTGCCCACTTCTTCTCCGCGCGTTGTGGTGCGTAGATGTCGGTGTCGGCACTGCAATACAGCACCCGAGCCAGCGGACTGCCATAGTTCTCCTCGATCATGCCGGGCACCGGGCCGCCGGCAAAGGACAAATAGAGGTCGAAGCGCGGGATCATCGCCGCGGACAGGTAGTCCAGGCCCTGGTCGAGCTTGGCGAGCGTGACCGGCGTGTCGATGTCGTAGAAGGCGGTAATCCCCCGGGTATGGGTCGTGATCCATTCAGAGATCGCGATGCCGTCGGGCACGTAGGAGCCGATGACCACCAGATCGGCGTCCCGGATCATCTTGCCGAAGCGCTGCGGGATGTCCTTCAAGGATTGATAAAGCTCGACGGTCCAAGCGGAAGGTTTGGCAAGATCACGATGCTCGCGATACCACGGGACGTCGCGTTCCAGAAACGTGACCTGGTGACCTCGTCGTGCAAGGGCTTCGATCAGGGCGCGGTAGGTCGTGGCATGACCGTTGCCCCAGGACGAAGTAACCGAAAGACCGACGACGACGATGGTGAGGTTCATTCTGCTGCCTCGATTCGCGAACTGCTTGCGGCAAAGAGATCGTTGAACTGGCGCGCGCGCTGCCGGTAAGTGTGATGGCTCAGAATGCGCGCACGAGCGCGCGCTGCGATCGCCTGAGCCCGGTCGGGGCGCAGTGCGGAAAGATGCTCTGCGACCTCCGCCCCGCTCGCGGCCACCAGCACCTCGCGATCTGGCTCGAGAAAATGATCGATGCCGTCCCACTGGTCGGTGATCAGGCAGGCGCCGGCACCAATAGCTTCGAACACGCGTGTTGGCGGCGAGAAGCCGTAGCGTGCCATGCTGTCGCGATTGACGTTCAGCGTGGCCAGACCGGAGCCGAAGAACGCGTTGTGGTCGCCTGTTCCGACATGCCCGACCTTATGCAGATTGGCTGGCGTGTCTTTGGAGTCCCACCCCGATCCACCGAGCACGAACGTCTTGTCAGGCAATTGGCGTGCGACGTCGAGAAAGAACCGCTCGACGCGCTGCTCGCGATCAGGGAGGCGGTTTGCCAGTAAGCTCAGATCGCACGTGAAGCGCGCATTGGGCGGGGCCGGAAAGTGCGTGGCGGGATCGAGCGCATTATAGATCGGCACGCAGTGCCGCGCGCCGATGCCGCGATAGGCGGATACGACGGCATCGCCGCCACCATAGGTCAAAACCATGTCGTAGAACCGGATCGCATGGCGCAGATGATGGTCTGGCTTGTCCGCCACCGACTCCAGCGTCGCGGGGGCGTCGACGTCCCAGTAGATGCGCATTGCATTCGATGGAATTTCAGCGACCGCGTTCTCCAGCTCCTGATCGAAGACGCCGACGCCGCTGGCCTTGACCAGCATGTCGGCCGAGCGGGCCGCTTCCTCAAGCGAGCTTCGCCAGCCGTCAGGCGTCGCGGCGTAGACCACCACCTTCGCCCAGTCCGGATCGTCGATGTCGCGATGGGCCTGGCGCTCGAAGGCATCGGGCTCGAAGAATGTGACGTCGTGGCCGAGGGCCGCAATCTCCTTCAGCATGCCGCGGTAATAGGTGGCGGCACCGTTCCAGTAGGATGAGACGAGGCTGGATCCGAAGAAGCAGATCTTCATGCGGAGGCTCCGATGTATCGCAGGGGCTGTGTGGAGTGGCCTGTGGCCCGGAGCTCCTGCGCGATGCCGACAAGCTGCTCCGCCCGATGACGGCAGGTGTGACGCTCCTTGATCGTGCGGAGCCCGGTCTCCACCGTGGCGGACCATAACTCTCGGTCATCGAGCAGCGCACGAAGCGCCCGCTTCATTTCGGTGCCGTCGGAAGCGCTGAGATAGGCACCTTCCGGGAACAGGCCTTCCGCATCTGACCAGGGGGCCGAGACCAGCGGAATGCCGCACGCCATCGCTTCGAAGACGCGAATGGTCGGAATGCCCGGGAGCAAGCGGACATAGGGGCCGCGGGGAACGTGAACAGTCGCGCGTGCGCCGGCGAAAGCAATGGGAGCCCAGTGTGCGGGCAGCCAGCCGCCATATCGAATGCCTGCCGCCTGAATGGTCGCAAGCGCCGCGTCCGAATAGCGGACGCCATAGACCCCCGCGCGCAGCTTCAGCTCGGCCACGGGTTCGACCAGAAATTCGTTGAGCTCGGCACTGCGTTCGCCGTCGCCCCAATTGCCGATCCAGACAACATCGTCGGTGCGCTCGATATGCGACAGCGGATGATACAGGGCGATGTCGGCCGCCTCGTGCCAGGTGAAGGCCCGGTCGGCCCAGCCGAGCTTCAGATAGATTTGGCGAAGCACCTCGCCGAAGGCGAGCACACCGTCGAATCCGTCGAGGTCGAACTGCGCAAGTTCGTCCGGTGCGCTGACGGCGCGATGATGGGTATCGTGGAACAGCAGCGTGAACGGAGCGCCGTGAGCCCGTCTCGATCCGATGTCCGCGATCAGATCAGGCGAATTCCATTCGTGGACGACGACGAGATCGGCGCCGTGCAGCGCCTCATCGAGATCAAGGGAGGCGTCGTAACGGCGGATGCCGATTCCGGGAAACAGCGCTGGAATATCCTCCATCGTCTGACTGCCGCCCTCTTTGATCGCATTCAATCGGCTCCAGCCGTCGATTGGCTCGAACACGACAACCTCGTGACCGAGCGCGTGAAGTTCGCGGGCGTAGCCACGCAGGAAATGGGCATTGCCGTTGTTCCAGCAGGAGGTGAACGCGTGGTAGAACAGAACGCATTTCATGCGCGTACCTCCATGGGGGCGGGCGCGTGATGGACCGCAAGCAGCTCCTCGTAGAGGCTGAGATAGGCGCTCGTGGTTCGGCCCAGCGAGTAGGTCAGGGAATGCTCAAAGGCGGCACGTTGCAGCCGCACCCGCTCGCGATCGTCGGTGCACAGACCTGCGAGCGCTCGATGCAGCGCCTTGCTGTCGGTCGGATCGACGAACAACGCGGCCCCGCTCCACAATTCCCTGAAAGTTGGAATGTCGGACAGGACGAGGGCGCATCCCGCCGCCGCGGCTTCCAGAACGGAGAGGCCGAACGGCTCATAGAGCGCGGGGCTGGCGAAGATGGCAGCGTGCTGCAAGTGCGCGCGCATGGCGTCGTGAGACAACTGCCCGAGCCAGGTGACGGAAGCCGAAGGGCACTCGTCCGCCGGCCCGGCGACCCGAACGGGCCAGTCCAGCCCAGGCGCCGCCGCCGCCAGGACCTCGATGTTCTTGGCGCGGTCCCAGAGCCGGCCCGCCGCAAAGATCACGTCTTGCTTCCGCCCCGCGAGGCCCTGAGGGCCAATTCCATTCCAGATCACGATGCCGCGCGAGCGAGGCCGATAGATTTCCGCAATGTCATCGTGGAAGGACTGGCTGGGACAAACCCAGGCCTCTGCGGTGTCGAGTGCGGCGATCACCCGTTCGGTATAGCCGCGCCATTTCGGTTCACCGAGCCAGTTCGTATCGTGGCAAGCGAGCCCCCAGGAGTTGACGCAGGAATGCGCGACGACCACCACCGGAGCGCGCCAGGCGAAGGTCGCCTCGCGAAAACTATTGAGGTGAACGACGTCAGGCCCGATTCTGGCTTCGAGCTTCGCAAGGACGCGCCTGGCCTGGGACAGATCTTGTCCTTCCGGATCCTGCCATTCGAGTGCAAGGTCCGTTTCGATCAGGTGGACCCGCGAGCCACGCAGCATCTCAAGCTGGCCAGACTGCGCGCGGGGGCCCATCGTCACCAGGGTGACGTTGGCGCCCTTCGCAGCAAGGGACGAAGCCAGAGATGACGAGTAGGTCCAGACTCCCCCGACGGTATCGGTCGTCATCAGGATCGTGAACTGCGTGCTGCGGCTCATGACGCCACCTGCAGTTCGAGAGTCTCGAGCGGCACCGGGCGATCGTTCTGCACGTCGCTGAACTGGTCGAACATCGCGAGATAGTGCCGGTGTGCGCGCTCCCAGGCGAAATCGTCGGGCTCGCCCCACAGCTTTCGATAATCCGGCGAGCCCGGATAGGGATACAGCGGGACCGGATCGTTGGCCCAGATGCCGGCATCCTGCATGGTGTGGCGCCAGCGCTGCACGATGGGGTCATCGTCCTCGGGAACTTCGATCAAATTGGCCTGCACGAAAGGAACGTGACGGCGCGCTTCGACCAGCCGTTCGGCAAGCTGGTCGGTCGTCATCTTGCAGTTCTTGGCGAGCGCGGCGCGGCCCTCGACGGTCAGGCTCTCGATGCCGGCTTCAATCGAGACGCAGCCGGCGCGGCCGAGCAGCGCGAGCATGTCCGGCTTCCAGAGGTCGATGCGGGTCTGCACCCCGAACTTCAGCCCGCGTGTGGTCAGCCCTTCCAGCAGTTCCGAGTTCGGCAGGAAAATCTCGTCGATGAAATAGACATATTCGATGCCCCGATGACGCAGGCCGTCGATCTCTTCGAGAACGATGGAGGCAGGTCGCTTGCGGTAGGCGTTGCGGAAGTTCTCCTTGGCGCAGAACGTGCAGTTGTACGGACACCCCCTGGACGCCTCGACCTCGGCGCCCGGCGCCTGCGGCTCGGCTTCGAAACGGTGGTGGTGATGGTGGTGCCGCCGGATCATCTCCTCCGGCCAGTCAAGCGGCGGCTGATCCTTGAATGCGACCGCCTGCGGGCCGCCATTGACACGAAGCGATGCGCCATCGACGAAGCACAGGCCCGGAAAGTCCCGCTCACCATTAGCAAGACGCAACAAGGAAGCCTCGCACTCGCCCATCACGACGATGTCGGTGCCGAGCTTTCGAAGCGCCGCTTTTGGCACGGTCGAGCCATGGGGGCCCACCGCGACGAGGAACGGAGCCAAGTCGCGCACTGCCCTCGCAAGCTCCTGCGGAACGCGGAGCTCGGGAGGGGCACAGCGCCAGAACAGATAGGTCGGTGCCGTCGTGATGACGATCTGGTCGGGGCCGAACGCGCGCAGCTCGGCTTCGATATCGGCGAGGGAAAGATCGAACATGTGGGCGTCGAGCAGCAGTGTCTTGTGCCCGGCCGCCTTCAAATAATGCTCGGAGATCCCGAGTTCGAGCGGAAGGTGAGGGGATCGGCAGCCGAAATAGATGCTGCCGCCAAAATCCCAGTTTGGATTGATGAGGGCAACACGCGTCATGCCAACGCCTCGCGGTTGCCTTGTGACGATCCGAACCGGCTGTCCAGCCAGGTGTGAAGGGATCGGAGGCCGTCTGCGAACGAAATCTGAGGCGCCCAGCCGAGCGCGCTGGAGAGGGCGCGCGTGTCGGTCACGTACCAGGGCTGATCCCCCGGCCTCCAATCGGCAAAGCGATAGGCCACCTTGCGGCCGGTCAGATCGGTGATGCGGTCGATCAATTCCAGCAGACTGATCGCGTTGGCCGGACCGCCGCCGAGATTGAATACGCGTCCACGGGCGAGCGCGATGCCATCCAGCACGGCGAGCCAGGCCGAGGCCGCGTCGGAGACGTGAAGCGCATCGCGGACCTGATGGCCGTCGCCATAGATCGTCAGCTCTTTGCTGCGGATGGCGCTGAGCAGGAAATGCGCGATCCAGCCCTGATCCTCGGTGCCGAATTGACGGGGCCCATAGATGCAGCTCATGCGCATCACCACGGTCTGCAGGCCGTAGACCCGCGCATAGTCGTGAACGTATTGATCCGCCGTTCCCTTGGAGCATCCATAGGGGCTGTAGAAGTCGAGCGGCGCATTTTCCGAGATGCCGGCGGCGAGCAGGCCGCTTGTCGGCGTATAGCGGCGGCCGGTGAGCGCGATGTCGCCATCGTCGATCAGGCGTCCGTAGACCTTGTTGGTCGAGGCGAACACGATCGGCGCGGTGTTGTTGTGGAGGCGAACGGCTTCGAGCACGTTCAATGTGCCACGCGCGTTGATCTCGAAATCAGCGGCGGGATCGCTCACGCTGTCGGTGACGGCGACCTGGGCGGCCAAATGCAGCACGGCGCGGGCTTCGCGTACGGCGTCGATCACCGGGATCGGCTCGCGAATGTCGGCCACAATGATTGTGACGCTGTCGCCATGCCGTGACTTCAGCCACTGCGCATTCTCCCGCACGCCGGCGCGGGCGAGGTTATCCAGGATCAGCACCGGCTCGCCGCGCTCCGCGAGGCGGTCGGCGAGGTTGCAGCCGATAAACCCGCAGCCGCCGGTGATCAGGACGGGTCTGTTGTCTCGTTCACTCATCACGCGACCAATCCTCGTTGCTGCAGCTCCTTGGTGGCCCGCTCCGCCTGATCGTCAGCGATCTGGTCGGCGAGATATTCCGCCAGCTCTTCGAGCCCATCCCTGAATGCGACGCGAGGCTCGAAGCCGAGCACGTCGCGGGATTTTCCCATGTCGGCGAAGCAGTGCCGGATATCCCCGGCGCGATACTTCCGCGTCAGCTCGGGCGCAATGTCGCGGCGCCCCATGACTTCGGCCAGATCCTCCGCGACCGACAGAATGGTGCGACTCTGGCCGGAGCCGACGTTGAAGACGTCCTGCGCGTGCTCCGCCTCCAGCGCCATCCGGCAGGCGCGGGCGACGTCATGGACATGGACGAAATCGCGGCGTTGCCGGCCGTCCTCGAAGACGAGGGGAGGGCGGCCGTTGAGCAGCCGGGCGGCAAAGATGGCCAGCACGCCGGTATACGGATTGGACAGGGCCTGACGGGGTCCGAACGCATTGAAGAAGCGTAGCGCCACCGTCGGGATACCATAGGCCTTTCCCGTGATCAGGCACATGCGCTCCTGCGCATATTTGTTGAGCGCATAGATCGAGCTCAGCGAAGGCTGCTTTGTCTCCGGCGTGGGGACAGGATCGAGCGGGTTGCCGGCGGCATCGCGCAGCTCCCAATCGCCGCGGCGAAGCTGCTCGACCGCCCGCTCCTCGCAGGCGACCACGCTCTGATCGGCGCTCCGGTAAAGGCCTTCGCCGTAAATGCTCATGGACGAGGCCACCACGAGCCGCGCGACCGGGCGCTTGGACAGTGTCTGCAACAGCACGGCGGTGCCGAGCTCGTTGGTCCTGACATAAGGTTCGATGTCGTACATGCTCTGGCCGACGCCGACTGCTGATGCGAGATGCAGCACCATGTCGGTGCCGCGCAACGCATGATCGACCGCGAGGGCGTCGGTGACGTCACCGACGATGAGCTCCGCGTCTTTGGCAAGGTAAGCGGGGCGCTGGCGGTTGCCTCCGTGGACTTGCGGCGAGAGATTGTCGAGCAGGCGGACTTCATAGCCGGCCGCCAGCAGCGCGTCGGCTGTATGCGACCCGATGAATCCCGCACCTCCAGTGATCAATACTCGCGTCATTCACCGCTCCGTGCCGCCGTGAGATCGATCCTGCGGGATCAATCCGTGATGAGAATGAAAGCGCGCTGCTATTCTGGTCGGGCGACCGGCGCGCCAGTCACATTTGGAATTAGAAGCGATGCAAGGAATGTTCGTTCCTGCGAAACCTACAAACGAATATTTCTCTAACCTGGATCAATAACCCAGGTGAATCTGCCGGGTGCAGCGGGGCTAAAAACGCACGCCGTGAACCGGCGCCTGCAGTTCGAGATGGCTCGCAACCGTCGCGCCGATGTCCGCAAATCCGGCGCGCTTGCCGATCGGAGAAGTTGACCGCGCGCTCCACGCCAAAATCGGCACTTGTTCCCGCGTATGATCGGTACCGCTCCAGGTCGGGTCGCAACCATGGTCGGCCGTGATGATCAGGAAATCATCGTCGCACAGGCGGTTCAGCAGATCCGGAACGCGTGCATCGAAGATTTCGAGTGCCGCTGCATAGCCCGCGACATCTCGCCGATGGCCGTACAGCGTGTCGAAATCGATGAAGTTGGCAAACAACATCCCGCCCTCTGCGAGAGAGGCCAGCCCATCGAGCGTGGCATCGAACAGCGCCTGGTTGCCGTCGCCGCGCAGGTTCCTCCCGGTCGCGCGATGGGCGAAGATGTCGTCGATCTTGCCGATCGTGACGATGTCACGGCCTGCGCTGTCGGCAAGATCGAGGATCGTCCGCTCCGGCGGCGGGACGGAAAAGTCCTTCCTGTGCGATGTTCGCTTGAAGTCGACTGCCGACGTGCCGATGAAGGGACGTGCGATGACGCGCCCGATGTTGAGAGGATCGACCAGTCGGCGGGCAACGCGGCAGACCTCATAGAGGCGTTCGAGTCCGAACGTCTCCTCGTGCGCTGCGATCTGGAACACGCTGTCGGCCGACGTATAGCAGATCGGTTCGCCCGTTCTGATGTGACGCTCGCCGAATTCGGCGATGATCTCGGTGCCGGAGGCGTGACAGTTCCCGAGGATGCCTGGCAATCCAGTCTGTTCGCACAGGCTCTCCATCAGATCGCGCGGGAAGCACGGCTTGGCTCTTGGAAAATAGCCCCAGTCGAACGGCACCGGCACGCCGGCGATCTCCCAATGGCCGGATGGCGTGTCCTTGCCTTTGGAGATCTCGCTCGCGCAGCCAAATCGCGCGTGCTCAGGACGGCCATCGAGCCCCGGCGGCACGCGTCCGGTGGCGAGACGGCAAGCCTCGCCAAGTCCGAGCGCAACCAGATTGGGAAGCCGAAGCGGTCCCTCCCGGCTGGGTCCGTCGGCAGTGCCGGCCATGCACATGTCAGCAATGTGGCCGACGGTATCGGCACCCTCGTCGCCGTAATTGATGGCATCGGGGGCGGCGCCGATCCCGACGGAGTCCATCACCAGGATCAGGGCACGCATGTCGGCTCCGAGATGGCTGGGCGGGAAGACGCTGCGGACGGCGCGAGTCCGGTTTTCGCGCAATAGCGTTCGACCATCTGTGCGCAGAAATCCGCGAACTCGTTGACGTCGAGGGGCGGGCTGGTGTGATGAGGCTCGATACCCCGATGTTCCGGAGTGAAGCAGAAGGTCACGCTGACCTGAAACTCGGCCAGCGCGTCCATCTGCCGATCGAACCAGGCGAGCGCGTTGGGACGGAAGCTGTCGGCCCAGGACAGGCCGGTCCTGAGATGTTGCACGCCGAGCCGGCGCATCCAGCGCACGGCGTCATCGAGGCGGTGGTCCTCGAAGTGAAACCACTGGCACAGGCCCATCGCAGGTGCATATTGGCTGAACAGGCCCGCGGCAGCTTTTGGCGTGCCGTCCTCGCGCAGCAGCCCCATGTGGAAGTGCCGATAGTACGACGAGCCTTCAGCTTCCTTGTGCCGCGTGGTTGCCTCCCAGCTCGAAGGAAGATCGTAGAGGCTGTACCAGTGAATTCGCGGCGCCCGGCCGATCAACAACTCCGCCGTTCGGGTCAGTCCCCAGGCCTGCACCTCCTCGGCACCGAAGGACGAGACTCCCACCTCGCTCACCCAGACCGGCAGCGAGGTGACCGCCTTGATCTCGTCGATCTTGGCCGGCCATTCCGCGATCTGCCACAGGTTCCAGTCCAGCGGAAAGCCGTGCACGGCCACGGCATCGACATGATCGAGCACGCCGCGCGCCTGCATGTTGCGCAGGAAGGACGGATCGATTGGCGACATGCCGCCAAGCACACGCGGGAGTGTGGGATGCGCGCTGCGGATCGCCTTTCCGGCAGCGAGCGCCAGGCTCGCGAACATGGTCCAATCCGGATCGATCAGGATGTCCCAGTGCGACTTGTTGTTGGGCTCGTTCCAGATCTTGGCGGCTTCGATCATCGGCCGGTCTCCCGCGACGGATAGACCGGACCTTCCGCCTGCGGCCTTGTCACCCGCTTGCAGAGATAGACTTCCTCTTCCGGATGCGCCGCGATCGCAAAGCCGGCGCTGCGCAGCATGGCTTCGGCGCAGGCGCGGTTCGGCACCCACCAATTGGTGGGGTCGTCGGCATATTTGTTCTCGATGAAGTGCAGCTTTGGATAGCCCGGGGAATCGAACTGATCGGTGGTCCAGAAGTCGTAGTTTTTGTCGAGGGAATCCACGCGGCTGTCGCCGCGCTGCATCGATTGGAACAGCAGGAGATCGCCAGCCACGTGCTCGTGGATCAGGTCGAGTGCCAGCAGAGGGTGCCGCAGATGATAGAGCACGCCCATGAAGATCACGAGATCGAATTTTTCGCGCAGCTGTCCGACATCATAGGCTGACATCTTGCGGAATTCGATCCTGAGCCCGTTCACCTCAGCCGCGAAGCGCGCTTGCGCGAGATATTCGTCGTCAGTGTCCAGGCCGAGGACGCGCTCGGCGCCGCGTCGCTTCATCTCCATGGCGTAGAAACCGGCATTGCAGCCGATATCGAGCACGGTCTTGCCTTCGAGGCGGTCCGGGATGATCCCGGAAAAGCGGCGCCATTTCACGTTGGGATAGTCGCCGAGAAAGTGTGAAGGCGCGGTCGGCACGCCGTTCAGGTCCAGATTGTGAAACCATGGTCCGAGCGCATCGACGCGCTGGCGGATTTCCTCGCGGGAGAGGGCACCTCTGCTCATGCGGTCACTCCATTGTTCATTGCCTGGGCCGGGCGGGCTGCCTCCGGCGAACCGCCGGCCAGCAGTCGAGAGCGTCCGTTCCCGGCGGAGCTTTCCGCGAGCAACGCCATTGCCGTCCGATAGCCGTCGATGGTGCCGACGTCGACATAGGATTCGCCAGCCTTGACGCCGAGACCCTGGCCGCCGGCCGCGATGTAGGCATTGACGAGCGTCCCGAAATATTCATCCCGGCGCTCGCGCTTCGTCCACAGCGACTGGAGCTCGCGAAACCCGTTGCCGGACATCTTGAAGGCGCCCCATATCCATTTCGACGCCGCATCCGGCTGCTTGACCTGGATCTCCGTGACGCGATCGCCGTCGAGCACGACGGCATCGAAGAACTCAGGGTGTTCGACCGGAAACAGCAGAAACGACAGGTCAGCGGCCGGCAACGCCTGCAGGGCCGCCTTTGGGAACCACACGGTATCCGGAAGTCCGACCAGGATGTCTTCGTCGTGGCCAACGACCGTGCCCGCCCTGAACACGGCATCGCACAGCCCCGACGCATCGGGCTGCACGACATAGGCGAGCTGGGCGCTGCCATAATGATCACCGAAATATTCGAGGATGTCCGATTTGCCGGGGGAGATCACGAAGCAGATCTTGTCGGCCCCCCCAAGGATCAGCCGCTCCAGCAGATATTCGGAGACGGCGCACGGACGATCGATGCCGTCGTCCCGTTGGCTTCCGACCGGAAGCAACTCCTTGGAGAAGGCGAGCGGCTGGATGCGGCTGCCGCGGCCCGCGGCCGGAACGATGCCCCACATGATCAGGCCTCCTCGGGTTGCTGTCGGCGTGCGCCGAGGGATGCCGTCTGCTCGAGCAGCGAAATCAGTTCGGCTGCGCGCTTGTCGGATGTGTGCTGATCCATGGTCCGTTCATATGCGCGCCCGGCGATGTGCTGAAGCTCGGCGTCGGCCATCGTCAACGCGGCAAGCGTGTCCTTCGCATCGCGTGCGATCAGGATCTCCTGCCCGGGTACAAAGAATTCATCGAGTCCCGGCCAGTCGTCGCTGAGCAGCGGGGCCTTGCAGGCAGCGGCTTCGAACAGGCGGCCGGAGGGGCACCAGCCCATCTCCGCCATGGCCCGGCGCGTGACGTTAAGTGTCAGCCGGGACGACGCAAAGAACGACGCGTGCTCAGACGGCGGCAGGTGCTGCACGAAGTAGATGTTTGGCGACCAGGGAAAATCTTCCGGGTACTGTGCACCCCCGATCAGGAAGCGCCGATCCTGCCTGCTGCGTGCGGGTTCGACGAACAGAGCCTCGAGCGCGCGCTGGCGATCCTGCGAATATGTGCCGAGATAGGACAGATCCGCACGGTAATGCGGCTGCGACGGCACTGGCCGATGGATGTCCGTATCGACATGGCCGTAGAGCGGGCGGACATTGCAAGCGCCGAGCCTGTCGCGAAATTCGTTGCAGATGCGGGAACCGCCGGTGAAGCTCAGCACCAGTGCGAAATCCCGCAGGCCGCGCGGCCCGATATAGGGAACGGCCTCGCCAGCCATGAGCTTCGCCAGCGTGACCGGTGTATCGAGATCGTAGAACACGGGCACCGCACGATCCTCGGACAGGACGAGCTCCGTCGCGGCGATCGCATCGGGACAATAGGAGGTCACGATCGCGACATCCGCATCACGAATGTCGCTGCGCGCCAAAGGAAGCACATCGTCCCAGCTCGAAAACAGTCGCAATTGCCCACCGGGCAGTTCGTGCAAATCCCGCGCGCCGGCGTAATAGGGCACGTCGCGCTCGAAAAAGACGACGCTGTGTCCGGCTCGCGCGAGATGCTTGCAAAGCCCCCGCCACAAGGTGGCGTGACCGTTGCCCCAGGACGAGGAAATTGTCAGGCCAAAAATGACGATCTTCACGCTGGCACCCGCTGATTGATCCCAGTGATCTTGAGTCCGCGATTGTCCGCGCTGAGGGTGCTGACGCTGCCGGGGTCGATCTCGATCGAGAGGAAGTCGTCGAGCTCTTTCCGGGAATAATGCAGCAGGGCCGCGCGGATCGGTTCTGCATGGCTGACGGCGACGACGACGGTGCCGCTACCATGATCATTGCGCAGCTGCTCCAGATGGGCGACGACGCGCTTCTGGAGCGACCGCATGCTTTCGCCGCCCGGCGGACGGTTCGTTCCGCGTTGTTCGTTCCAGCGCGACCATCGAGGGTCTCGGGCGAGCGCCTCGAACGACAATCCGGTCCATTCGCCGTAGTCGAGCTCGTCGAGTGCCGGCACGATCTCGACCGGCAAGCCGAAGCGCGCCGCGAGGATGCAGGCCGACTGCATGCAGCGCCGCTGCGGGCTCGACTGAACCATGCTCGGCGGCGTGAAGGTATCGGCGCATCGCGCAACTTCCTCGCAGCCGAGATCATCGAGCTCTACGCCCTTCATCCGGCCACAGAGCGTGCGGCCGAGCAGGGCATGATGCCCATGGCGGATCAGATGAATGATCTTCGCCATCAGGTGTACGCCTTGTCGTCGATGAAGGCGCGCGTTCGCCGTCCGGCTTCCTCGTCGGTGAACTGCTGAGGCGGCGACTTCATGAAATAGCTCGAGGGGCCCGTCAGCGCGCCGGCCTGCCCGCGGTCCATGGCAAGCTTGGCGCAGCGGACCGCATCGATCACGACGCCCGCCGAGTTCGGGGAGTCCCAGACCTCGAGCTTGACTTCCGCGCTCAAGGGAACACCGCCGAACGTCGTGCCCTCCAGGCGGATAAAGGCCAGCTTGCGGTCGGTCAGCCACGGCACATGGTCGCTCGGGCCGACATGGATATTGTCGGCATCCATGGGCACGTCGAACTGGCTGGTCACGGCCTGGGTTTTGGAGATCTTCTTTGATGTCAGCCGCTCGCGCTCGAGCATGTTCTTGAAATCGGTGTTGCCGCCGACATTGAGCTGGTAGGTTCTGTCCAGCCGCACGCCGCGTTCGCGGAAGAGATTGGCGAGCACACGGTGCAGAATGGTGGCGCCGACCTGGCTTTTGATGTCGTCGCCGACGATCGGCAGGCCTGCATCCTCGAAACGCCGCCGCCAGTCGGGATTTGAGGCAATGAAGACCGGGATGCAATTGACGTAGCCGCAGCCGGCCTCGATCGCGCGCGCGGCGTAAAATTCGCTCGCGCGCTGCGAGCCCACGGGAAGGTAGGACACAAGCACGTCCGTGCGCGATGTCGCGAGCACTTCGGAGACGTCGGCTTCCGGGACATCCGCGATCGGGACGTCGTCCTTGAGATAGTGGCCGACGCCGTCTATGACCGGGCCGCGTTGGACCATGACGCCGGTGGGTGCGACGTCGGAGAAGCGGTGCGTATTGTTCGGCGCTGCGAAGATCGCCTCGGCCACGTCGCGTCCGACCTTGCCAGCATGGACGTCGAAGGCCGACGCGACCTGAATGTCGCTGATGTGGTAGCCGCCGAGATCGGCGTTCATCAGCCCAGGCACCGGCTCATTCGATTTGGCGTCCCGGTAATAGGACAGCCCCTGAACGAAGGAGCTCGCACAATTGCCGACACCGACGATGCCGACGCGCACACGCCGCCTGTCCTGAAGACGAGAATGCATGGATCGAGGCCCTCCGGAAGACGTGCAGCGTTGAGGCATGCAGTGTTGAAGACTTGCAGTGTTGACGTAAGTACGTCGGCGAACGTGAGGAACGTATGTTCGTTCCTGAAGTCACGACACTATGTCCACCTCACGTCGGATTTCGGCCGAAAAAATTGCGCGCGCTTAACCTGGGATAGAATCCCGGGCAGGTTGGCGGGAACGAAACGCTTCCATGATGAAGATGAAGAAGATGATGCTTTGAGAGAGTCCAGCCTGCAAAAGAACAAATCCTCGCGTCCGGCGTTCACGGCGAAACAGTCTGACGCGACGACCTAACCGTCGCTTGCTCTTTGTCAGAAATCGAGGTGTCACATGTCATCCAAATCACAAACCAGCGAAGCCCAGCAGACCACCAGCCATGACGTGATCCGGAAATGGGCGGAGGAGCGCGGCGGAAAGCCCGCGACGGTCAAGGCTACCGAGGAGGACGGACACGCCGGCATCCTGCGCATCGATTTCGATCCGCCCGACGAAGGGCTCGACCGGATCAGCTGGGACGAATTCTTCGCCAAGTTCGACGAGGCCGGCATTGCGTTCCTTCACCAGGACCGCACCAAGGACGGAAAGCCGAGCCGCTTTCACAAATTCGTGCGGCGCTAGTTGGATCACCACGTGTCGGGCAGCTGGACGGAGGCGATGCGGGCAGGCGAGTTCGAACGCGCCTGGGCGATCAGCGACCGCGATCTGGCAATGCTTGCGTATCCACCCAAGCATACCGGGCCTCGTCACCTCCAGCGCATCTGGCGCGGCGAGGAGCTGAGGGGCAAGGATGTACTGGTCCGCTGTTACCACGGGCTCGGCGACACCATCCAGTTCCTGCGCTTCATGCGGCCGCTTCGTGGCGTCGCGCGCCGCGTCACGGTCTGGTGCCAGAGCGAGCTTCGGCCGCTGGTTGAGCGAGCGGCCGGCGTCGATCGGGCCTTTGCGCTCCACGACGGTGCACCTGACGTCGACTTCGAGGTCGATATCGAGATTATGGAGGTGCCGCATGCCATAAGGGCGAGGCGGGAGCACGTCGAAATGCGCGCACCTTACGTTTCGCTGCCGCCGATGGTCGAGCTACCACTGCCACAAAGTCTTGCCATCGGCCTGGTTTGGGAAGTCGGCAACTGGGACAAGCGAAGGACCATCCCGCCGTCCCTACTAAGGCAACTTGCCGTTCCCGGCGTGACGCTCTGCTCACTGCAACGCGGGGCCCGGACGCGCGAACTGGCCGAGATCGGCGCGAAGGACGTCAGTACGCCCGACACTACGGTTCTCGGTCATCTCCTCCAGCGGCTCGATCTGCTCATTTGCGTCGACACCATGGTGGCTCATCTCGCGGGAGCACTCGGCTGTGACGCGTGGGTCTTGTTGCATGCGGATTGCGACTGGCGCTGGCCGTCATCCGAGTCCCATTCCCTTTGGTATCCGAGCCTGCGGCTGTTTCATCAGAGGACATCAGGCAATTGGGATAGCGTCCTTGGAGAGGTGCGGGAGGCCCTGATTGCACGCTCCGCAATCCGCCAAGGTGTCGTCCGAAACGGGCTCAAGCCAGCGCAAGGTCGGCCGTAAGTGGCCTGAGACGCGAGGACGACGCATCGTCGCGGCTGGACGGAATGCCCAGGTAAGTCGGATCGAATCTTGCGAGCCGTACGAGGCCCGGCCAGTCCGTGATCATTACCGTCTTACCCTGCCATTGCAGGAGGTTGCATCGTCGCAGTTCCTGAATCGTGCGGTTGGCGTGGACTGGGGAGATGCTGCATGCTGCCGCAAGGTCCGATTGGGTAAAGGGTGACGGCAGCCTGAGATCTCTCGCCAAGCCGACGCTTTGCAGGCGGGTAGTGATCTCGCACAGCAGATGCGCCACGCGTGTCAATGCATCACGGCTACCCAGGTTCACTGTCCAGTTGCGCTGAATGGCGTGGCTGGTGAGCAGCATCAGCAGCAATGCGCGAGCCATAGCGGGCGAACGCGCCGACAAATCGTGGAAGAAACGGTGTGGCACGAGAGCGACGATGGCGGGGCCAAGTGCGATCAGGTTGCCGTCAACGCGAGGACGATAAAGCGTGTGTAGATCGGCGATGTCTCCGGGAACATGGATTGACGTGATCTGCCCGTCTGCACTCTCTGCATCCTGCCACGACAGGTATCCCTGAAGGAGCAGACAGCACTGAGTGGCATCATCGCCATGCCGCAAAACGGCCTGACGCGAACCGAGATGCGCGATTGTGCTTGCCATGTCCGCGAGCAGGTGGAGATCGTCGGCCGTTACGGGAGTGAGGCTCGCCAACCGGTCGGCGAGCTTGGAGAACGCAAATCCTGCCTGCATTGGTCGCCTAACAACTCAGAACCCGTCTCCAATCTGATCGATGAGAACGATAGAGCGCATTAAACTTTGATAGTTTCACTCCATGCAGGTCATGTTTGTCTGCCCAGCATGCGCCCAGAAGTGGGAGGGACCATCGGTCAAACGGTTCCGGAACAGTAGACGGCGCATGCGATCGTCCTCAGGGATCGGACGATTCGGGAACCGGAAGCGCGAGGCGCGCTCAGGCGAAGCATCTGTGTTCTCGCGGCGGGATCCGCGGAGATCGCGCTAGTCATGCTCATACTGTTCCGAGAGAAACTGGTTGATCGCGTCGAACGCCTGCAACCGGTTCTTCTCCAGCAGAACCATGTGCGTGCCTTCGCCGATCTCGACCCATCGCCGATATCGCGCGTGTTTCAGTGAGAGGAAGAAATCCTGCGCCGAGCTGATGGGCACGTCCCGGTCCCATTCGGCGTGGACCAGAAGCACCGGCACACGAATGGCGCTGGCGTCGTAAAGGGCCTTGCCGGCGGCCCAGTATTCGCGGATGTCCAGAATCGGGCCGTTCACGGCACGCATGAGCGGACGAGCTCCTGCGCTGGCCTGCGGGTCTGTCGCGAGCGAGATGTTCGCCCAGAGTTCGAAGCCGCCTACTGGAATTAGACTTGGTCGCGCTGCTTCCGGTGCGGCCGAAAGCCAGCGCTCCCTGAAGTCCAGAACAGGGACGTTGCGATAGGCCCCGAGGCGGCCGCCCGCATCGATCGGAGCCGGGCCCTTCAGCAACCACAGTGGCGCGACCAGCGCGAGCTTTACGATCTTGTCGTTATTGCCCGCCGTGTAAGCGCCGGCCACAGATCCGCCCCAGGACATCGCGACCAGATTGAGCTGCATGATGTTGCGCTGCTTCAGGATATATTGAACTGCGCTGGCGAGATCGCGCACGCCCACCTCGGTGCGCACAAACGGCTCTGAGTCCTCGGGCGCCACGTCCATTTGGGGCGGACGCGTCGATCCGCCATAGCCGCGCACGTCGAGTGCAAAGACGTCGTAGCCATGCCCGGCGAGATAATCCATGAAGGAGATGCCGCCGAGCGGCGCGTCGAACAGACTTTCCGACGAATAGGTCGCGCCATGCATCATCAGGATGGTTCGCTCTGCGGAAAACGTCGTGAGCGCCGCGTGTCGCTTGTTGCGCAAGTGAAGCGAGATGCCGGCCGTGTCGCTCGGGATCATGAGATCCTCGACCACGATGTCGGGCCTCTCTGCCCGCGCGTAAGTTTGCTGGTCCATGATCGGTCTCCTTGATTAGAGGAATTGCCAGGCGAAGCGATCGCCGCGACGGTCGATGCGTCCGACGGACGATTGTGCGAAATGAGTGGTGAAGACGGTTGCGCCACGCTCGGCTGCGTCCTCCAGGACGCTGGCGCGCGAGCGCAAGGAGGCCTCAGGGAATTCGCAGAAGCAGGAATTGAGCGAAGGCTCATACACCTGCAGCGGATGGTGCATCACGTCGCCGGCAAAAAGCGCCTGCTGGCCGCGGGATACGAGACGGATCGACGCGTGATCGATACTGTGGCCGGGCGTCGGAATGAAGGAGACGCCGTCCAGGACCTCCTCGCCATTTACGGAGATGAGCTTGGCAAGGCCGGCCTCGATCACGGGCCGCACGCTGTCGTCATAGACGCGGTCGGCCGGCTTGCGCGCCACCGGGCCAAGCGCCGGGTCCGGGCGGGCTGCCCCTGTGGGCTCGGTGCCCGCCGCGAGGCTCTCGCCGTAGGCCTGCTCGATCCCGGAGAAGACGTAGGTCGCATTCGGGAACGTCGGAATCCAGCGGCCGTCGACCAGGCGCGTGTTCCAGCCGACGTGGTCAGCATGGACATGCGTGAGCAGAACGTAGTCAACCTGTTCCGGGGCGACGCCCGCCGCGGCCAGCCGCGCCAGGAAGGGCTCGTTCAGACAATGCAGCGGCGGGATGTCGGGCCGGTGCTTGTCGTTGCCGGTCGCCGTGTCGATCAGGATCGTGTGGTGCGGGGTTTTGACCAGCCAGCTGTGGATGCTCTGAATAAAGGTGCCGGTCGCAGGATCGAACGAGCCCGCCTCGAGCCGGTCGCGATGACGCGCCAGCGCATCCGGCTCGGCGTCAGGATAGAGGGCGTCGAACTTGAATGCGGCGAGCCGCAACTCATCGATCCGCGTGACGGTTGCATCGCCAACGCGATAGGTTTTCGTCGCTTGCGTCATCAAGGTCCTCCACTCCAGGTCGTGGCTGAGCCGGCCTGATTGCCAGCGCCGCGATGACCGGGAAGTACGAAGCGCGCCACGCCGCCGGGAGGGCGGTGGGCTCGATAGGTCCCATCGACCCCGTCGATATCGAAAGGCCATCAGCGTGGCTTCTCAGATCGCCATTTTGGCTTTACCTCTCTCATCGCGGCTCGTCCGGCCGCGATCATGTGCCTTGAACGGAGGAGGACCGATGCCGGATGCGGAACACGGTCCAGGTCGGCTGGCCGACGACACCGATCTCGCCGAGATCGACCTTGGCCTATTGCTCGCCCTGGAGGCTTTGCTGCGCGAGCGGAACGTCACGCGCGCGGCGTCGCGCCTGAACATCGGCCAGCCGGCGCTATCGGCTCGATTGAACCGGCTGCGACAGGTCTTTGCCGACCCCTTGTTCGTGCCCGCGGCGGCGGGCCGCGGCGTGGTGCCGACGACAAGAGCGGTGGAGCTGCAGGCGGAGCTGGCGGACGTGCTCGGCAAGCTCCGTCGCATGGTCGAGGGGCCGACCGTGTTCGACCCGGTCCGCAGCCAGCGCACCTTTGTCGTTGCCATCCATGAGAATCCAGCCGTGACGCTGGCGCCCGGATTCGTCGCGCGGTTGACCTCCACGGCCGCACGGGCGCGGCTGGCCTTCGTTCATCCAACGCGCGACGTCGTCGATCGGCTTGAACGGGGCGAGATCGACATTCTGGTGACGGGGGCTGACGGGGCACACGGCGATCTGATGCAGCGCCCGCTTTTCGAAGACAGCTTCCTGTCCGCCCAGCGCAAGGGGCATCCCCGCGGCGACGGCGCGCTCGATCTCGATCGCTTTTGTGCGCTCGATCATCTGCTGATCTCTGCCGACGGCGGCGGCTTCTCGGGCCTCGTCGACGACGCGCTGGCTGCGCTGGGCCGTTCCCGACGCGTCGCCGTCTCGATTCAAACCTATGCGCTGGCGCCGGTCATCCTTGCGCACAGCGACTGTATCTGCACCCTGCCGCGACGCTTTCTGATGCGATTTTCCCACGAGCTCGATCTCACGCCGCCGCCGCTCGATCTGCCGCCAGCGCGCATCGTCGCGCTGTGGCATCCGCGCAATCAGGAGGACGGAGCTCATGCCTGGCTACGCGAGTGCCTGTACCAAGCGGCCGCCTCCTGATTCGACTTGCCTCAACCGCACCAGTTCACGCATCTAGACTTGATGATCCTCGAGCGGCGATGGCCGTGATCTCGAGTTTGACGCCGGGACCGAGGTCGGCCACGCCGATTGCGGCGCGCGCCGGCAGATGAGCCTCTGCAAAATGCGCCTTCCAGGCCGCATTGAACTCTGCCTTTTCCTTGAGGCTGGTCATGTAGATGGTCACTTGCAAGACGTTGGCCAGATCGGATCCGAGGGTCTTGAGCAGCTGCGCCAACTGCCCCAGGACGTCGTTTGCCTGGCCCGACATGTCGAGGCTCGTGTCCTCGGGGACGATGCCACCGATGTAAAGCACGCCATGATGCTCGACCACTTCGTGGAGCAGACCTTCGTAGGGCAAGACGCGCTTGATCATGATGGGACCGATGTTGCTGTGTGACGGACGGCATATCGCACATCTCAATGTCAGTGTCGTCGCAAGAGATCTCGCGCCAAGTCTTGCCGGAAGACCGACCGTGCGGCTCGGAATGCAGCCGACTAAACCGTTGAAAATAAAAGCACAAATTGGTCGAAAAATCGCTGCCCGTCGTCCCTGCGAATGTTCGCCAGTCTGTCCTTGCACGAGCGCCCGGCATTTTCGCCGGCCCTGACCCGACGACATCGAAGAGCGGATCGCTATACTGCTATCCGGATGACATCGGTGCGGCCGGGACAGTGCCGCGACCGGAACAAGGAATGCGACGATGGACGATACGATTGGCTTCCCCGACCCCGGCCTCGACCTGTCCGACGGCTTCAAGCCGCACACCTCGCATTGGGGCGTGTTCTCGGCACGTCAAGGCGAGGCCGGGCTCGAGGTCAGGGCGTATGCGGGCGATCCCGATCCGAACGGCATCATCGGCAATTTTCCCGGCGCGCTGCGCCATCAGGCGCGCATCACCCAACCTGCGATCCGCCGCGGCTGGCTCGAACGCGGTCCCGGTCCGGACGATCGCCGCGGCCGCGACGAATTCGTCTCCGTCAGCTGGGAGAAGGCGCTCGATCTGCTCGGCGACGAGCTGGCACGCATCCGTGACACGCGCGGCCCCGGCGCGGTGTTCGGCGGCTCCTATGGCTGGTCGAGTGCCGGCCGCTTCCACCACGCCCAGAGCCAGGTGCATCGCTTCCTCAACATCGCCTTGGGCGGCTATGTGCGCTCGGTGAACTCCTATTCCTCCGGCGCGTCCTCGGTGCTGCTGCCGCAGATCCTCTGCGGCTACGAGGACATCACCAAGCGCAACGTTACCTGGGAGCAGATCGCGGCTGATACCGACATCGTGTTGGCGTTCGGCGGCATGGCGCTGAAGAACTCGATGGTCGCAGGCGGCTCGATCAGCAAGCATGTCGAGCGCGGCGCGATGGAAGCTGCGCGCCGCCGCGGCTGCGAGTTCATCCTGGTCAGCCCGTTGCGCGAAGACCTGCCCGTCGAGTCCGGCGCCGAATGGATGACATGCGTGCCCGGCACCGACACCGCGCTGATGCTCGGCATCGTTCATACACTGGTCGCGGAAAGCCTGCACGACCAGGCCTTCCTTGATCGCTACACCGAGGGATGGCCCGTCTTCCTGCGCTATCTCACCGGCGAGAGCGACGGCCAACCCAAGCACGCCGAATGGGCCGCCGCGATCTGCGGCGTCGACACTGACACAATTCGCAAGCTGGCGCGCCGCCTCGCCGGCAAGCGTGCGCTCATCACCGTCTCTCATTCGCTCCAGCGCGCCGAGCATGGCGAGCAGCCGGTGTGGATGGGCATGGTGCTGGCGGCAGTGCTCGGCCAGATCGGTCTCTCCGGCGGCGGCTACGCCTATTCGTTGGGGGCGATCGGCTATTACGGCCGCCGCGTCAACGACGTGCCGGGGCCGACACTGGGGCAGGGCCGCAACGCTGTCCGCGATTTCATTCCGGTGGCGCGCATCGCCGACATGCTGCTCAATTCCGGCAGTACCTATCGCTACAACGGCGAGACGCGCACCTATCCGGATATCCGCCTCGTCTACTGGGCCGGCGGCAATCCCTTCCATCACCACCAGGACATCAATCGCTTGCGCAAGGCGTTTGCGAAAGTCGACACGCTGGTCGTGCACGAACTCGCATGGACTGCCACGGCCCGGCACGCCGACATCGTCCTGCCCTCGACGATGACGCTCGAGCGCGAAGACATCGGCTATTCCAGCAACGATCCCCTGATGGTCGCCATGCACCGGATTGCCGAGCCGTTCGGCCTTGCGCGCGACGACTACGAGATCTTTGCCGATCTCGCCGACCGTCTCGGCGCGCGCGAACCCTTTACCGAGGGGCGGACGTCACGGCAGTGGCTGGAGCATCTTTATGAGCCGACCCGCGCCTCGCTCGAAGCGCGCGGCCTGAAGGCGCCGAGTTTCGAGGAGTTCTGGCAGCGCGGCAGCCTGGTGGTGCCGCAACAGCCCGACGATGGCGGCCGGCTGCGCCGCTTCCGCGACGATCCCGTCAATCACGCTTTGCCGACGCCGAGCGGTCGCATCGAAATATTCTCCGCCAAAATCGCGGGTCATGGCGATGCGGATTGCCCGGGCCATCCGGTCTGGCTGGAGAAGTCCGACATGCCGAAGCCGGGGGCTCCGTGCTTCCTAGTCGCCAACCAGCCGGTGACGCGTCTGCATAGCCAGCTCGATTTCGGTGGTCATTCGCTTCAAAGCAAACATCGCGGCCGCGAGGTCGCGCGCATGAACCCTGGGGACGCTGACGCGCGCGGCATCAAGCACGGCGATATTATCCGGCTGTTCAACGCGCGCGGCGCCTGTCTCGCCGCGGTTCACGTCACCGACGGCATCGCGCCCGGCGTGGTCCAGCTGCCGACCGGCGCCTGGTACGACCCGATGGACCCCGAAGACGACGCGCCGCTCTGCGTGCACGGCAATCCGAACGTACTCACCCGCGACGTCGGCACCTCGTCCTTTGCGCAGGGCTGCACCGGCCAGCTCACGACAGTCGAGGTCGAGAAGTTCACCGGCAATCTGCCGCCGATCCGGGCTTTCGATTCGGTGTAGAAAAAAAGGGGCCGCCCTGTGTGGGTGCAGGGACGGCCCCGAGTGGCTCGCAGGCCCGGGAGGATGAGGGCGCGAGCGAATGTTCACGCGGCTGCGCTGATCCAGTCTCTCTCCGTAGAAGGACGACGCGGCGGGAATGCTTGCATCTCTCGCCGTTCGGCCTTGCTGGCGAGGCGCCAGCGTGCCGGGGATTGATCGCTGATGCGCTTGAACACGGTCGAAAAATGCGCCTGCGTGCTGAAGCCGACCGCAAGCGCGATCTCCGCCAATGGCCGGTCGGTGGTTGCCAGCAGCATCTTGGCGTGCTCGATCCGGTGATTGAGAAGATATTCGCGGGGCCGGTAACCGGTCGCGACGCGGAACTGCGCCGCAAAGTGCATTCTGGACAGGCCGGCGACGTTGGCGAGTTCGGACAGGCTGATGCAGCGGTGGAAATGATCGGCGACATATTGCTCGACGCGCCGCAGCCGCCATTTCGGCAAGGCATTGACCTTGGCGCGTGGCAATTCCAGGCGCGCCAGATGCATCGCAAGGGTTTGACCGATGCAGCGCGTAAACTCGTGGTCCGCGGCGTCGCCAAGTTCGATCAGCGCCTTGGCAAGCTCGGCTGCGAGCGGATCGCGCAACAACACGAGATCATTCAATCCCTCGGTCCCGGAAAATTGTGCCGGAAATTGATCCGCGGAAATGTAAATGTGCAAGAAGGCGCATGGCGACTGGAATTGCACGGCAAGGGGCTTCGACGGTGCGGTGAGATACAGTGTGCCCGCGGGCATGGCCCCGTCGAAAATGACTTGGCGATCCCGGGTCAGTTTCGCCCGCGTGGTCTTCAGGGCGACGCCGACGAAATAGCGATCCTCAAGCGTCGTCGCTTGGTGCGACGAGGTGCTCCGCGGGTCCTCCCATCGCGAGATCGCGATGTCCTCAGCGGCCGCCCCCGCGCGCGGATCGATCTGACGCCATTGCCGCTCTCGAATGATCCCCTGTGTTGCCTGGGGGATCTCGCAATCCCCCGAGCCGCCCGGAAATTCAATCCAGGCATCGGCCGCCTGCAAATTGGTCAACATCGTTCGTCCTCTCCGGGCTTTCTCCGCTGTTTGCGACCAGCAAACGCGCAAAGCCCCACGTTTCCATGGTGAGAGGATAGGGGTGAGCTGCGCTGCAAGCTCGTTAGTGGTGATTAGGATGTGTTAGTTTTTGTGGGACCGCATCAGGTGCGACATCCCGTCTCAGGAAACGTCTTTTTTTCAAATTTTATCAGATATTTGCGCATCTCCGCCCCGACTCGGGAGAGCGCAGAACGTCCGGTGGAGAGCGATGCGGCGGTGTGAGTTCTCTGCGGTGCCCTCGCTGGACCTCGCACCAGTGCCGGGTATAGTCACGCCGCATTTCCATGGAGCAGCTGTCAGGATGAGTCAGAAGTGACCGAGCTCTCGGCGGGACACGGGCCCCGCGGCAGCGAGGCCGCGACGATGCTCGATTTCGATACCGTGGCGTTCGGGCCATTTTCGCTTCGGTCGCGGCTGCTGGAGAAGGATGGCTTGCCGGTCAGGCTCGGCAGCCGGGCCATGGATATTTTGCGCCTGCTGGTCAGTCGCGCCGGCGAAGTGGTCCCGAAGAACGAAATTCTCGGCTATGCGTGGTCCGGACTTTCCGTCGAGGAGGTCAGCCTGCGCGTCCATGTCGCGGAGCTGCGCAAGGTGCTCGGCGACGGAAAGGATGGTGCCCGCTACATCACCAACATCCCGGGCCGGGGCTATTGCTTTGTCGCGCCCGTGCGGCGTGGCGGGCGCGCGGAGGCGGCTACACCGGCGTCGCGTGTGCCTGAAAGGGCCGCGCCGCCACCGTCGCTACCGCGCCGATTGGACCGAATGGTCGGGCGAGAGGACGCCGTGGCCGAGTTGGCAGCGCGCTTGCTCCGCAATCGCTTCGTCACGCTGCGAGGGCCGGGCGGCATCGGAAAGACCACCGTTGCGACCGCGCTCGCGCACGAGATGTGCGATAGCTTCGACGGCAACGTCCATTTCCTCGAATTCGGTCCGCTCAAGGACGCGGCCCTGGTCGCGAGCACGGTTGCCGCCGCGTTGGGCCTCGTCGTGCACCACGATGATCCCTCGGCCAGCATCGTCAATTTCCTCCGCGGCCGGCGGCTTCTTCTCGTGCTCGACAGCTGCGAGCACGTCATCGAGGAGGTCGCGCGTCTTGCAGAAAACATCTACCGGGAGGCGCCCGGCATCGTCATCCTCGCAACCAGCCGCGAGTCGCTGCTGGTGGAAGGCGAGCAGATTTTCGAGCTCGTTTCGCTCCCTGGTCCGCCGCAGGGCACCCGCCTCAGCGCCGGCGAGGTGCTGGCTTATCCCGCTGTGCGCCTGTTCGTCGATCGCGCCGTCGCGGCCGGGCATCGCGACGACATCACCGACGAGGATGCCGAAGTCCTGGCCCGGATTTGCGGCAAGCTCGACGGCATCGCGCTGGCGATCGAGCTGGCTGCCGCGCGTGTCGGTCTGTATGGACTGCGCGAGATGGCGGCGCTGCTCGACAATCGGCTGCAGCTCGAATGGCGCGGGCGGCGAACGGCGCCGCCGCGGCAGCAGACGCTCGGCGCTACGCTCGACTGGAGTTTCGGTCTGATCGGCGAGGGCGAGCGGGTCGTGTTTCAGCGCCTTGGCGTCTTCGCAGGTCACTTCAGTTTGAAGGGCGTGATAGCGGTCGCGGCCGGGGCGGAGATGCCGGAGGACCGCGTCGTCGAGGCCCTGGAGCAACTCGTGGTGAAGTCGCTGGTGTCCGTCCAGCCGGACGGCGCATCACGGCGCTATCGTCTGCTCGACGCAACGCGTGCCTATGCCCTGCAGAAACTGGCCGACGGCGGACAGTTGGCCGGGATCGCGCGCCGTCATGCTCTCTATGTTCAATGCACGCTCGAGGCGGGCATGAAGGATAAGGAGGGCAGCGATCATGCGTCACGTTTGCAGGAACGTGCGAGCCTGCTCGCCGATGCCCGTGCTGCGCTGCAATGGGCTTATGCCAACGACGAGGGCGCCGGCTTGCGCGTGCCGCTCGCCGGCAGCTGCACAAGGCTGTTCGTCGAACTCAATTTGCTGAACGAGGCCCGCATCTGGTCCGATCGCGCCCTCGCAATGCTCGACGAGGCCGACCGGGGCGGCGCATGGGAGCTCGAACTTCAGTCGACGCTCGGTCACGCCTTGATGTTCACCGAGCGTAACAGCGAGCAGGCGGAAGCGGCGCTCAGGCGCGGGCTGGAAATAGCGGAAGCGCTTTCCGATCACGCCAACACATTCAGGCTGTTGTCCCGGCTCAACATGTTCTACCGCCGGACCGGTCGCTATCGGCATCTGGTGCCGACTGCGCTTCACGCCGAGCGGATTGCCGGCGTCATCGGCGATACCGCGGGCATCGCCGGGAGCAAAGCGCTGCTCGGCGTGTCATATCACCTCGCCGGAGACCAGGCCGCGGCGCAGGCTCATCTCGACCAGGGCCTGCGAGACGACGCTGCGCTCCGCGGCACCCAACCCGGGCATTTCGCCTATTCACGCACACCGCAAATTCCGCTCGCGCGCGTGCTATGGCTGCGCGGCTTTCCCGATCGTGCGCTCGAATGCATCCGGCCGCTGGTCGGCGCTTCGGCGCCGCATGACGTGGTCATGCATTGTATAGCATTATGCTGGTCCGCTTCGGTATTCGGCTGGCTCGGCGACTGGTCGTCGGTCGAGGCCATGACCGGTCGTCTGACCGCGCATGCGAGCATGCACGGGCTCGTGCCTTACGAAGCCGTCGCTGCGGGTTTTCGGGCGCAGAGCATGATCGCTCGGGGCGAGGCGGCCGGCGGCGTCGACCTGATGCGGAGTGCGCTTCCACGCCTGCATGCCGACCGCTACGAACTCTATGCCTCGGCGTTCGCCGCGGATCTGTCTCGGGGCCTGGTCAGCTTGGGACAATTGACGGAAGGCATTCAGGTTCTTCACGAAACCATTCTGCGGGTCGAGCGGGAAGGCGGCGCGTTCGACATGCCCGAGCTGCTCCGTCTGCGGGGAGAGTTGGAGGCCCATGGCGGCAATCTCGACGCGGCCGAGGCGGATATTGTCGCCTCGATCTCGCTCGCCGAACAGCAGGGCGCGTTATCCTGGCGGCTGCGAGCCGAGATGTCGCTGGCACGGCTTCGAATCCGGCATCGTGGGAAGAATCCGCTGGAACAGCTCACTCAAACCTATGCCCGGTTCTCGGAAGGATTCGAGACCGCCGATCTCATTGCGGCACGGCGCATGCTGAACGAGCCGACGGCCTGATGAAGTCGAAGCCAATTTCTCGCGCGTGCCGCTACTCGAAGACGGCGTCAAAGATCTCGACGTCCATCAGCACGGGCTTGGCGACCACGGTTCCGTCGGGCCGCAGCGTCTGCGCGCGTCGGAGCGTCGGCACCACGATGCCGCCGAAGCTGTCATGGGCCCAGGAGTAATGCGCGACTTTCATGCCGAACAGATCGTGGTCGGTCCGCCGTTGCAACGCGTTGTCGTCGAAATAGAAGATCTGCTCGGGCGCGAGCGTGATCAGGCCCGGCGGGAACTGCGCCCGCAGCCGCCGCCATGACTCGTTGTTCTCCTGCCACGGTGGCAGTTCCTCCACCACGACATCTGGATGAGCGAGCAGGAATGGATTGGTCAGATAATTCCAGATCGCGACGCCGCAGAAGAACACGAGATGCAGTTCGTCTGCGAGCGCGGGCGAACCGGTCTCGGTGAACGCAAGGCTCGGATTGGGCCAGGTCCTGAGGATCTCACCCTCGAGGCTTTCGATCGTGATCGCGTCAGGCTGAAAAGAGCCGGAGTGTTCGCCTCCGGTGATGCCGGTGAAGCGGACCGACTGCGTGCGGGTCGAGCCCTCCGCCGTCACGTCCTTGAATTCGCTGGCATGTCCGGTGCTGGAGAACAGCGTTCCGGCGACGGAGAGGTGAAGCGTGAACCGGCTCAAGCTATTCCAGCGGGCCATTCCGCCGCTGGCATCAATTACATCGTCAAGAAGCGCCATGTCCCGCCATATCCACCGTGAAGTGCCAGCACCATGGCGGGGCAGATGCGGCTTGGCGTGTTAGAATTTGTTAGGAGTTGCGAGCGGATATCCTTGCGGTATCCCGTTGAAGATACACTCAATTCAGCGCCGCAAGGAGCTCCCTGGCCGCGACGAGATCACGGGTCTGGAGGCCCTCTTGGTACCGCGCGACGAGAGGGGCGATCAGGGCGCGTGCGTCTCCGGCTTTTCCGGCCTGGCGCCAGAACCGTCCGAGACTGATTGCCCCCCGCAGCTCCCAGCCGAGCGCGCATTGGCGGTGTGACAGATCGAGCGAGTCCCGGAAGCAGCTTTCGGCCTCCGCGGCATTGCCCGACCGGGCGAGGATATCGCCCTTGACCCTGAGCATCTCCGGCATGTCGAAGGATTCGCCATGATCGGGGATCTCCGCGATGGCATCATTGATGGTCTGCAAGGCTTCGTCGGCTTGGTTCTGCGCCACGAGTCCCTCCGCGAGCGCGGTCGCAAACACCGTCGTCATGATCCGGTGTCGCGTTGCGTACAGCGTGGCCTGGCTACGGCGGAGGTGCTCGATGCCGGCGGTGACGTCGCCGCGGCGAAGCAGCAGCTCACCCTTCTGGCCGATGCCGACCGCGTGATAGGGCCCGAGGAAGTGCCGCGCGGAATGATCGATCAACCGCTCGATCAGGATTCCCGCATTGGCCAGATCGCCGACCCAGAGGAACACGTAGATGGTCCAGATCAAGGAAATACCGAGAGTGAGCGGCTGCTCGAGCAGCTCGGCTTCGCGAATGGTGTATCTGGACGCCTCGATCGCGCGATCGGGCCGGCCGGTGAGCCAAAGCCCGCGCGCCAGCGCCACCAGTGCGACGATGCGGTCGTCATAGCCGAGATGCCCGATATTCAGCCGCTGCGAGCCGGGATTATGTAACATCGCGCTCTCGCAGAGCTGCACCGCCTTGTCCTGGTTGCCGATCAAATGATGGGCGACGCCCAGCATCCATTCGACGTTCAGCGTGCTGGCGGGATCGTTCAGCTTCCGCGCGACGCTCTCGCCCTGTTCGCCGGTTCCGAGCGCTCCGTGAAAATCCCCGACCCTGGTGAGATAGATGTGTAATCCGCGCAGCAGCCAGAGCTGCCAGTGCAAATCCTGGAGCTCCCGGGCAAGCTGGAGACTGCGCGTGAATGCCGAGCGGACCGCTTCGGTATTACCCTGCGTGAACATCGCGGAGACACCGAGCGCCGCCTGCAAGATCATTTCATTGCGGCCGTCCACCGCGCTCGCGTCGAGGGACGCCAGCGCCTGCTGGGTCCAGCGGTAGCATTCCGTCAGCAATGTCAGTTCGAGAAAGAATTGCGCCGCTGACGCCGCCAGATCCACGCCGATCGTTCGGTCCCCGCCGTCCGAAAAGCTCCAGTGCAGCGCGGCCCGGACATTGGGCAGGTGGTCGGCATAGGGAAGAAAGCCGCCAGCCGTCTGCATACCTGTGGATTTGACGGCGATGTCGCGCAGGAAGTCGCGGAAATATTCGGCGTGGGCGCGTGCGACGCGGTCCGCTTCGCCGTTCTCGACGAGCTTCTCCGCGACAAAGGCGCGTGTGGTGTCGAGCAGGCGATAGCGCAGCCGCCGCTCCGCAGGCGAGGTCGCGATCAGCGATTTGGAAAGCAGATTGGAGATCGCCTCGGCGGCGTCTGCCTCGCCAATGCCCTGACAGGATGCGACCGCAAGCGCGGCTTCCAGGGTGAATGGCCCGACGAATGCCGACAATCCGCGCAGCGTTGCGCTTTCGGTTGCCGGCAGCAAATCATAGCTCCAGGCGAGCGCCGCACTCAGGGTGTGGTGCCGCGGCACAGCGGTGCGCCGCCCGCGCCACAGCAGCGAGAAACGGCTGTCGAGCAGAGAGGCGGTCCCGGCGATGCCATAGGCATTCACACGCCCGGCCGCGAGCTCGATCGCGAGCGCGATGCCGTCCAGCCGACGACAGATATCGGCCACGAGCGGCGCATCCTCTTCGCTGAGCTCGAATTCGCTCAGACTCTCTGCGATGCGTTCCACGAAGAGCTGAGTTGCAGGATAGGCAAGGATGTCGGCGATGCCGAGCCCGTCGCGCTGTGGCGGGCAATCCAATGGAAACAGCCGATGGACACGCTCACCTTCGGCGCGGAAAGATTCGCGGCTGGTGGCGAGAATATGCAGCTCGCCCGCTTCCCGGACCATGCGCTCGGCCAGGGGGGCGAGATCGTCGAGGATGTGCTCGCAACTGTCGAAGACCAGCAGCATCCGCCGGCTGCGCAGGAACGTCAGCAACCCCGGCATCGGGTCGTCGGAATTGACTGTCAGACCCAGCGCGGCCGCAATCGTTCCCGTAACGAGCCGGGTCTCCCTCAGTGCGCCGAAATCGACAAAACACACCTGGCCGTCGAAGGCCTGGAGCTCGCGATGCGCCACGGCCAGTGCGACCGAGGTCTTGCCGATCCCGCCGGGGCCGACGATCGTGACGAAGCGATGCAAGGCCAGCTCGGCGGAAATTTTCTCGACCGCATCGTCCCGCCCGATCATCTTCGCGAGCGGCGAGGGCAGCGAGCGCGGCGCAGCAACGGGCAGGCTGGTTCGGCTCTCCGAAGGGGCGGCCCGGAGCAGCGCGGCCGTGAAGCAATAACCTCGTCCGGGGACGTTGATGACGTAGCGGGAGCCTTCGCCCGGATCGCCCAAGGCCTTGCGCAGCGTCGTGATGTGAAAGCGCAGGCTGCCTTCGTCCACGTTCACGTCGGCCCAGACCCGCCGGATCAACTCACGCTTGTCCACGACCTCGCCGGCGCGCTCGGCGAGAAAGACGAGAATGTCGAGCGCGCGGCCGCCGAGGTGAACCGGGGCGCCGTCCTTCTCGAGCAGCCGCGTCTTTGCGAACAGCCGGAATGGCCCGAAAGCAATGGCCGAATCCTGATTGTTAGCGTCCGGCACGGGCCAATCATTCCAGTGAGAGCTGAACTCTGCACTTTGATCTAGCAGAAGGGAACCCTGAGTAAACTGGTCGAAAGTGGCGAAATCGCGTGGAGGCTGCCGGCAATTGGCCGGTCGCGCGCGACGATCCGTCGCAAATTGTGCTCAAACGCGAGCCTCTTTCGAAGCGATCTGGACAACCCGGCAGCTTTCTTGACCGACCAGCTCACGTTCGGAGTGCCGATCGTCGTACCGCCATCATAACAGAATCTTGCAACGTCTAACGAGCAATGCACGCGAACTGCATCCAGTATCCGTTCCGAGTTTGGCGTTAATTCCAACGGGGAGGCTACGATGTCCGGTATCGATGCTCGGCCGAATGACGACGTCGTTCGATCTCAATTTGTGGCAAGTTTGGACGATCAGTCGCGTGACTGGGAGCTCGTGCTGCGGGAATCCCACCATCGGATGAAGAACACGCTGACGATACTCGGTGCGTCAGTCCGCCGCGATTTCACCAGAACGGGTACCAGGGACGTGTCGCTTGCAGCGGACCGGCTCGAGCGGCGCATCGTCGCCTTCGGCAGGCTCTATCAGCTCTTGTCCGACAATGACGACCATACGGCGATCCCGGTGGCGGCCTTCTTCGAAAATTTGTGCGGAGCGATTTCCGAGGCCGTGCTGGAGCCCGCGGGCATTCGCTGCGAGGCCGCGATCGAAAGCGGCACGCTGCCGGCGTCGCAATGCCATCGGCTCGCGCTGATGCTGACGGAGCTGGTGACGAATGCGGCCAAGCACGCCTTCCCGAACAGGAATGACGCACTGATCCGCATCGACATGGCCAATCGCGACGGCGCCTGGTTCTGCACGGTGGCCGACAACGGGATCGGCGCGACCGGACCGCTTCAGGGCACCGGCAGCCGGATTCTCGAAGGACTCGCACGCAGCATTCACGCCCGGCTGCAGGGCGAGGCGGGAGAAGACGGCACACGCGTAACCATCGTGATGCCGATCACAGCTGCCTGAAGCTCGTCTTAGATCCAACCCAGGGAGTTCGACATGGCCACCACCGAAATCGACCGCGACGCCGCGGCCAAGCTTTCCAACAAGCCTTCCAACAAGTCTGCGAAGACGCCTTCGACATCGCCTAGCGTCGATCAGCGCCTCGAGGTGATCGTGATCCCCGTGTCCGATGTCGATCGCGCCAAATCCTTCTACGCGCGTCTCGGTTGGCGACTGGACGCCGATTTTGCCTCCGGCGATGACTGGCGCGTGATCCAGTTCACGCCGCCGGGTTCGGCCTGCTCGGTGATCTTCGGCAGGAACGTGACCGCGGCAGCGCCGGGCTCGGCGCGAGGCTTGTACCTGATCGTCTCCGATCTGGAGGCGGCGCGAACGGATCTGCTCGACCGCGGCGTCGAGGTCAGCGCTCCATTCCACGGTGCCGGCGACGTTCACGCCGGGACCGACGAGCCTTATCTCTCCGGCAGCGTTCGGGTGAGCGGTGCCGACCCGAAGCGCGGCAGCTACGGCTCATATGCGTCGTTCAGCGATCCCGACGGCAATGGCTGGTTGTTCCAGGAGGTCACGACGCGATTGCCGGGACGGATCGCGGACGACGGCACGACATTCGCTTCGCAGGCTGCGCTGGTCGCAGCACTGCGCCGCGCGGCGGCGGCACATGGCGAGCACGAAAAGCGGATCGGCGGGCACGATGAGAACTGGGCCGATTGGTACGCCGACTACATCGTCCGCGAGCAGGCGGGCCAGCCGCTGCCATCCTGAGTGGGACAGCACGGATTCTTCGACTGATGCAAGCCGAAACGGCGCGTGATGACTGAGCTCATCGCGCGCCGTGTTGCTTTGGCGGCGCGCATCGTGGACCGACGATTCTTCTCGGTGTCGCGCGACTCGCAACGGCTAACGCGGTCTAACAACCCATAACGAGCAAATTGCCAGAGCCTGCGCCAATCTCTCTGCATGACGAACCGAGGCGCTGATGTCGAATTCGGTCAGCGTCACCGGCCAAAGCCAGGGAGATCGAACATGACCACGCAAGCACGTACCGACATTCTCAATCCAGACCGCCGTCAACTGTTGAGCCAGGCCGCGATGACCGTGGTTGCCGCAAGCGTATCGAGCCTGCTGCCGCTGCATTCCGCGAAGGCCGGCGTGAGTGGGGCGGTTCGCCCGTTCCACGTCAGCGTGCCCGAGGCGGATCTGCTCGATCTTCGCCGCCGTCTCGCGGCGACGCGCTGGCCGGATCGTGAGATCGTTGCCGATCAATCGCAGGGCGTGCAACTGACGACAGTGCAGCAGCTCGTGAGCTACTGGCAGAACGACTACGACTGGCGCAAGATGGAGGCGCGGCTGAATGCCTTGCCGCAATTCGTCACGGAGATCGACGGCGTCGACATCCATTTCATTCACGTCCGCTCCAGGCACGAGAATGCCTTGCCGATGATCGTCACGCATGGCTGGCCCGGTTCGATCATCGAGCAGATCAAGATCGTCGGCCCGCTCACCGACCCCACCGCACATGGCGCGAAGGCGGCGGACGCCTTCGATCTCGTGATCCCCTCGCTGCCCGGTCACGGTTTCTCCGGCAAGCCGACGGAGCTGGGCTGGGACCCCCAGCGCGTGGCGCGCGCCTGGATCGTGCTGATGAAGCGGCTCGGCTACAACCGCTATGTCGCGCAAGGCGGCGATTGGGGCAATGCCGTGACGGAGCAGATGGCGGTGATCGCGCCGCCGGAACTGCTCGGCATCCACACCAATATGCCCGCGACCGTTCCGGACGACATTGCCAAGGCGCTTCAGCCCGGCGGATCTCGGCCGTCGAACCTCTCGGCCGACGAGCGCTACGCTTACGATCAGCTCGATGATTTCTATAAGCACGGCCTCGGCTACGCGATCGAGATGTCCAACCGGCCGCAGACGCTCTATGGCCTGGTGGATTCGCCGGCGGGTCTCGCGTCCTGGATGCTCGACCATGATGCGCGCAGCACCGCGATGATCGCCCGGGTGTTCGCGGGCAAGACGGAAGGGCTGTCGCGGGACGACGTGATCGACAACATCGCGCTCTACTGGCTCACCAACACCGCGGTGTCCTCGGCGCGGCTGTACTGGGAGAACAAGCTGGTGTTCTTCGAGCCCAAGCACATCAAGATCCCGGTCGCCGTCAGCGTCTTTCCGGACGAGATCTACGCCGCGCCGCGTAGCTGGACCGAGAAGGCCTATCCGAAGCTGATGCACTACAACCGCCTCGACAAGGGCGGCCACTTCGCCGCCTGGGAGCAGCCCGCGCTGTTCTCCGCGGAAATGCGCACCGCCTTCCGACCGCTGCGTCAGTCGATCTGAAACCTGCGGCACGCGCACTTCCGCGCGTTCCCCTCTTTCCCTATAGACCAGGAATCCAATCATGAACCGCCCTGAACGCACTTTCACTACCGACCAAATCCGCCTGGAACGTCGGCTGCCGTCGTATTGGCGCGTCACCTTCGACATGCCCCCGGTCAACATCTTCGGCCCCAAGCAGCTTCCGCTTCTCGACGACGTCGTCACGGCGATCGAGACCGATCCTGAGGTGAAGGTCGTGGTGTTCGACAGCGCCGTCGAAGGCTTCTTCATCACGCATTACGACTTCCTCGCGCCGCTGGAGGATTCGCTTCGTATCCCGCCCGGGCCGACCGGCCTGCAGGCGCTCCCCGACATGCTGGTGCGTCTCAGCCGCGCGCCGGTTGTCTCGATTGCCTCGATCCGGGGCCGCGCGACCGGCGTCGGCAGCGAGCTGGCGCTCGCGAGCGACATGCGCTTTGCCAGCCGCGAAAAGGCGATTCTGTCGCAATGGGAAGTGGGTGCGGGCCTGGTGCCCGGCGGCGGGCCGATGGCGCGGTTGCCGCGCTTGATGGGCCGCGGTCGCGCGCTCGAGGTTCTGCTCGGCGCCGACGACATCCACGGCGATCTCGCCGAACGTTACGGCTATGTGAACCGGTCGTTGCCGGATGCCGAGCTCGACGGCTTCGTCGAAGCGCTGGCGATGCGCATCGCGTCCTTCGACAAGGAGGCGATTGCCGAGACCAAGCGCCTCGTCGACGTCGCGAGCCTGCCGCCGGATGTCGAGATCAAGCCGGAATGGGACGCCTTCCTGGCCTCGCTCAGCCGCCCCGCGAGCCAGACCCGCATCAAGGCGCTGATGTCGCGCGGCTTCCACCGCGCTGGTGACGTCGAGAACCGGCTCGGGTTCCACGTCGGACAGATCGGTAGCTAAAGAGTTTTCGAGCGAAGTGGATACCGGTTCGCGTGAAGAAAACGCGTCGAAGCAAGAATCAGGTCTCGTTCCGATTTTATCGGAACGGGACTTGACGGAACCGCCGCGGCGCTCGGCCAGGCGGAACGGCGACAGGCGGTCGTGCCAATGTCGCTTTCGTACCGTACCGAGCGCCGGTGCTAAAAAAATCAACCAGGAGAATTGAGATGATCCGCAAGGCAACAGCAGTCTGGAAGGGCACCGGTCGCGATGGCACTGGTCAGCTATCGAGCGAATCCGGCGTGCTCGCCGCGACGCCTTATTCGTTCAAGACCCGCTTCGAGAACGAGAAGGGCACCAATCCCGAGGAGTTGATCGCTGCGGCCCATGCCGGCTGTTTCACCATGGCGCTGGCCTTCGGCTTGCAACTGGCCGGTTTCACACCTGACGAGCTCTCGACGGAAGCCGCGGTCACGCTCGAACCTGAAGGCAAGGGCTTCAAGATCAGCAAATCGGCGCTGACCTTGCGTGCCAAGGTGCCAAACCTCGACGACGCCGGCTTTGCCCGCATCGCCGGCGAGGCCGAGAAGAACTGTCCGGTGTCGAAGGTGCTCAACGCCGCGATCACGCTCGACGCCAAGCTAATCTAGGGCGGGCTTAATTTATGTCCATCTAGTTTTGGTTGGGGAAGCTGGGGTCGCCGAAGCTTTGGCCTCCGCGAGTGGAACTGGATGGACAAAGGCCCGGCTTTCGGCTGGGCCGCCATAAGCATAGGATGCGACGGATGCAGAATGGACAGCCGGATCAATTGGGAGCGGAGATATGACAACGGAACGCGCAATTCTGGCCGGAGGCTGCTTCTGGGGCATGCAGGATCTGATCCGCAGGCAGCCGGGCGTGGTCTCCACCCGCGTCGGCTATACCGGCGGCGCGGTGAAGAATGCCACCTACCGCAATCATGAAGGTCATGCAGAAGCGATCGAGATCACCTTCGATCCCGCCAAGACCAGCTTCCGGACCATGCTGGAGTTCTTCTTCCAGATCCACGATCCGACCACGCTCAACCGCCAGGGCAATGATTTGGGCACGAGCTATCGCTCGGCGATCTTTTATACCAGCGACGAACAGAAGCGGATCGCAAAGGACACGATTGCAGACGTCGAGGCGTCCGGCCTCTGGCCTGGCAAGGTCGTGACCGAGGTCGCGCCCGCCGGCGAGTTCTGGCAAGCCGAGCCGGAGCATCAGGATTATCTCGAACGTTATCCGGACGGTTACACCTGCCACTTCATCCGCCCCGACTGGAAGTTGCCGCGGCGCGGGGCTGCCGCGGCAGGCTAAAGCTGGTCGGCGCTATTGCCGGGGAGAGCCATGCCCGAAATCCGCGAGGTCACCGCGGGGATCCGCAGAGCACATCGACCGCTTTTCGGGCCATCTCCCTCAGCTCCGAGCGGCGGGCGCCGGCACGGGCGCGAATGGCAATGGTGTGCATCGTGGCTGAAGCGAGAATGGCAAGCGCCGCCGGATCGGCGTCGCGCTTCAGCTCCCCCTTGTCCTGCGCGAGGCGGAAACGGGCTTCGAAATCGGCATCTATCATGCGCAGTCCCGCCGCGACGCTGCTCCGGATCGCGGCATCTTCTGCGACTTCGGTCACCGCCGTCCCCACCACGAAGCAGCCGCGTGCGGCTCCCTTGCCAGAAAAATAGATCGACAGCGCCGCGTCATAGGCCAGCATCAGCGCTTCGTCCAAGGGATGGTCCCCGGCGAGAGCCTCACGCGTCGCGGCCAGGCTGATCTCCCAATAACGGGCGAGCGCCTCGAGGTAGAGCGCATGCTTGTTGCCGAACACCGCGTAGAGGCTCGGCGGACTCATGCCGGTCGCTGCAGCGACCTTGTCCAGGGAGGTACCGGAATAGCCCGTCCTCCAGAACGTTTCCGTTGCCCGCTTCAAGGCCGTCTCTGCGTCGTAGGCCGGTGGCCGTCCCCGGCGCGCCGGGCTCGTTTCGCTCTTTTTCCGTGCCATTTCGTCAGAACCCCGGTTGCCATGCTCCACATATATATTTGTATGGATCGTTATAAAAATCAAGGTCGGCCACTTGATCGCCGCGTTGGAGTGCAATATTTGTAACGAGCGTTATTAAATTAGATTGAACCCGAGGATCCTTCGATGCGTTTCGATTTGGCGCCAATCGCCGGCGGGCTCGGCGATCGCAACAGCTTCCGCCCGAGCGAGGCTGCCGCGCAATGGTTCGGGGCAGGGCTCGGCAAGCGGCTGCGACGACCGCTGATGCTCGCGCTGCCGATGGCGGTGGCCGTGGTCGGCGCGTTCATCTATCTGGCGCAGGAGCAATATGTCTCCACCGATGACGCATTTGTTCGCGCCGCCAAGGTGACCATCAATGCCCGGGTTTCCGGCCAGGCGGTCGAGATCGCCGTGCGTGACAACGAGCGCGTCCGACGGGGGCAGGTGCTGTTTCGCATCGACCCGGAGCCTTATGAAATTGCCGTCGACCAGGCCGAGGCGCGCCTCGGAAGTGCGCGGCTCCAGATCGAATCCCTCAAGGCGACCCATCGTCAGCAGCAGGCGGAGCTGCAGTCGGCCAAAGAGACGGCTACCTTCGACGAGCGCGAATTCGACCGCAAGAAGATGCTGGTTGCCTCCGACTTCACGCCACGCGCGGTCTATGAGCGGGCCGAGACGGACATGAAGGTCGCTCGCCACCGCATGGTGTCGATCGAACAGCAGATCGCCAACACGGTCGTTGCCCTCAATGGCGATGCCGATATCGACGTCGATCACCATCCGACCGTTCGCGCGGCCAGAGCACAGCTCGACCGTGCGCGGCTGGATCTTTCCTATGCCACCGTGACGGCGCCGGACGACGGCATCGTGACCAAGGTCGACGATCTCCAGATCGGCGGCTTCGTCAATGCCGGGGCACCGACGTTCTCGCTGATGTCGAGCCGGCACGTCTGGGTCGAGGCGAATTTTCGCGAGACCGGCTTGACCCACATGCGCCCGGGCCAGGAGGCGACGATCGACGTCGATGCCTATCCGGATCGCAAGTTCAAGGCGCACATCGTCAGCATGAGTCCGGGGACCGGCTCGGACTTCTCGCTCTTGCCGCCCGAGAATGCGACGGGAAACTGGGTCAAGGTCGTCCAGCGATTGCCGGTGCGCCTGGAACTCGACGATCTCGATCCAAGCCGGCCGCTGTTCTCGGGCATCAGCGTGACGGCACGGGTTGATACCGGCTATCGCCGCACCTGGCTCAATCTGCTCCAACCCGCGCTCGCGACGGAGGGCAAATGAGTACGCCCATCCCATCGACCACTGCGCCCGGCGGTCATCACGCGATCGCCGCGGCCGCCCTCATGGCGACCTACATGCAGGCTGTCAACATCTCGATACCGAACGCGGCGCTACCCCATATTCAGGCGACGCTCTCGATGGCCAATGACGAAGTCGGCTGGGTGTTTTCCTCGTATATCGCCGCGAGCGCCGTGACCATGTCGATCACGCAATGGCTGGCGGGACGCTACGGCCGGAAAGTGGTCTATCAGGCCGCCGTCACGATTTTCGTGTTGGGTCTCGCCCTCGACACACTGGCGACGACCTCGATCCAGTTCGTGCTGGCGCGAATCCTCCAGGGTGCGGCGAGCGGACCGCTGGCGCCGCTCTCGCTGGCGATCCTGCTCGAGGCGACATCGCCGGTGCGACATGCGCGCATGAGCCTGGCGTGGACCGTCTGCTCCCTGCTCGGCATCAGCAGCGGCCCGGCCATTGGCGGTTGGCTCAGTGAATATTACGGGTGGCCCGCGATCTTCTATTTCAGCCTGCCGATGACGGGCTTCATTTTCCTGACGATGGCTCAGCTGCTCGGCGAGAAGCGGGCGGAGCGGAGCCAGCCCTTCGACTTCTTCGGCCTGACGACGTTCTCCGTCGGCATGATCGGATTGCAGATGTTGCTCGATCGCGGGGAGCGCCTCGAATGGTTCGCCTCGAGGGAAATCTGGATCGAGGCGGGCGCCTCCGTGCTCGGCTTCTATCTCTTCATCGTGCACGTCATGACGACAAAGGAGCACTTTCTCCGCACGGCGCTGTTCAGGGACCGCAATCTCGTGCTCTCGACGGTCATCTCCTTCGCGCTTGGCTTCGTGCTGCTGCCGACCCTGGCCCTGACGTCCCCGATGCTGGAGGAATTGCTCAACTACCCCGTCGATACCACCGGATACATGACTGCTCCGCGCGGCGTCGCGCTGGTGGGAGCGCTCGTGCTGACGAGCCTGGTCCCCGCGCAGATCGACTACCGGCCATTCCTCGTGGGTGGAATGACGCTGGTGGTCTATGCCAACTGGCTGATGCTCGGCTATTCGCCGACGATGGATTGGCGGCCGGTGGTCGAGGCCGGCCTGCTCCAGGGAGCGGGTCTCGGCATGTTGCTGCCCGCGCTCGCCAGGGCCGCGTTCGGCACGCTCGATCCGAAGCTCCGCCCGGAAGGCAGCGCGTTGATCAACCTGTCGCGCCTCTATGGCAGCACCATTGGCATCGCGGTCGTCCAGCTCTTCTTCTACGCCAACACGCAGGCTGTGCACGTCGCACTCGCAAAGAACCTCACGCCCTACCGAGTCGCTGCATTCGTCGGGGGGCCGATCGCGAAGCCAAGCCTTGCCGCCCTCAACGGCATGGTCACGCGTCAGGCGGCGACCGTCGCGGTCATCGACCAGTTCGAGATCCTGATGTTCGCCATGCTCGTCGTGATTCCGCTCGTGTTTTTTCTCCGTAAGCCGCGGCCTACCGGTTAACGCCTGGTGCCGTGGAACGACATCGCATCGTCAATATCGAATACCTCGTCCCTCACCTTTGAGGGAGCCGAGGACAACCACAGGAGTATGAGCATGACTTCGTCAGATACGCTTCGTTACACGAGGATTCCAACTCATCAATCCGGGACGATTCCCGCGGTGGGATTCGGCACGCTCATTCCGGATCCGCTCGTGACCAGGCAGGCCACCAGGGCCGCATTGGAGGCCGGATTTCGACATCTTGATTGCGCGGAGCGCTATCGAAACGAGGAAGCGGTCGGCGATGCGCTGCAGGAGACGTTCAAGGCGGGGACGCTTCAGCGCAAGGACCTGTTCGTTACGACGAAGCTATGGAACACCAATCATCGGCCGGAACGGGTCAGGCCTGCCTTCGACGCCAGTCGCCGACGGCTGCAGCTCGACGAGATCGATTGCTACATCATCCATACGCCCTTTGCCTTTCAACCCGGCGACGAGCAGGATCCGAGAGATGAGCACGGTCGGGTCATCTATGATTCAGGGGTTACGCTGGCCGAAACGTGGGGGGCGCTGGAACGCCTCGTCGACGAGGGGCACTGCAAGTCGATCGGTCTGTCGGACATCACCCTGGAGAAGCTGCGCGAGATCGTTTCGATCGCGCGGATCAGGCCCGCCATGGTGCAAGTCGAATCGCATCCGTATCTTCCCGAATGGGAGCTGCTCGACTTCTGTCGAGAGCACGGAATTGTGCTGCAGGCGTTTGCAGCGCTGGGGCACGCGATGAAGCCGAACGTCCTGGCCGATCCGGTGATCACTGCCATCGCGGAGCGTTTGCACAAGACACCGGCTCAAATTGCGCTGGCGTGGGCCGTTCAGCGCGGCACCGCTTTCCTGACGACTTCGACCAATCCCCGGCGCATCCAGGAAAACTTCGATATTTCAGCCTTGCCCGAAGACGCCATGCGAGAGATGAGGGACCAGATCACGACAAACATCAGGTTCAACACGGTCGTCGAGACCGGCGTGCCCGGATTCATCCCGCGGGCTGGATGAATCGGTGCCGGTCAGCCGACTCGTCAAGCCCGGAGCTGCTCGATCAAATCATGGGCGCTGCGGATCTCAGCGATGCCGGCGCCCTCGGTGAAGGGCCCGCATGCGCGTTCCAGAATTGCCAAGGCTTCCGTGGTCTGGCCAGCCCCAATCATGAACCGCCCCAGGCTGACCGCGCTTCGCAGCTCCCAGAAGCGCGCGCCTTGCTGGACGGCAATGTCCATGGCCTCGCGAAAGTGCGCCTCGGCGTCTTCTGAATGCCGAGTGCTCCTGAGCATCAACTCTCCCTTGATGCGGATCAGCTCCGGCAGATACCAGAGCTCTTGCCGGTCGTTGCAGCGGGTCAGGACGTCCTCGATCACGTCGAGCCCGCGATCGACCTGGTCGGCCTCTCCGGAACACGCGGCGAGCTCGCCGAGCAGGGGCAGAAAGCGTGGCAGGAAGCGCGCATCGCCGGCGCGATTGAGCTCCTCGCGCAGCAGTGGCAGGCCGGTCGAATCGCCGCGTCTGACCATGACTGCGGCGTTGAAGGCCCGCGCCCACAGGCCCCACAGCCGGATGGCGTGGCGCTCGGTGTGTTCGAGCAGCTCGGCGCCGTGACGCTGCGCGGCCTCGAAATCGCCGGACCAGAAGGCGATCGGGCAGGCGGCCTGTCCGAGCACGCTGCAGAAGGTCAGCGCGTGGCCATTGGCGCGGCCTTCCTCGATATTCCTGGCGGTCAGGGCCTGTGCCTGATCGGCCAGGCCCTGAAGCCACAGGATGCGAGCCCGAAAATATTGCGTCGAGATTCTCAGATCGAGCGGGAAGATTTTCGGCTTCTCCGCCAACACATGCAGCGATGCATTGACCCGCTCGATGCGTAGCCGAGCCTCGTTCTGATCCCCGAGATAATGCAGCGCCACGGCCATCAGCCGGTCGCCCAGCATGACATCGGTCTTGTCGGGCGAGTTCGCAGCTGCGTTCGCAAAGCGATCGGCGAGTGCACGGGCCTTGCCGAACTGTCCGTTGTTGAACTGGTCGATGCACAAGCCCCAGAGCGCGCGCAGCCTAAAATCCTTGTCGTCGAGCCTGTCAGCAAGCTCAAGGGTCGTCTCGAGGATCGGCCGCGCCTCGCGCGCGCGGCCCTCGCCATACATCAGCGACCAGCCGAGCGCCGACAGGAGCTGCATGCGGATGCGGTCGTCGTCGGCAGTGCCTCCGAGCGCTGCGAGCGCCGTTCTGCTGCGCTCACGGCATTCCGCGAACAGTGAAAGACGCACCCACAGCGTGATCGCGGCCGCCGTCAGCGCAATACCGAGTGTCGCCTCGCCGTCGGGCCCGAAGGCCCAGTCCAACGCCGCGCGCACATTGTCCAGCTCCGCGCCATAGATGTTCAGCCATTCGGGCAGCGGCGTCGAAATATCGGCCTCCGCGCGCTCGAATAAATCGCGAAAATGCTCGGCATGACGCCGCGCGAACTGCCTGGCTTCGCCGAGCTCGTTGAGTTTTCCGTATGCATAGGTGCGCGTGGTGTCGAGCAGCCGATAGCGCAGCGTGCGTGAGCCGGACGGCGAAATCAGCGACTTCGTCACCAGGCTGTCGATTGCTTCGAGAGTCTCGGATGCGTTGAGGCCGTCACCGGACGCGACCGCCGCAGCCGCTTTCGGCGCAAAAGGCCCGGCAAAGACCGACAGGCGTCGCAGCGTGGCGCTCTCCACGGGAGGCAGAAGGTCGTAGCTCCAGTCGAGCGCCGCGGCGAGTGTCTGGTGCCGCGGCACGGCGGTGCGCCGGCCGCGCCATTGCAGCGAAAAGCGGCTGTCGAGCAAAGATGCTGTGCCAGCGATGCCATAAGCATTGACGCGGCCCGCCGCGAGCTCGATCGCCAGCGCGATGCCGTCGAGGCGCCGGCAGATGCTCGCGACGAGGGGCGCCTCCTCTGCACTGAGCTGGAACGGGCCCGAGCTCTGCGCAATGCGGTCCACAAAGAGTTGAGCCGCGGGATAGGCAAGGACCTCGTCGACAGCAAGCCCTTCGCGCTCGGGCGGACAATCCAGCGGGAACAGCCGGAAAATCCGCTCGCCTTCGCTGCGGAACGATTCGCGGCTGGTTGCGAGAACGCGAAGCTGCGGTGCCTCGCGAACAATGTGCTCGACGAGCGGCGCCAATTGATCCAACACATGTTCGCAACTGTCGAAGATCAGCAGCGCCGGGCCGATCTTGAGAAAAGTCAGCAGGGCCGGCGTCGGATCTTCCGCGCTGATGGTCAGTCCGAGCGCCGAAGCAATGGTGGTCGCGATGTGACTGGCATCCCTCAGCGGACCGAAATCGACAAAGAAGACTCGCCCGTCGAAATCCTGGGAGCGGCAATGCCCGACGGTGACGGCGACCGAAGTCTTGCCGATGCCGCCCGGGCCGACGACGGTCATGAAGCGGTAGAGCGAAAGTCCGTTCGAGATCTTCTCGATGACATCTTCCCGGCCGACCATCCTTGTGAGCTGAGCGGGTAGGGAGCGGGGAGGGGCGGTTTCGGCCGGGAGCGGGGCGGCCGGCGGAGCCGCTTGAGCGAACGAGGCGACAAAGCAATAGCCGCGGCCGGGCACGTTGACGACGTAACGGGCTGATTTGCCGGTGTCGCCGAGCGCCTTGCGCAGCGCCGCGACGTGGAAGCGCAGGCTGCCCTCGTCGACATTGACGCCGGCCCAGATGCGCTTGACCAGCTCTCTCTTGTCGACGACTTCTCCGGGGCGTCCGGCAAGGAAGATGAGAATGTCGAGCGCGCGGCCGCCGACATGAAGCGGCGAGCCCTCCTTCTCCAAGAGCCGTGACTTCGGAAAAAGTCGAAATGGCCCAAAGGAAATGGCCGAGTCTTCGCTACGATCTGGCACGCGCCATCGCCCCCTCGAAGGGAGTCAAAAGGTATTACTTTTTGGTCTATCAGAACGAGGCGTACAGTAAACTGGCCGAAAGCAGTGGGCAGGGCTGGCAGCCCTGCGTGGACGGCTTGGGTCGGCTCGCTCACCGAATAATGCTTGGAAAGTAAAGAGTTAGGCCGACGTGACAATGCGATGATGCCGGAGCTCGTCCGGATGGAGCATTGACTGTGATGCCGGATTGCTGCGATGGCATGGTCCGGGAGCCGGTCCCGCCACCAGATTGACTGCCGACTTCCGGAATTTTCAGCATGGCCTCTTTCACGCGGCGACAATTCGTGCACGCGTTGACAAGCGCAGCGGCGCTGCCCGCGGTTCCCCGGAGCGGACAAGCCGCCGACTATCCGTCTCGTCCCATTCGCCTGGTGATTCCCTACGGAGCCGGCGGATCGGGTGACCAGATCGCGCGCCCCTGGGTGGACAGGATGCCGTCGCTGCTGGGGCCGACCTTCGTCGAATATATCGGCGGCGCGGGCGGCGCCATCGGGACCGCGGCGGTCGCGCGCGAGGAGCCCGACGGCTATTCGCTGCTGCTCGGCAACGGCAGCACGCAGGTCATCATTCCCATGACGTCGGCGAATCCCGGATATTCCGTTGGCGATTTCCGCGCCATCTACCGCCTGATCAACAGCGCGCTGGTTTTCGCCATCAATCCTTCGGTGCCCGCCGCAAACCTGCGCGAGTTGATCACCTATGCGAAAGCCAATCCGGGAAAGCTGTCCTATGGCACGCCGGGGATTGCCACCGGAAACCATCTGGTCGGCGAATCCTTCAAGCAGCAGGCCGGCGCGCTGGACATCGTCCACGTGCCCTATCGGGGCATCGCGCAGGCGACCAACGACCTCGTCAGCGGCCAGATATCGCTCGTCATTGCCGTCATGTCCGTTCAATTGCAGCAGCTGGCTCAAGCGGGGAAAATCAGGCTGCTTGCGGTCACCACCGAAACGCGGCTGAGCGGCGCGCCGGAGATCCCGACCGCCGTCGAATCCGGCATGCCCGGCATCCGGTATGAGGGCTGGTTCGGTCTGTTCGCACCCAAGGACACCGACGATGCGATCATCGACCGGATTGCGCAGGCGACGCGGCTCGCCATGGCCGAACCGGCGCTTCTGGCGAGCTATCGCGCCCAGGGCATGGAGCCGGACAATGATTCAAGCCCGGACAAATTCCAGCGCATCGTCGAGGCCACATCCGCAAGCCTCGCGCCCCTGATCAAATCGATCGGGCTGAGCAATTTGTGAGGCCGCTCAGGCGTCGGCGCGCGTGACGATGCGCGCCGTCAGCGTGACGAGGCCCATCAGCGCCGCCAGGAGCCAGAACGCGACCGGCAATCCGCCAAAGCGTGCGACGAAGCCGACACCGGCGGGGCCGACGAGAACGCCGGCGTAGCCCGCGGTCGTGATCGCCGCGACGGCAAGCCCCGTGGGCATCACCGTCTGTCTCGCCGCTCGACGGAACAGCACCGGCACGAGGTTCGATGCGCCGAGGCCGATGAGCAGGAAGCCGGCCACGGCGACCGCCACGACGGGAGCCGTGAGCAGGACCACGAAACCCGCGATCGCAATCAGGCTGCCCCAGAACAATGTGGTGCGGTCTCCGATGCGCGCGACGACGGCGTCGCCGCCGAGCCGCCCGATCGTCATCGCGACCGAGAACACGATATAGCCGATCCCGCCTTGCGCCTCGGAAACGAGGCCTGCGCCGATGACGAGCAACGCGCCCCAATCGAGCATCGCGCCTTCGACCAGGAAGGTGATGGCGCAAAGCAGTGCGAGCAGGAGCACGGCGCCATGCGGCAGCACGAACAGCGGCCCCTCCTGCACCTGCACGGAGCGAAGCAGCCGCGGCCAGGCCGCCAGCATCGCGATCAGCATCAGGACGGAGCAGATCAGCGTGCAAGCGAGCGCGCCGAGTTGCAGCGAGAGCAGTGCGGTCATGAGCGCGGCCCCGGCGAAGCCGCCGATGCTGAACAGCGCGTGGAAGCCGGACATCAGCGGACGTCCCGCGGCGCGCTCCACCTCAACCGCGTGGATGTTCATGGCGACGTCGATGGAGCCGAGCGCGGCGCCAAATGCGAAGAGTGCCAGCGCCAGCGTCGCGGGCGAGCTCGCGATTGTCAGCAGAGGCAGGACCAAGGCAAGACCGAGCCCGCCCGCAATGATGATCGGCTTGCTGCCATAGCGCGCGCTCAGCACGCCAGTCAGAACCATTGCGATGACCGAGCCGACGCCAAGGCTGAGCAGGAGCAGTCCGAGGATGCCGTCGTCGACGGCGAGCCGCGCCTTCGCGAACGGCACCAGCGGTGCCCAGCACGCGATGCCGAAGCCCGCGACGAGGAAGGCAAGCCTGGTCGCAAGGCGTGTCGCCGGCTTGTCGGCAGAAGACATGGGAACTCCGGGGAGGGAATTAGGGCGGGGCGATCGACAAGCCGCGCAATTGTTGCGTCTTTATGTCCACGGCGGACTCGAATTGTCGCAGGCGGCCCCTGGGCGGTCGGAACGCCAGTGCGAACCAAGGAGTGAGCTCCTGTAGCCCGGGTGAGCGAAGCGATACCCGGGACCGCTGCGAGAGTCCCGGATGTCGCTTTGCTCATCCGGGCTACAAGACTTGCCGTCGGGCAAAACACCCGCCACCCCGTCAACCCCTTTCTAGAAAAATATTCCACTTTACCGAAATTCGGAATTGGCGTATGTGTCGCCCATCCCGGCTCATCCTTGAGGGGCGATCTTGTGGTCGTCACGTTCGCGAGCCGGGCTTGCGGTGGACGCGGCAGCGTTCGGGTGCGAGGAGTCGGGCAGGGCGGATTGCTCTCCGTGAGCCCAAGGCTTCGTTCCGACGAGCGGCGCTGCTAGGCTTCGTCTCGTCATCAGGTCGGCGGCAACGTGCACAACGTCGTCGAAACCGGTGGCGAAATGGCGGGCCGTGCGTACGGCAAAACCGTGTGGTCCTGACCGTCGTTGCTACGGTCAAGTCCTGGCGAATGCGGCATCTGCGTCAACCGGCGCGTGCCGGTGAATTTCGTTGGGACGAGGGAGGCCAAAAGGAACTCGGCTCCCGGGAGAGCACGGCATAAGCCGTCCAACCATCGCGCAGGGAAGGCCGAGTGATTGGCTACACCTGTATGCTGCTGTGCGGTTTTCCTGCGTGTGCTTTTCGCGCAGCGGACCGCGGGTGCCAGCCGGCACCCGGCCTTCCCTGCGCCCTCTTGGATAAGAGGGTGGAATGACGAAGCAAAGCTCGGGCGAAACGCGCCGCGAGCACGCGAAGGCGTGTCTGCGAGTTGGCGCAACAACCTCAAACGTCGTCCTGGCGAAGGCCAGGACCCATACCGCGAGGTCTGTCGATTTGAGCCGGTATCAATCCCATCGACCGAATTTCCGCCAAACCCCTTCCTGGGGTAATGGGTCCTGGCCTTTGCCAGGACGACGCCGGAATTGGTGGTCATCAGTTTGACCCACACCCCATCACAACCAATTGTTTTTCGAGTGTCTTTATTCGGAAACAATCATTCCCTATTATCTCGCAATGCAAAAAGCCGCCCCCAAATCCAGCTCCGTCGCCCGTCCGCCCGGCCGTCCCCGGGAGTTCGACATGAATACTGCGCTCGACAGGGCCGTCCGCGTGTTTTCCGAGCGCGGTTATCATGCCACCTCGATCGGCGATCTCACCGCGGCCATGCGGCTGGCGACCGGCAGCGTTTACAAGGCGTTTCGCGACAAGCATGCGGTGTTTCTCGCCGCCTTCGAGCGCTACGTCGCTCTGCGCCAGGAGCAGACGCGTAGCGCCGCGGCGAAAGGCGCCAACGGCCGCGAGCGGCTGCGCAACATGCTGTTGTCGTATGTAGAGCATTCCCAGGGCAGCGAGGGGCGGCGCGGCTGTCTCGTGGTCGGCAGCGCGGTCGAATTGTCCGCGGTCGATCCGGTGGTCGCCGCCCTCGTCAGCGCGCGGCTCGAGACCAACGAAGGCTTCATCGCCGGCCTCATTCGCGAGGGGCAGGCTGACGGCTCGATTCCCCGTCATGTGGCCGCCGACGACACCGCGCGGCTGATGATCTGCATCACGCAGGGTCTGCGCGTCGTCGGCAAGGCGCGCCTTTCGCTCGACGGCAAGCGCCTGGTCGCCGTCGCGATGAAGCTGCTCGCCTGAATTTTTTGTCATATTAGGAAACAAGCGTTTCCTATGTCTGGAGACTATGTGAATGACGATGAATGCCACGATCGAGACCGCCCCCGAGCCGGATGCGGTGTCGCAGCGACTGACCTTCGTGCTTGCCGCGGCCTGTGGCATGGTCGCCGCCAACATCTATTACGCCCAGCCGCTGATCGCCCCGATCAGCGCCGCGCTCGGCCTGTCGCATGAAGCGGCGGGACTGATCGTCACCATGACGCAGATCGGCTACGGCGTGGGGCTTCTCTTCATCGTGCCGCTCGGCGACCTCGTCGAGAACCGCACCCTGATCTGCTCCGTCATCACGCTCGGCGCGACAGCCCTGCTTGCCGCGGGGGTCGCGTCCCACGCGCTACCGTTCCTGATCGCCGCGCTGTTCATCGGGCTCGGCTCGGTCGCGGTGCAGATCATCATTCCCTATGCGGCGCACCTTGCGCCGGCAGCCATTCGCGGCCGTGTCGTCGGCAACGTCTCGACCGGCTTGATGCTCGGCATCATGCTGGCGCGGCCGGTATCGAGCTTCGTCACGGCGATGCTGTCGTGGCACGCGGTGTTCTTCTGCTCGGCCGCGCTGATGATCGTGCTCGCAGCCGTGCTCTGGATGACGCTGCCGAAGCGCAAGCCGGTCGCGCGGATGCATTACGGCGAGTTGCTGCTCTCGATGCCGCATCTGGCGCGGACCACGCCGCTGCTGCGCCGCCGCGCGCTGTACCAGGCCAGCCTGTTCGGCGCCTTCAGCCTGTTCTGGACCGTGACGCCGCTGCTGCTCGCGAGTGAGTTCGGCTTCACCCAGCGCGGCATCGCGCTGTTCGCGCTTGCCGGTGTCGCCGGCGTGTTCGCGGCGCCGATCGCGGGGCGGCTTGCCGATCGCGGCCACAGCCGCATGGCAACGCTGGTCGCGCTGCTGCTCGCGGCCGTGGGCTTCCTGATCACGCATGTCGGCGCGCCCGGATCGGTGCTGAACCTCGCCTGCCTGGTCGTGGCCGCGATCGCGATCGACATCGGCGTGCAGGGCAACGTCGTGCTCGGCTTCCGCGCGATCTTTGCGCTGGGGCATGAGCACCGCAGCCGCCTCAACGGCCTCTACATGGCGACGTTCTTCACCGCGGGCGCGGCGGGCTCGGCGGTCGGCGCCTGGGCGTTCGCGCAAGGCGGCTGGACGCTCGCATCGGCCATTGGCCTCGCGCTGCCCGTCGCGGGCCTGGTTTATGCGGCCACCGAGTAGGGGCCGGGCCCGAATTGTGCGATCCGGGCCGTTTACCAAGGCTGTCCGGCCGGCAATTTGCGCCTCGCAGTTTCCCTGCCGCTGTAGTACTTTGGTCGCAAGCGAGCCTGGTTAACGGGCGGCAGGGGGAGGCTGATGAGGCGTGCGGGGCTGGTTGGCGTGCCGCGGGTACGACCATGGTCGTGGCAGGCGTTTCTGCTTGGATTTGTCGTTGTCGCAATGTCGGCTGCGCTCCAGGGCGTCTGTGTCGCGCTCGGCGCAAAACTCTATTTCGCGGCGTTCCTGCCCAGCCTGTTCGTGCTCGGTCTTGTCGCAGGCGCGCCGGCGGCGGCGTTCGCTGCGGTGCTCACCATTCCGCTGGTGTGGTGGGTGTTCATGCCGCCCTTCTTCGAGTTCAATTCGCTGACCAGCGCGCATGCCGATTCCATCAAGCTGTTCTGCCTGCTCGCGGTGCTGGTGATCGGCCTTGCCGATCTCTGCCGCGAGATCATCAGCCGCGGCGGATTGAAGCCGCGCAGCGAGAGCGCGGCAACGAATTCGCAATAGATCGGCCTTGTACGGCCGCGCACGTTGCGCGCGGGCAACAGTCCGGAAACCATTCGCGCGCTTGCTGTGCGGCGCTAACTTTTCGAAAAAGATTTGGCCGCAATTTCTCCCCCGGGAATGACGAGGGAGTTTTCGGACATGAACGGCCAAATAACCGGTCACGCCATCTTGGAGAACGTGCGCCGCTACCGCGGTATCGCATCGCTCTATCGCCAGACCGCTGCATTCCGCCCGGACCAGAGCTGGTCGCTGCTCGAGCAGGCGAAGGATTGGGAAGCACGGGCGCTGCTGGAGCTGGAAGCCTATTTCGCCGCGCGGATGGATTACGCTGCGACCCGTGCGGCCTGATCGTTAACCATCGGCGCGGCCTTGGGCAGGCTCGCCGAAGGGTCGGTTGTCGGGTCGTGCACGGAAAACACGGGTCGACTACGGAGTTCTCTCGACGCCCTCCTGTGCTAGCAACGTCCCGACCGAGACATGCCAATTCGGCCGGGGCAAGCGATGACCACCTTCAACCGCATCTTCACGACCGAGCGCCTGCTCCAGATCATCGTCATTCTCGCGGCCACGGTCGCGATGAAGCTGATGGGCTGAATTTCGGCGGACTATCGCGCGCCGAATTCGGGCAATTCGGGCAGATAGTTCGACCCCTCCGATCCCAGGAAATCGAACATCGCCTGCGCCGGCGGCAACAGCACCTTGTCGCTGCGGCGGATCACGTACCATTGCCGCACGATCGGCAGGCCCGCGACGTCGAGCACGATCAGCCGGCCCTCGGTGAGCTCGTGCGCCACGGTGTGGGCCGAGATGAAGGCGATGCCGAGCCCGGCGATGACGGCCTGCTTGATGGTCTCGTTGCTGCTCATCTCCATGCCGATGATCGGCTCGAGATCCGACCTCTGGAACATGCCTTCCATCAGTGTCCGCGTGCCCGAGCCGGGCTCGCGCGTGAGGAAGGTCTCATGCACGAGGTCAGTCAGGCTGAGGCCGGAATCCTTCTCCAGCCAGTGCCCCTTCCGCGCGACGATGATGTGCGGATTGCGCCCGAGCTGCCGGACGTCGACGCTGACGTCGGCCGGTGGCCGACCCATCACCGCGAAGTCGAGATCGTAGCCGTGCATGGCCTCGCGGATCTCCTCGCGATTGCCGACCGTGAGCTTGAGCTCGATCTTCGGATACCGCTTCGAGAATGCCGCGATCGCGTGCGGCACGAAATATTTTGCGGTCGAGACAGCGCCGAGATGCACCGTGCCGCCGGTTCGCCCCGCAAGCAGGTCGAGCGCGCCCTGGCAGTCGGCGATTGCGGCTTCGACCCGCTCGGCGAGGGTGAGCACCTCCTTGCCCGCCTCCGTCAGCAGCATGCCGTCGCCGGTCCGCTGCAGCAGCGGCAGGCCGGCGAGATCCTGAAGCTGGCGCAGTTGCTGGGTCACGGCCGGCTGTGTCAGGCCGAGCTGGGTCGAGGCTGCCGTGACGCTGCCCTTCGCGGAGAGCGCCGCGAGCGAGCGAAGCTGCCGGATCGTCAGATGCCGGAGCTGTGCCGAAGCATTATAAGATAATTCTTTGGCGCTCATTATGAATAGAAATTTTCCTTATTAAGCCGCCCCTGTCAATCTCATCCTTGTTGGCACTGACCGCACCGACCTCCAGCGAGGAGGGAACTGGATACGGCACCAGCAAAGGGGATGGACGCAGATGACCGGGCAACTCAGGCTGGACGACCACCTGCAGCGGTATTCAGAAACGGCACCCCATGCGCTGGCCGTGGCGGCGGCTGTCGACGCCATCGCGGCGGCGGCGATCGAGATCGCCGATCTCATCGCCACGGGAGACCTTGCGGACGCCTCCGGCCTGACCACCGGCCGCAACAGTGACGGTGATGTCCAGCGCGATCTCGACGTGCAGGCGGATGCGATCCTGCGCCGCTGTCTCGGCAAGCTGCCGATCGCGGCACTGGCGTCAGAGGAGATGCGCGAACCCCAGATCGGCGACCGCGCGGCCAAGATCTGCGTCGCGATCGATCCGCTCGACGGCTCCTCCAACATCGACATCAACATGACCGTGGGCACGATCTTCTCGATCCTGCCGGCGCCCGACGATCTCGCGCTCGCCTTCCATCAGCGCGGCTCGGCGCAGCTCGCGGCGGGGTTCGTCACCTACGGCCCGCAGACCTCGCTGGTGCTGACGCTTGGCGAGGGCGTCGATATCTTCACGCTGGACCGCAAGTCCGGTTGCTTCCGTCTCGCGCGTAGCGCCGTGCAGATCTCCGAGACGTGCGAGGAATTCGCGATCAACGCCTCGAACCGCCGGCATTGGGAACAGCCGGTGCGCGCCTTCGTCGACGAATGCCTCGCCGGTGTGGAAGGGCAGGCCAACCACAATTTCAACATGCGCTGGGTCGGCTCGCTGGTTGCCGAGGCCTATCGCATCCTCACCCGGGGTGGCGTGTTCCTCTATCCCTCCGATGCACGGCCGGGCTATGGCGACGGCCGCCTGCGCCTCGTCTACGAGGCGCACCCGATGGCTTACATCATCGAGCAGGCCGGTGGCTCGGCTTCAACCGGGCGCGAGCGCATCCTCGAACTCGCGGCGCAGAGCCTGCACCAACGCGTGCCGCTGATCATGGGCTCGAGCAACGAGGTGCAGCGCGTCGAGGAACTGCATTGCGATCCCTTGCTGGTCGCCAGCGTCTCCGCACCGCTGTTCGCGCGGCGCGGCTTCTTCCGGCTGTAAGCGAGGCATCCCATGTCCAGGAAGCATCCGATCATCTCCATCACCGGCTCTTCGGGCGCCGGCACCACGTCGGTCAAGAAGACTTTCGAACAGATATTCTTCCGCGAGAAGGTCAACGCCGCCTACATCGAAGGCGACGCCTTCCATCGCTATGACCGCGCGGAAATGCGCACGCAGATGGCGAAGGAGGCCGATCGCGGCAACAGGCATTTCAGCCATTTCAGCCCCGAGACCAACCTGTTCGAGGAGCTGGAGCGGGCGTTCCGCGACTATGGCGAGACCGGCACTGCGACGACGCGGCACTATGTCCACGATGCCGAGGAATCCGCGCTGCATGGCGCCGCACCCGGCACCTTCACCGAATGGAAACGGCTGCCGGAGAGTTCCGATCTGCTGTTTTACGAGGGCCTGCACGGCGCGGTCGTCACCGACAAGGTCAACGTCGCGCGCTATGCCGACCTCAAGATCGGCGTCGTGCCCGTCATCAATCTCGAATGGATCCAGAAGCTGCACCGCGACCGCAGTGCGCGAGGCTATTCGACCGAGGCCGTCACCGACACAGTTCTGCGGCGGATGCCCGACTACATCCACTACATCTGTCCGCAATTTTCCGAGACCGACATCAACTTCCAGCGCGTGCCGACGGTGGACACCTCCAATCCGTTCATCGCGCGCTGGATCCCGACGCCGGACGAATCGATGGTCGTGATCCGCTTCAAGAACCCGCGCGGCATCGACTTTCCCTATCTGCTCTCGATGCTGCCGCAAAGCTGGATGTCGCGCGCCAATTCGATCGTGTGCCCCGGCGCGAAGCTCGACCTCGCGATGCAGCTGATCCTGACGCCGCTGATCATGCAGCTGATCGAGCGCAAGCGAAACCTGAAGTGAACGAGGGGAGGATCCGATGAACATCTCCGTCCACGCCGACGCGGACCTTACCGCGGTCACACACAACGATCTCGCCAACGCGGTGCGCTTTCTCGCGGTCGACGCCATCGAAGTCTCGCAATCCGGCCATCCCGGCCTGCCCATGGGCATGGCCGATGTCGCGACCGTGCTGTTCTCGCGATTTCTGAGATTCGACTCGGCTCACCCCAATTGGCCGGACCGTGATCGCTTCGTGCTGTCGGCGGGCCACGGCTCGATGCTGCTTTATGCATTGCTCCATCTCACCGGCGGCGACGTCAGCCTCGACGACATCAAGGCCTTCCGGCAATGGGGTTCGAAGACACCGGGCCATCCGGAATATGGCCATACGCCGGGCGTCGAGACCACGACCGGTCCGCTGGGGCAGGGGATTGCGACCGCGGTCGGCATGGCCCTCGCCGAGCGCATGGCGAATGCCCGGCATGGCGAGGGACTCGTCGATCACTTTACGTATGTGGTCGCTGGTGACGGCTGCCTAATGGAAGGCATCAGCCAGGAAGCGATTTCGCTCGCCGGCCATCTCGGGCTCGGCCGCCTGATCGTGCTGTTCGACGACAACGGTATCTCGATCGACGGCCCGACGTCGCTTGCGACCTCCGACGATCAGCTCGCGCGCTTCGCTGCCTCCGGCTGGTCGGTGCGCCGTGTCGACGGGCACGATCCCGAAGCAATTGCGCAGGCGATTGCGGAGGAGCGTGAGAGCGCAAGACCGTCGTTGATCGCCTGCCGCACCATCATCGGTTACGGCGCGCCGGATCGTCAGGGCACCGAGAAGGCACATGGCGCGCCGCTCGGCACCGAGCAGACGGCCGCCGCGCGGCGAGCGCTCGGCTGGGACTATCAGCCCTTCGTGGTGCCTGTCACGATCCTGAAAGCATGGCGGATGATCGGGCAGCGCGGGCAGGTCGAGCGTCTCGCCTGGCTCGACCGCTATGAATGCGCAACGCCCGAGCAGCGCGACCTGTTTATCGAGGGCAAGGCGGTTGCCCTGCCGAACGCCTATGCCCAGGCCTCGGCGAAATTGCGCGAACGCTTTGCCACCGAGCGTCCGAAGCTCGCGACGCGGCAGGCCTCGCAACAGGTGCTCGACGGCATCGCAGGGACGATTCCCGGATTTGTCGGCGGCTCGGCGGACCTGACGCATTCGAACCTGACGCATGTCAAGGCGCAGACCCCGGTCAAGCGCGACGCGTTCGCCGGCGATTACATCCACTACGGCATCCGCGAGCATGGCATGGCGGCCGCGATGAACGGCCTCGCGCTGCACGGCGGCTTCATTCCCTATGGCGGCACCTTCCTCGCCTTCTCCGATTACAGCCGGCCGGCGATCCGCCTTGCGGCCTTGATGCGGATCCGCGTCATTCATGTGATGACCCATGACTCCATTGGTCTCGGTGAGGACGGCCCGACGCATCAGCCGGTCGAGCATCTCGCAGCGCTCCGCGTCATTCCGAACCTGCTTGTGTTCCGGCCGGCCGACGCGGTTGAGACGCTGGAAGCATGGGACTGCGCGCTTCAAGCTGAAAATCGTCCCTCCGTGCTGTGCCTGTCCCGTCAGGCCCTGCCGACCTTCCGCAGCGATGTGCGCGGCAGAAACCGCGTCGCACGCGGCGCCTATCTGATCGTTTCGCCGGACGGCGGCCGCGACGTGACACTGATCGCAACGGGTTCGGAAGTGTCTATTGCGCTGGAAGCCGCCCGCCTGCTCGCCGCCGAGCACGTCCGCGCGGCCGTCGTCTCCGCGCCCTGCTTCGCGTTGTTCGAGGAGCAGCCGGAGGACTACCGCGCTGCCGTGCTCGGCACCGCGCCACGGATCGGCATCGAGGCGGCAGTTGCCGGCGATTGGCATCGCTGGATCGGCACTGACGGCGAATTCGTCGGCATGCGCGGCTTCGGTGCTTCGGCGCCCGCGCCCGTGCTCTACCGCGAATTCGGCATCACGCCGCAAAGCGTTGCGGAAGCCGCCCGGCGGGCGATTGCCCGCACAAGCAAGCAATAACAGGAGGAATTGTCGTGGCCCGTATCACCCTTCGTCAGCTGCTCGACCACGCCGCCAGTCACGGCTACGCGGTGCCGGCGTTCAACATCAACAACATGGAACAGGGCATCGCGATCATGCAGGCGGCGGCCGAGGTCGATGCGCCGGTGATCATCCAGGCTTCGCGCGGCGCGCGCAGCTATGCCGGCGACCTCATGCTCTCGCACATGATCGACGCGCTGGAGCGGACCTATCCGGACATCCCGCTCTGCATGCACCAGGACCATGGCAACGACGAGGCGACCTGCGCGTCTGCGATCGCCCATGGCTTCACCTCGGTGATGATGGACGGCTCGCTCAAGGCCGACGCCAAGACCGCGGCCGATTATGACTACAATGTTGCGATCACTAGCCGCGTCGTCGATCTCGCTCATTGGGTCGGCGCTTCCGTCGAAGGCGAACTAGGCGTGCTCGGCTCGCTCGAGCATGGCGGCGGCGAACAGGAGGATGGTCACGGCGTCGAAGGTAAGGTCAGCCACGACCAGTTGTTGACCGATCCCGACCAGGCGGTCGACTTCGTCCGCGCCACCAAGGTCGATGCGCTCGCGATCGCGATGGGCACCTCGCACGGCGCCTACAAGTTCAGCCGCAAGCCGGATGGCGACATTCTGGCGATGCGGGTGGTCGAGGAGATCCACCGCCGGCTGCCGAACACGCATCTCGTGATGCACGGCTCTTCCTCCGTGCCGCAGCCGCTCCAGGATATGTTCAACCAGTTCGGCGGCGAGATGCCGCAGACCTGGGGCGTGCCGGTCGAGGAGATCGTCCGCGGTATCAAGAGCGGCGTGCGCAAGGTCAATATCGACACCGACTGCCGGCTGGCAATGACCGCGGTGTTCCGGAAAGTGGCCGCGCAAACGCGCTCGGAGTTCGATCCCCGCAAATTCCTCAAGCCCGCGATGGATGCGATGCGCGAGCTCTGCCGCGAGCGCTTCGAGCAGTTCGGGACCGCAGGCCACGCCAGCCGGATCAAGGTCATTCCCTTGAGCGAGATGGCGCGGCGCTACCGCGCTGGCGACCTCGATCCGAGCGTCGACGCCCGCGAGCCTGTCGCAGCCTAATCATTCAGAGAGAGAAGAGCAGGAGAGAGCCATGAACGCACACGCAGGAACCGTCCGCGGCAAGGAAAGATATCGCTCGGGCGTCATGGAATACAAGCGCATGGGCTATTGGGAGCCTGACTATGTGCCAAAGGACACCGATGTCATCGCGCTGTTCCGCGTCACGCCGCAAGAGGGGGTCGACCCGATCGAGGCGTCGGCCGCGGTCGCCGGTGAATCCTCGACCGCGACCTGGACGGTGGTGTGGACCGATCGGTTGACCGCTGCCGAGAAGTATCGCGCAAAATGCTATCGCGTCGATCCGGTGCCGGGTACGCCGGGCTCGTATTTCGCCTACATCGCCTATGACCTCGACCTGTTCGAGCCAGGTTCGATCGCCAACCTCTCGGCCTCGATCATCGGCAACGTATTCGGCTTCAAGCCACTGAAAGCGCTGCGTCTGGAAGACATGCGCTTCCCGGTTGCTTATGTGAAGACGTTCCAAGGGCCGGCAACCGGCATCGTGGTCGAGCGCGAGCGGCTCGACAAGTTCGGCCGGCCGCTGCTCGGCGCGACTGTGAAGCCGAAGCTCGGCCTCTCGGGCCGCAACTACGGCCGCGTGGTCTACGAGGCGCTGAAGGGCGGGCTCGACTTCACCAAGGACGACGAGAACATCAACTCGCAGCCGTTCATGCACTGGCGCGACCGCTTCCTCTACTGCATGGAGGCGGTGAACCGGGCGCAGGCGGCCTCCGGCGAGGCCAAGGGCACCTACCTGAACATCACCGCGGGAACGATGGAGGACATGTATGAGCGCGCGGAGTTCGCGAAGGAGCTCGGGTCGTGCATCGTCATGATCGACCTCGTGATCGGCTACACCGCGATCCAGTCGATGGCGAAATGGGCGCGGCGCAACGACATGATCCTGCATCTGCATCGCGCCGGTCACTCGACCTACACGCGGCAGAAGAGCCACGGCGTGTCGTTCCGCGTCATCGCCAAGTGGATGCGGCTTGCCGGCGTCGATCACATCCATGCCGGCACGGTGGTCGGCAAGCTCGAAGGCGATCCCAACACCACGCGCGGCTATTACGATGTCTGCCGCGAAGACTTCAACCCGACCAAACTCGAACACGGCCTGTTCTTCGACCAGTCCTGGGCAAGCCTGAACAAGATGATGCCGGTGGCCTCCGGGGGCATCCATGCCGGCCAGATGCATCAGCTGCTCGACCTGCTCGGCGAGGACGTCGTGCTTCAGTTCGGCGGCGGCACCATCGGCCATCCCATGGGCATCGCGGCCGGCGCGATCGCCAACCGCGTCGCGCTGGAAGCGATGATCCTCGCCCGCAACGAGGGCCGCGACTACGTCCATGAAGGTCCGGAGATCCTGGCCAGGGCGGCCGAGACCTGCACGCCGCTGAAAGCTGCGCTCGAGGTCTGGAAGGACGTCTCCTTCAACTATGAATCCACCGACACGCCGGACTTCGTGCCGACCGCGCTCGAAACCGTTTGAGGAGATTTGACATGAAGCTGACCCAAGGCTGCTTCTCGTTCCTGCCCGATCTGACCGACGACCAGATCACCAAGCAGGTGCAGTATTGCCTGACCAACGGCTGGGCGGTGAACATCGAGTTCACCGACGATCCACATCCCCGCAACACCTATTGGGAGATGTGGGGCCTGCCGATGTTCGATCTCCAGGACGCCGCCGGCGTGATGATGGAGCTCGCCGAATGCCGCAGAGTGTATGGCGACCGCTACATCCGTCTCAGCGGCTTCGACTCCAGCCATGGCTGGGAGTCGGTGCGGATCTCGTTCATCGTCAACCGCCCCCCGCAGGAGGCCGAGTTCGAGCTGGTGCGGCAGGAGGTGGGCGGACGCGCGATCCGCTACACCACCGTGCGCCGGCAGCCCGCGCACGCGCCAACCTAACTCATTCTCCTCCGCGCGGAGCACTCCCTGCTCCGTTTCCTTGGCGGACCACTGCTTCGCCGCTCTCCCGCGGCGAAGCCCTTTTCTTCGAGGTGCCGATGCTGGATGTTCCCCATGCAATGACCACTGAGCCCGGCGAGACCAGTTTCGATCTCCGCAAGGAGGCCGAAGAGGCTGGAATCACCGGCACGCTGCAACAGCTCGAGCAGGAGCTGATAGGATTGAAGCCGGTGAAGAACCGCGTGCGCCAGATCGCGTCGCTCTTGCTGATCGAACGTATCCGGCAGCGTGCGGGACTGGCTTCGTCGCCGCCGACGCTGCACATGTCGTTCACCGGCAATCCCGGCACCGGCAAGACGACCGTCGCACTGCGCATGGCGAAGATCCTGCACGGCCTCGGCTTCGTGCGGCGCGGGCAGGTGATCTCGGTGACGCGCGATGATCTCGTCGGCCAGTATATCGGCCACACCGCTCCGAAGACCAAGGAGATCCTGAAGAAGGCGATGGGCGGCGTGCTGTTCATCGACGAGGCCTATTATCTCCACCGTCCCGACAACGAGCGCGACTACGGCCAGGAGGCGATCGAGATTTTGCTCCAGGTGATGGAAAACCAGCGCGAGGACCTCGTCGTGATCCTTGCCGGCTATGGCGAGCGGATGACGAGCTTCTTCGCCTCCAATCCCGGCTTCCGTTCGCGCATCGCCCACCACATCGACTTTCCGGACTATGCGGAAGCCGAGCTGCTCGTGATCGCCGAGCTGATGCTGAAGGAACGGGGTTATCGCCTGTCGGCGGCGGCGCGTGAGGCGTTCGAGAAATACATCGCGCTGCGCCGGACCCAGCCGTTCTTCTCCAATGCGCGCTCGATCCGCAACGCCGTCGACCGCATCCGCCTGCGGCAGGCCGATCGCCTGGTATCCGATCTCGATCGCATGCTCGAGATCGCCGACCTCGAAACCATCGATCCCATGGATGTCCTGGCGAGCCGCGTCTTCAGCGGCGGTGCGGACGCGCAGAGGAGTGCGAAGCCATGACGAGAGAAATCCTCATCGCGCCGTCGATCCTGGCTGCGGATTTCGCACGCCTCGGCGAGGAGATCGCGGCGATCGACGCTGCGGGCGCCGACTGGATTCATTGCGACGTCATGGACGGGCATTTCGTCCCGAACATCAGTTATGGCGCGGACGTCATCAAGGCGATCCGGCCGCTGACGAAGAAAATCTTCGACGTGCATCTCATGATCGCGCCGGCCGATCCCTATCTCGAAGCGTTCGCGAAGGCGGGCGCGGATCTCATCACGGTGCATGCCGAAGCCGGTCCGCATCTCGATCGCTCGCTCCAGGCCATCCGGGCGCTCGGCAAGAAAGCCGGCGTCAGCCTGTGTCCCGCCACTCCCGAAGGCGCGATCGAGTATGTGCTCGATCGTCTCGACCTCGTCCTGGTGATGACGGTCAATCCGGGCTTTGGCGGCCAGTCCTTCCTCGAATCCCAGCTCGAGAAGATCGGGCGTATTCGAAGCATGATCGGCGACCGGCCGATCCGGCTTGAGGTTGACGGCGGCATCACGCGCGACAATGCCGCGGCCGTGGCCGCTGCGGGCGCCGATACGCTTGTGGCGGGTTCCGCCGTGTTTCGCGGCAGGAGCAGCGCGGACTATGCCGGCAACATTGCGGCCATCCGCGCGGCTGCGGAAGCGGTCAGGGTTCCGAACCTGCAACATAGTTCGGAGCGGACGATGCGAGCCGGTGAGCCCGCGCTCATCCGGTAGACTACCGCCGGCACACATTGGCCCGCGGCAAGGTTCCGAAGCGTTGAGTCCGCGCTGATTGGAACTTTCGCCCGAACACGCGTTTGCCTAAAAACAAGCGCGTCTAGCGCGCGGCGGGCGCAGCAAATCTTTTGCACAACCGCCATCGGCCTGACGCAAATAAGGGCAATAAGCTCTGTGAATGCGAGGGAGGGTCTGATGGATAACGTACGTCGCTACCGCGCGCTAGCGTCCCTCTGTCGTCAGCAGGCCGCCTACCGGCCGCTCCAAAGCTGGGAACTGCTTGGCCAGGCCGAACATTTCGAATATCTCGCCGAGGTCGAACTCAAGGCGCATTTCGACGCGTGCAATGCGCCACACGACCAGGACGGCGTCGAGGCCACGGCGTGGGAGAGGCCCGCCGCGGCGTGACGGTCCAACTTGTTCGAACATGACCTGAACCTGCCGACGGCGGCACCGCTCAAGGACGCGGTTGTCAGCCCGAACGACAAGGCTTGTGACCGGCCCGACCTGGATCAGCCCTCGATTAATGCGACATCAGCGTCGGGACGGTCATGGCTTCCAGCATGGCGCGGGTGACGCCGCCGAGGAATCGCTCCTGCAATCGCGAATGGCCGTAGCCGACCATGACCAGGAGATCGAGGTTCTCATCGGCTGCCAGCGACAGCATGGTCGGCTGAATGTCGGAGCGCGCCGCCGACAGGTTGACGGTACGGGTCGATAGTCCGCGCCGGCCGAGATGCCTTGCCAGATTACGGGTCGAGACTTCGTCGGGAACCATGTCTGTCTCATTGATCGCAATGATCACGATCTCCTCGGCGCGGGCCAGGAACGGTGCGGCGTCGCGCATGGCGCGGGCGGCGAGGCGGCTGCCATCCCAACAGATGCCGATCCGTTTCGCCTTGAACGCTCCACGGAAGGTGTACGGCAGGAAAAGCACCGGGCCGCCCGCCTGGAACAGGATCTCGCGGGGCACATCGTTGTCGAGTGAGCCTTGCGCCGGATCCGGCTGGAGCACGATGCTGAGATCGTGCAGCCGCGCCATCTCGCCGAGCAAGCCGACCGCATCCCCCGGCATCGCCCCGAGCGGTTGGCACGTGTAGGAAATGCCGGCGTTCATCGCTTCGCTCTTGAATACCGCGAGCGCCGCCTCGGCCCGCTCCACTGCGCTTTCGCGCTCCATCTCGAACACCGCCGCCACGGCAGCGCCGCCCTCCATGATATAGGCCGCGCTGGTTGCCACATAACCAACCGCGACTGCATCGAGATGGGCGTTGAGGCCCGCTGCGAGCGAGATCGAGCCGTCGATCACCGGGCGCATCGGCCTCTCGGTGGGGATGTGGACGAGAATGTCTTTGTACATGACGTGCCTCCGATGGACATCATCCGGTGGCCGCAGTCTTTCACGGTGCGCAGGGCCCGCGTTGAGCTGCATCAAACGTGCAGCCTCGAGTTTTGGACGTGTGCCGGCCCCGGCTACTTTGCCAAGATTTAATCGCGTGGACGGGACGCTGTAAGGTGGCGACCACCATGTTGGGTGCAAGGCGACTTACCCAACATGGACATATCGACATGAACGATCGCGTCAATTCCGACACCACAACGTCCCGCAAGGTCCTGAGGCCGCGCCGGCTTGCGCTGCTCGGCACCGTGGCCGCGCTTGGCCTGGCCGTGCTGGCGACTGCTCCCGGCTCTTCGCCGTTCAGCGCGAGCTCCTTCATTGCGCCCGCCCAGGCCGCGGAGAGCGCCGCGACACCGCCGGGCTTCGGCGACCTCGTCAGCAAGGTCAAACCCGCCGTCATCTCGGTGCGGGTCAGGATCGACCAGGACAACGACAAGAGCGCGATGCTGCAACAGAACCGGATGGATTCGGACGAGGCATCGCCGTTCGACCAGTTCTCGCGGCAATTCGGCTTCCGCGGCCCTGGCATGGAAGGGATGCCGCGCCAGCACCGCCAGATGATCACGGGTGAGGGCTCCGGCTTCTTCATCTCCGCCGACGGCTATGCCGTGACCAACAACCACGTCGTCGATCACGCCGAGTCGGTGCAAGTGACGATGGACGACGGCACGATCTACAGCGCGAAAGTGGTCGGCACCGATCCGAAGACGGATCTCGCTCTGATCAAGGTCCAAGGCAAGAAGGATTTTCCGTTCGTCAAATTCTCCGACCAGAAGCCGCGCATCGGCGACTGGGTGGTCGCCGTCGGCAATCCCTTCGGCCTCGGCGGCACCGTGACCGCCGGGATCGTCTCGGCCAGCGGCCGCGACATCGGCAACGGTCCCTATGACGACTTCATCCAGATCGACGCGCCGATCAACAAGGGCAATTCCGGAGGCCCGGCCTTCGACATGAACGGCAACGTGATCGGCGTGAACACTGCGATCTTCTCGCCCTCCGGCGGCTCGGTCGGCATCGGCTTCGACATTCCGGCCTCGACCGCAAAGCTCGTCATCGCACAGTTGAAGGACAAGGGCGCGGTCACACGCGGCTGGCTCGGCGTGCAGGTGCAGCCGGTGACGTCGGATATCGCCGACAGCCTCGGCCTCAAGGAGGCGCGCGGCGCGATCGTCGACAATCCGCAGGACGGCAGCCCGGCGGCGAAGGCGGGCATCGAGGCGGGCGACGTCATCACCGCCGTCAACGGCACCGCGATCAAGGATTCCCGCGATCTCGCCCGCACCATCGCCACCCTGGCGCCGGGCACGTCCGTGAAGCTCGACGTCGTCCACAAGGGCGACAGCAAGACGGTGACATTGGCGCTCGGCGAGTTGCCGAACGAGCGGCAGGCAAGAGCCGACGAGGGCAAGTCGCAGCCAGATGCCGGCATGCCGCCGCGTCTCGGGCTCAGCCTGGCTCCGGCCGGCGACGTGCAGGGCGCCGGCCAGAAGGGCGTCGTCGTCACCGAAGTCGATCCGCAAGGGCCGGCCGCGCAGCGCGGCATCCAGACCGGCGACGTCATCCTCAATGTCGGCGGCAAGGCCGTCGCCAATATCGGCGATGTCCGTTCGGAGCTGGCGCAGGCGAAATCGTCCGGCAAGCGCAGCGTGCTGCTGCAGGTCAGAAGCGCGCAGGCGACCCGGTTCGTGGCGGTGCCGCTCGCATAAGGCGAACGTCGATCGGCGCCAGTCCAAAAAGGCGGCCCAAGGGCCGCCTTTCCTGTTCGCTTTCAGGATTCCGGATGCCCGCCGATAACATTCTCGTTAACGGCAGGGAGGATGACCCGGTTCGTCCGAAAAAGCCGTGTTCGCCCATCACAATTGCGGATCTCGTATGGACTCGGCGGCAATGAAGCCGCCGACGATTGCAAGCGTGGAACTTCGAACTTGCCGCCGCTGAGCCGGCCGGCAATTCGTATTTGATCGGTGCCGACATGGATCGATTGAAGCTCTCGCTGAGGACTGCGCTGCTCGTGGCGCCATTCGTGCTGTGGGGTGGAAACGCTCTCGGGCGTGACGACGGCCGTTACGCGGACTCTCCCCTCAAGCCATGGTTCGACGGCCTGCGCAGCCATCTCGGTCCGTGCTGCTCAGATGCGGATGGGTTTGCCGTCGCCGATCCCGATTGGGACTCGCACAATGGACATTATCGCGTGCGGCTCGACGGTGAGTGGGTCGAGGTGCCGGACGAAGCCGTGATCACCGAGCCGAACCGGGCCGGCCGCACCATGGTGTGGCCGGTGAAGACCGCGTTCGGGGTTTCGATCCGCTGCTTCATGCCGGGCAGCATGATCTGACGGAAGTCAGCGCGACCGTTTGGAGGATTTGCGCTTCGACGTTTTCTTCGAACGCTTCTTGGTTTTCCTTGAGGTCTTCTTGGACGTTTTCTTTGACGTCTTCTTGGACGTCTTCCGCTTCGCGGCTTTCTTCGGGACCTTCTTGCCCTTCTTGCGCGCCTTCGACAGGCCGATCGCGATCGCCTGCTTTCGGCTCTTCACGCGTCCGCCTCGACCGCCAGGTCCGCTTTTCGCGGTACCCTTCTTGTAGCGCTTCATCTCGCCTTCGACATCGCTGCCGGAGCTGCGCGAGTAGCGGCGCTTCTTTGCCTTGCGTGCCATGCATGTTCTCCCTTGGCTTGGGAAAACAATCCGGGACAGGCATGGTTCCGAAAGCGCGCATGCACGTCCCGGATACGCGGCTTAGTCTAGAACGAATCCGCCAGCTCGATCTCGGCTTCCAGCACCTGAATGCGCCGCGCTGCGTCGCTGGAGGACAGATCCCGCGCATATTGCGCGGGTTGATACGCCTCTTCGCTCAGTCGCTTCAGCCGGAGGCCCTGCGCCCGCGTCATCTGCTCGGTGAGGAAAGTCTTGGCGTCGTATTTACCCTGAACCTGCATGTCGCTTCTCCCTTCTGAAATCGTGACTTGACTATATGTTCTTATTTTGTTCTAACAAGTCATGGACAACAGAATTAATGAAATTCGACGTAAAATCAGCGCCTTGAGGCTGGAAATGGCCGATATCGAGGTGTCCGTCCGCGAACTCGTCGACCGCGAGCACGATTGCACAGAGAAGGCCTTGGCGCAGATGGATCTGCGCCGGAAAATCAATCTGCTGATCGGCGAATGGAAGGCTGCAGGTGGCGGCGATGTCCTGCCGAATGTCCGCGACAGGATGAGCCTTCGTTCCGCGAAGGCATCAGGTCGTCCTCTGCGCGTGGTCGCGCGCCGCTGAAAGCTTTGGGAGCGCACGGTGGAGGAAGACCCGGATGCGTACCGGATTCTAAAACTGCGTGCCGAGATTCTCGAACTGGGCTCTGCGATCCGGCAGCTGCAACGCGAGGGGCTCGACGACGCCGCGGCCCAGCTCTTGATCGCGCGCAAGCGTGCACGACTCGATCATCTGGTGAAAGCTGATCGCGCCGGCGTTCATCCTGACATCCTGGGAAGCCATCGTAGCTGAAGCGTGCGCGCAACGCGGCCCGAGAAAGTTCGTTGAAACACCAAAGCAAAAGGCCCCGCGATTGCGGGGCCTTCATGATGTCGGGGAACACCTACTTGGTGTTGCTCATGCCGCCCTTGTTGTTCGTCATGGTGCCGCCCTGGTCCGAGCCGGGGCCGGAGCCGCCCTGACCGGAGGGATCAGCACCCTTGGACGACTTGGTGTTGGCGCCTGTGGTGGTTTGCGACGATGACATCGAGGATCCGTGTTTTGCCTTGTGCGACTTGGCCTGCACGGCGAACGGTGCGGCCGCGAGGCCGGTGGCCAACATCACGGCAAGAGCGAGCTTAGTGGTCTTCATATGCGGGAACTCCCTGAGTTGAATTGACGCAGGCAGCCAACTGCCATTCGTCGCAGGAGTTCCGAACAAAGAAGTTCCGGTAAATCTCGCATCCTTCAAGATTGCTTGTCCTCTGCGAGCATGAATACGACGCCGGTCAGTGTCGCGCCGATCGCGAACGTCGTCACCAATGTGAGGGCGAAAACGACAACGGCCTGCCTGCCGCCGTTGTTCAGCAAATTGGCGACGGCTGGATTGGACAGCACGAGCACGAGGCTGAAAGCGAGCCCGAGGGCTGCGCCCATCATGGCGTGCGTCATCAGCTTGACGAGCCCGCTCGGAGAGATCAGGTCCGACGACTTTTTCGCGCGCATGGAACTCTATCTCGATCTCGCAAGCAACGCCTGCGACACGCGCCGGTTCCACCCGCATGAAGGAATCGTTATCGCCCGCTTCATCCGACGTTCATGCCGGGTGGGCGAGAATGACCCTGCAACACGGGAACATTCGATATGGGTAAGGTGGTCTTTCTCTATCGCTCTCTGGCTTATCGTAACGCCGCCGCGGACATCCTCCGCAAAGCGCGCAAGCTGCCCCGCGGCGCGGAGCGAAGCGCGGCGTGCCGCTATGCCAAGGCTCTGCGCGATCTCGCCCAAACGGAAGCCTGGCTCGAAGGACGGGTCGCGCGCGAACCGCAAACGACGCAGCGCAGGAAGAGTGCGGCCTCCGGTTAACCGGATGCGCGCTGCAATTTGGCGGAGCTGGCGGCTTCGAAGTTGCCGGGCGCCGTCGTCGCGGCAGTCTTGCGCACCAGCGGCACCTCCAGCCGGCACAACAGACCCTCAGCGCGCCAATCGAATCGCGCCTGCCCGCCGAGCTGGGACTCGACGCTCGCAAGCAGGCTCCGGGTACCAAAGCCGCGGGATTTCGGTGTCATGACGAGCGGGCCGCCGGACTCCTCCCAGGTCAGCGTGAGCAGCTCGTCCTCGACCTGCCAGCCGATCGCAAGCCGTCCCGTCCGCGTCGAGAGCGCGCCATACTTCGCCGAGTTGGTGAAAAGCTCATGCAGCGCCAGCGCCAGCGTCTGGGCGGTTGCCGGCAGCAACTGAACTTCGGACCCCGCCAATTTGATCTGGCCGCCGAGGGAATAGGGCGCGAGCTCCTCGTCGATCAGCTTCGAGAGTTCGGCGCCCTGCCAGCTCGACAGCGACAGGATCGTATGCACGCGCGCCAGTGCATTGATGCGTCCCTCGACGGCGCTGACATAGGCTTTGACCTCGTCGGCGCGGGTGAGGCGCACGATCGATTGCGCCAGCGCCAGCGCATTCTTGGCGCGATGATCGACCTCCCGCGCCAGGAGAGTCTGCCGTTCCTCGGCGCGCTTGCGTTCGGTGATGTCCACCGTCACGCCGCTGACGCGCATGACCCGACCGCTATCGTCAACCGTGGCGGCGGCCGTGCCGACACACCAGCGCACATCGCCGTCGGGCCGCACGATGCGGAACTCCGTTTCATAGGAGCGTGTGCCCTTGTTGAATTCGGCGATCGCCTTGCGCAACTGATCGACGTCCTCCGGATGCAACAGCGCCTGAACATTGGCCGGATTCACCTCGAAGCTCTCCGGGCCAACACCAAAGATGCGGTATTGTCCCTCGTCCCACATCCAGTCGCCGGTGATCCAGTCCCAGTCCCAGGAACCCATCTTGCCGGCGGCGATCGCCATGCTGCGCCGCTCTTCGCTCTCGCGCAGCTTTGCGGTGGAATTCTCCAGCTCGGCGGTGCGTGCACGCACGCGGTCCTCCAGATCCTGGTTCAGCCGTTCGAGTTCGCGCGTCTTGCGATAGAGCTCTGCAAACACTTTGACCTTGGCGCGCAGCACCTCCGGCACGACCGGGACCGGGACATAGTCGACGGCGCCCATCTCGTAACCGCGCAGGCGGTCGATGTCGCTGACTTGAATGGCCGAGATGAAGATCATCGCGGTCTTCTGGAAACGCGGGTGCTCGCGGATCATCGCGGCGAGCTCGAAGCCGTCGAGCTCGGGCATGCAGACGTCAACCAGGATCACCGCGATCTCGGTCTTGAGCAGCACCTCCAGAGCCTCGCGACCGGACGAGGCGATCACGAGGTTCTGGCCGAGATCCTTCAGGATCACCTCATAGGCGAGCAGCTTGGCCGGCTGGTCGTCGACGAGGAGGATGTTGACCTTTTCGTGGTCCATACGGGCATCCAACTCAGCGGTGCAGCCACATGCGGATTGCAAGCAGCAATTGATCGGTGTTGACGGGTTTGGCGAGGTAGTCGGACGCGCCGGCCTCGAGGCATTTCTCGCGGTCGCCCTTCATGGCCTTGGCCGTCAACGCGATGATCGGAAGACGGGCGAAGGTCGGATTTTCACGAATGACGCCGATGGTCTGATAGCCATCCATCTGCGGCATCATGATGTCCATCAGCACGATGGCGATCTCCGGATTGGATTCAACCAGGGCCACCGCCTCGTTGCCGGTCGTGGCCGTCAGCACCTTCATGCCGCGCCGCTCCAGCACGCTCGACAGCGCGAAGATGTTGCGGGCGTCGTCGTCGACGAGCAGGGCGGTCTTGCCGATCAGGTCTTCGTCGGAACTGTTCAGCTTCTCGAGCATGCGCTGCTTCTCGACCGGCAATTCCGTGATCACGCGGTGCAGGAACAGCGCGGTCTCGTCAAGCAGGCGCTCCGGCGATTCCACGCCCTTGACCACGATGCTCCGCGCCATGGTGTGGAGTTCCGCATCTTCCTCGGCCGACAGCTCGCGGCCGGTGAAGACGACCACCGGAACGTTCGACAGCGCGTCGTCGTTGCGGATCTGATCGAGCACCTCGAAGCCGGTCATGTCGGGGAGGCGCAGGTCGAGCACGACGCAATCACAGGGGGTCTCACGCAGCATCGAGAGCGCGTCGGCACCGGTGCCGGTCGTCACGATCTCGATGTCGTCGTGGTGCAGGAGCTCGCGGATCGAGAGCTGCTCGGCCTCGTTGTCCTCGACGATCAGCAGCCGCTTGCGCCGCGGCCGCGCATATTCCTTGATCTGGGTTAGCGCGGCCGAGACACCCTCGGTCGTCGTCGGCTTGTTGACGAAGGAGAAGGCGCCGCGCGCCAGCGCATGCTGGCGGTCCTCGTCGAGCGTGATGATCTGCACGGGGATGTGGCGGGTCAGCGGATTGTGCTTGAGCTGGCTCAGCACGGTCCAGCCGAGCATATCAGGCAGGAATACGTCGAGCGAGACGGCCCTCGGCTGGTACTGCTTTGCAAGCTCCAGCGCCTCCGCGCCGCGGGCGGCGACCAGCACCTTGAATCCCTTGTCGCGCGCGAGGTCGACCAGCACACGCGCGTAGTGCGGGTCGTCCTCGACGATCAGGAGGATGCTGTCGCCTGGTTCGAGGTTGAGCCGATCGTCGGGAAGCTGCTCGATGACGCGTTGCGGTTCGGCTGTCGCGGGCTGCAGCGCCGGCGGCTGGCTGTGTTGCTGGGGCGCCGCGCGGGGCGCGAGCGTCGGGCCGGAATATTTCAGCGGCAGGTAAAGCGTGAAGCACGACCCCTTGCCCGGCAAGCTGCGCAGGTGGATTTCGCCACCGAGCAGGCTTGCGAGCTCGCGACTGATCGCAAGGCCGAGGCCGGTGCCGCCATATTTGCGGCTGGTGCCGGCATCCGCTTGCTGGAACGCCTCGAAGATCAGCTTCTGCTTCTCCAGGGGAATGCCGATGCCGGTATCGGACACTTCGAATGCGATCACGGCCGGCGCCGAGTTCAGCACGGGATGATCCGTGCCCCAGCCGCCGACCGCGGCGGCGACGTTCAGGCGGACCTCGCCCTCGGCGGTGAACTTGAAGGCATTGGAGAGCAGGTTCTTCAAAACCTGCTGCAGGCGCTTGGAGTCGGTGACGAGGCTGCGCGCGAGGTTCGGATCGACGTCGATCTTGAACGACAAATTGCGGTTCTCCGCCTCGTGACGGAACGGCCGCCCGACCGTTTCGAGCAGGTTCGCGGTCAGGATCTCCTCGGCGTCGACCGTCACCGTACCGGACTCGATCTTGGAGAGATCGAGAATGTCGCTGATGAGATTGAGCAGGTCGGTGCCGGCGCCGTGGATGGTGCGGGCGAATTCGACCTGCTTGCCGGTAAGATTGCCGTCCGGATTGTCGGTGAGCTGCTGGCCGAGGATCAGGATCGAGTTCAGCGGCGTGCGCAGCTCGTGGCTCATATTTGCCAGGAATTCGGACTTGTACTTCGAGGTCAGCGCGAGCTCGGTCGCCTTTTCCTCCAGTGCGCGGCGGGCCTGCTCGATCTCCTGGTTCTTGCGCTCGACTTCGACGTTGCGCTCGGCGAGTTGCTGCGCCTTCTGTTCGAGCTGGTCGTTGGTCTGCTGCAATTCGCGCTGCTGGGTCTGGAGCTCGCCGGCGAGCTGCTGCGACTGCTTGAGCAGGCCTTCGGTCTGCATCGTCGCCTCGATCGAGTTGAGCACGATGCCGATCGAGTCCGTGAGCTGCTCCAGGAAGGTCATCTGGGAGGTCGTGAAGGAGGTCAGCGAGGCGAGCTCGATGACCGCCTTGACCTGGCCTTCGAACAGCACCGGCAGCACCACGAGGTTCTTCGGCGCGACGCGAAGCAGCGCCGAATTGATCGGCACCACGTCGGGCGGAATGTCCGCAATCACGCGCGGGCGCCGGTCGAGCGCGCATTGGCCGATCAGGCCGTCGCCGAATGGCAGCACGCGCGGATACGGATAGACGCCGTCGCCGGCATAGGAGGCAAGCAGCAGGAGCCGCGGATTGTCCTCGTTCTCGACCTGATAGATCACGCCGGTATGCGCGTTCACCAGCGGCGACAATTCGGTCAGCAGCAGGCGACCGACGGTGGTGAGGTCCCGCTGACCCTGAAGCATGTTGGTGAATTTCGCCAGATTGGTCTTCAGCCAGTCCTGCTCGGTGTTCACGTCCGTCGTGAGACGGAGGTTCGTGATCATCGTATTGATGTTGTCTTTCAGCTCCGCGACCTCGCCGCGGGCGTCGACCTGGATCGAGCGCGTCAGGTCGCCCTTGGTCACGGCGGTCGCCACTTCCGCGATCGCGCGCACCTGCGAGGTGAGGTTGGCCGCCAGCAAATTGACGTTGCCGGTGAGATCCTTCCAGGTGCCGGCAGCGCCGGGCACGTCGGCCTGACCACCGAGCCGGCCCTCGACGCCGACCTCGCGCGCCACCGACGTCACCTGGTCGGCGAAGGTCGCGAGCGTCTCGGTCATGTTGTTGATGGTGTCGGCGAGCGCCGCGACCTCGCCTTTCGATTTCACGGTGAGGTTCTGCTTGAGGTCGCCGTTGGCGACCGCGGTCACCACCTTGACGATGCCGCGGACCTGCTCGGTCAGGTTCGCCGCCATGAAGTTGACCGTGTCGGTGAGATCCTTCCAGGTGCCGGCGACGCCGGGCACCTGGGCCTGGCCGCCGAGTTCGCCTTCGGTGCCGACCTCGCGGGCAACGCGCGTGACTTCGCCGGCGAACGCATTGAGCTGGTCCACCATGGTGTTGATGGTGTTTTTGAGCTCGAGGATTTCGCCCTTCACGTCGACGGTGATCTTGCGCGACAGGTCGCCGCGCGCGACGGCGGTGGTGACTTCGGCGATGTTGCGGACCTGGGTGGTGAGGTTCGCGGCCAGCAGGTTGACGTTATCGGTGAGGTCCTTCCAGGTGCCGCCGACGCCGGGCACGACGGCCTGGCCGCCGAGCCGGCCCTCGGTGCCGACCTCGCGCGCGACGCGCGTCACTTCCGCGGCGAAGGAGCGGAGCTGCTCGACCATGGTGTTCAAGGTATCCTTGAGCAGCAGAATTTCGCCGCGCACGTCCACCGTGATCTTCTTCGACAGGTCGCCGCCGGCGATCGCGGTCGCGACCTCGGCGATGTTGCGGACCTGCGCGGTGAGGTTCGAGGCCATGAAGTTGACGTTGTCGGTGAGATCCTTCCAGGTGCCGGCAACGCCGGGCACTTCGGCCTGGCCGCCGAGCTTGCCTTCGGTGCCGACCTCGCGCGCGACGCGCGTCACTTCACCGGCGAAGCCGTTGAGCTGGTCCACCATGGTGTTGATGGTGTTCTTCAGCTCCAAGATCTCACCACGGACGTCGACGGTGATCTTGCGCGAGAGGTCTCCGCGCGCCACGGCAGTGGTCACTTCGGCGATGTTGCGGACCTGGGCGGTGAGGTTGCCCGCCATCGAGTTCACGCTGTCGGTGAGGTCTTTCCAGGTGCCGGCGACGCCGGGCACGTTGGCCTGGCCGCCGAGCCGACCTTCGGTGCCGACCTCGCGCGCGACGCGCGTCACCTCGCCCGCGAAGCGGTTGAGCTGGTCGACCATGGTGTTCAGCGTGTCCTTGAGCTGAAGGATCTCGCCGCGCACGTCCACGGTGATCTTGCGCGACAAGTCGCCACCGGCGATCGCAGTCGCGACTTCGGCGATGTTGCGGACCTGGGCGGTGAGGTTGCCCGCCATTGAGTTGACGCTGTCGGTGAGGTCCTTCCAGGTGCCGGCGACGCCGGGGACTTCGGCCTGGCCGCCGAGCTTGCCTTCGGTGCCGACTTCGCGCGCGACGCGCGTGACTTCGCCGGCGAAGGCGTTGAGCTGGTCCACCATGGTGTTGAGCGTTTCCTTCAGCTGAAGGATTTCGCCCGACACGTTGACGGTGATCTTCTTGGACAGATCGCCCTTGGCGACCGCGGTCGCGACTTCGGCGATGTTGCGGACCTGGCCGGTCAGGTTCGACGCCATCGAATTGACGCTGTCGGTGAGATCCTTCCAGGTGCCGGCGACGCCGCGCACCTGGGCCTGGCCGCCGAGCTTGCCTTCGGTGCCGACCTCGCGGGCGACGCGGGTGACTTCGCCAGCAAAGGCGTTGAGCTGGTCCACCATGGTATTGATGGTGTCTTTCAGCTCCAGGATCTCGCCGCGGACATCGACGGTGATCTTTTTCGACAGATCGCCGCCGGCGACCGCGGTCGTCACCTCGGCGATGTTGCGGACCTGCGCGGTGAGGTTCGAGGCCATCGAGTTGACGCTCTCGGTCAGGTCCTTCCAGGTGCCGGCGACGCCGAGCACGTTGGCCTGACCGCCGAGTCGGCCCTCGGTGCCGACCTCGCGCGCGACGCGCGTGACTTCGCCGGCGAAGGCGTTGAGCTGGTCGACCATGGTGTTGAGCGTTTCCTTCAGCTGAAGGATTTCGCCCGAGACGTTCACCGTGATCTTCTTCGAGAGGTCGCCGCTCGCGATGGCGGTGGCAACGTCGGCGATGTTGCGGACCTGCGCGGTGAGGTTCGACGCCATGAAGTTGACGTTGTCGGTGAGGTCCTTCCAGGTACCGGCCACGCCCGGCACCTGGGCCTGGCCGCCGAGCTTGCCTTCGGTGCCGACCTCGCGCGCCACGCGCGTCACTTCGGAGGCGAACGAGTTGAGCTGGTCCACCATGGTGTTGATGGTGTCTTTCAGCTCCAGGATTTCGCCGCGCACGTCGACCGTGATCTTGCGCGAGAGGTCGCCGCGCGCCACGGCGGTGGTGACGTTGGCGATGTTGCGCACCTGTGCTGTGAGGTTGCCGCACATCGCGTTGACGCTATCGGTGAGATCCTTCCAGGTGCCGGCGACGCCCGGCACGATGGCCTGGCCGCCAAGCTTGCCGTCGGTGCCGACCTCGCGCGCGACGCGCGTCACTTCGGAGGCAAAGGAGCGGAGCTGGTCCACCATCGTGTTGATGGCTTCCTTGAGCTGAAGGATCTCGCCGCGGACGTCGACCGTGATCTTCTTCGAGAGGTCGCCGTTCGCAACTGCGATCGTCACCTCGGCGATGTTGCGAACCTGGTTGGTCAGGTTGTTCGCCATCGAGTTGACGCTCTCGGTCAGATCCTTCCAGACGCCGGTCACCTCAGGCACCTGGGCCTGGCCGCCGAGCTTGCCTTCGGTGCCAACCTCGCGCGCAACGCGCGTCACCTCCGAGGTAAACACGCCGAGCTGCTTGATCATGGTGTTGACGATAGTCGCCGACTGCAGGAATTCGCCGCGCAGGGGGCGGCCATCGACGTCGAGCTTGACGGTCTGGAGCAGGTCGCCCTGCGCCACGGCTGCGACCGCGCGCGTCACCTCGCGCGTCGGCCACAGCAAATCGTCGATCAGCGTGTTGACCGAGCCTTCCATGTCGGCCCAGGAGCCGGAGGCCAGCCCGAACTTCACGCGTTGGCGCGTCTTGCCCTCGCGGCCTACGACCTGGCCGACCAGCTCGAGCTGCTGCGCCATGCGCTGATTGGCGGCGATGATGTCGTTGAAGGTGTCGGCGAGCTTGCCGTCGATGCCGAGATAGTCGCCGCTCATGCGCACGGAAAAATCGCCGTTGCGCATGGCCTGCAGGGCCAGCAGCAATTCTGCCCGGGAATCGGGCTCCGACATGCCGTTGGTTTTTGGCTTTGGAACGCGACGACCGGAACGTGATGCAGATCCGGGATCGAGGTCGCTCATAATTTGTCCCCCGCAGGCGTCGGCCGATTCCCAGGCAAGACGCGGATTATCAAAATAGAGCGTCAGCCAAATTCGAAATCAAGCGCCAACGTCACGGCGCCCGGAAGTGGAACCTGCTTTGCTCAGCCCGATTAACCTAAGTGCCATCCCCCGGAATGGTTCCATCCGGTTCCAATATTTCCAGGTCGGCAGATCGGTTCGTTTTAGCGACTTGGTCATCTGCCTTCCGGAACGGAGCGCCGGGCGTGCCGTTAGCCCGCAGATGCAGGGAGAGCGCACATGAAAGCAGGATTTGCCGTCATCGGGACCGTGATGTTGTTCGCCGGATCGGCGTTGGCGCAGAGCGGGGCCCCCAGCGGTCGCGGGGCCGTCACCGGCGATCCCGCCGCAAGCTCCGCCACCCCACGCGCGGACACACCAACCACGGGTACGTCAACCCGGTCCAATCCCAGCGGTAGCGGCACGTCGAGTTCGGGCGGCAAAGATGACAATGGGGACGCCGGCCGCGACAAGATGCTGGAGGGCAACCGCAGCGCGCAGCCGAAGAGCGGGCCAAAGTAAGGGGTTGCTTGGCAGCCCTACTTGTCCGCCATGGTGCGCTCGGCGCCCTTGACCTGCGAGCGCAACATCGGGAGCTGCTCGCGCGCGAAGGCTGCAAGCGCGGCATTATCAGGCGCCTTCAGATAGCGCTCGAGCAGGTCGATCACCGATTCATACTCGGGAATTTGCGCGGCATAGAAGCTTCTGACGAAAGTGGGTCCGTCCGAGGTTTCGGGCTCGATCAGGCTCGCACTCGCCGGGGTCGTCTTGGTGACGCGCGGTTCGGTGCCGATCGCTTCCTGAATTGGCTTCAGAGCCTTGTCGCGCCGGGCCGCTTCTTCGGCGCGCAGGGCGGCGAGGTTCTTGACTTCGGCATTGCCCTTCAGGTCGGTGCTCTCCAGCAGACCCTGCTGGAAGCGACTGAAGCTGTAGAGATCGCTGATGGTCTCGGTTGCGGTCGGCGTGCGGCCAGCCGGCCTTCGCTCCCCGGTGCTGTCGGCAAGCGCGGCCGTGCTGATGAATGCCAAAACCATCGCGAGAAGAATCCGCATGGATATCCAATGGCGGACGCCAGTCGAAAGTTCCGCAGATGTTACCATCCGGTAAGGGCGGTTGCGACGCGACGGTTCCGTCCCCAATTCATGTTGATGAAACAGTCCGAGATCTTCAGAGATAACGCCGACAACTGCCTCCAGCTCGCTGAGCGCGCCGAAGGACAGCCGTCACACAATCGTTTTCTGCGCATGGCGAACGCGTGGACGGCACTCGCCAACGAGCAGGATTGGCTCGACGGCGAGGTCCCGCCCGTTCCAGCCCGCATCCGTCAAAAGCAGGATGCGTAACGCTCTCGTTTCGTGGATCTACGTGTGAGACTGCTCACGGACGGCAAGCAGGATCATTCGTAACAGTCGATCGCGTTGATTTCCTATTACAGGAGGTTTTTGCAATGGCTCCACGTCTGGCTCTTCTTTCGCTCATCCTCGCCTTTGGCGTGTCGGTCGCGTTCGCCACGGTGACAACGGTGCGGCAGGTGCATCATGAAAATGCATCGGCCCCGGTGCACTCAGCGCACAGTTAGCAGTCTGATCTCGCGCGTCCGGAACCTTCGACGCTCCAGCGCGTAGGCGCTTCGAGACAGCAAAGAGGTGAGAGCTATCATGGCCCATTCCGACCAAGGCATCATCAGAGATCAGCGCGGTGAACAGCAGCCGAGGGACAAGCAGCGCGCGCAGACCGTGCACAAGTCGGAGCCAAAGGGCTCGCCCTCTCGCGAGGCCACGCGCGATCCCAAGCTGAACGACAACAGCAAGACGCCCGGCTCCGGCATGGCGCCGGATGATTCCGGCGACGCCCCGAGCGGCTGATTCCATTAGGAACGAATTCGCACGCAATGAGTCGAGGGATTGCTTCCGGCCGTCATGCCCCCGGTGATCCGGAAGCAATCTCCAAGGACGGCCCTGGCACCCTGTGCCGGGGCCGTTTGCTTGAGCATCAGGCTGGACTAATCCTCAGTGTCGCGCTGCGGATGCGGTTGCGTGTGGCCGTCCGGGCCGCGCCCGAAAACTCCGAACCTACTCGATTTGACATTAGGCCCTGCATCGACAGCGGCGGTTGCGAGTCCGAGCTTCAGGAGCTCGCGCACGGCTGCGGCTCGCGTCGGCATGCGATGTTTGAACCGGAAGTCGTCAACCGCGGCCAGTTCTTCCGGTGACAGCATGACCTGGAGCCGCTCGGCGCGAAGGTCGTTCATGATCAATCATCCAAATGAGCAAGTTGAGTAGTTTACTCAACGAACTCATTCCACCGCGGTTCCATAAGATGCTTCTATGGCGCCAAGTGAGTAAAATAATATAGCAAAATCAATAAGTTACATGATGCAAAGGCTCCTAGGCAGGTGTATGCTCCCGGCAAATGGGAGAGACGTCATGACGAACGAAGTCAGATTCCCGCGTAACCATATCGACGAGAGCGAAGCACCCAAGCCGGTGCGCCCCAGCCACCAGAAGGTCATCGAGCAGGTCGAGCGCTGGGCCAACAGTCCGGGCCTTCAACCGCCGAGTTTGCAGCCGTCGACGCATGCCAAAGCGGGCTAGCGCTTCGCCAGTGGAGAGCCCTTTGCCGATACCGAAGGAGCTGATTGGTGCGGTTTGTGGGAGACGATGCGAAGCTTGCGCCTGAGCCACCAGGCCAACACCGAAACGACGGCCCAGGCTATCAACGCGGCAGCGAAAGCGCCGGCAACGCTCGCGGCCACGGTGAAATGAAAGACGGCGGCGAATGCCAGGAGACCGATGCTTCCCCACGCGGCGCCAGCAGCGTCGAGCGCGGCGGCCTCTTGCCCGCGGCGCGTGCCGCTGAGGCCGGCCTTCTCCTTGGTGCGGCGTTCATGACTTTCGACCAGCGTTGCGCTGGCGCAGAAGATAGCGGGAAGCGCAAGGAAAAGTCCGCCGACGGACACACCGAAGCGCGCTCCCAGAACCCCCGTGAGCACGGTCGCCAAGCCACCGAGCAGGAAACGAATGCCGTATTCGTACCAGCGTGTCTGCTTCAGCGCGGAGCGCGACAGCTTGACCGGCATCAGGCCGCACCTCCCAACCCGGCGAGCAGGCCGAAGGCGACCGCCAGCCACACGATGACAGCGAGGACAGTCGCCGGCAGCGCGGACACCCGGTATCTGATCAGCAGATGGCAGACGACGACGCTGTAGCAGCCGAGCGCGACCGCGCCATAGATCATGGTCCAGCTTTCGGCCGCAGCATATTGCGGGCCGTGCTGGACGACGGCGATACCGAGCGTCGCCAGTGCAACCGACGGTGCTGCGCCGAGCAACCCCGCAAAGCTTTTGGGTTTGAGCATATCGCCCAAGATCGCAAAAGCGGAGACGATGATGCCACCGGCGATGAAGCGCACGATATATTCGGTCACGGCTTTTCCCGCCGATCGACTTGCTTGCGGAACGATTGCGTCAGTGTCCATGGCCGCAAAAGTCTCTCTACGGCCGCGCCAAGCGCAAAGCCTGCGATCACGTCGCTTGCCCAATGCGCGAGCACCGCGATCCGTGTCAGCGATAGCGCGATCGCAACCGTGCGCAGCAATCGGCGCGGCGCCTTCGGCAGCAAGCCCGCCGCCGAGGCAAGGGCGCCCATATGGACCGCGTGACCGGACGGGAAGGCGTCGCGCGCCTGTCCTGAGATGGGTACTCCATGCCCGTGTCCGCGGATGGTCAGTCGGTCTGGCCTGGTCTGATCGAACACGGATTTCAAGACATGCGGCAGGGCGGCCGTCGCGAGCGACACGGCGAGGACGTGGTTTGCCACGGGCCGCTGTTGCGGCTGCCGAATGTGAGTATAGAGCCAGCCTATTGCGGCCAGCGCGAGCAGCACGTGCTCGTCGGCGGCCCAGGTTAACGTCTGCGCCGTGTGCTCGACGCCTGAATTGGTGTGATCAGCAATCGTATCCGCGATCGCGGTATCGATCCGGCTGGGTTTGACCTCTACCAATGCCATCTGTCTGCAAGCGTAATGTCCTTTGTGACAGTTTTGTAAAGCCTGGAGACAAAGAAGGTTCCTGGCTCTGCCTCGAGACATCAGCCTGCAGCCAAGACCAACTCGCGTGACTACGGCTGTCCCGACCCACCAGCGGATCCATAGACCTGGCCGGTCGCATAGCTCGCGTCGGCTGCGGCAAGCTGCACGTAAATGGAGGCCAGTTCGGCGGGCTGGCCGGGACGGCCGAGCGGCGTCATGCCGCCGAATTTTTCGAGCTTCTCCATCGTGGCGCCGCCGGAGACCTGCAGGGGAGTCCAGATCGGGCCCGGTGCGACGCCATTGACCCGGATGCCCTTCGAGGCGAGCTGCTTCGCCAGCGACTTCACGTAATTCATCGTCGCCGCCTTGGTCTGCGCATAATCGTAGAGATCGGGGGAGGGATCGTACGCCTGCTCCGACGTCGTGCCGATGATGGACGAGCCGGGCTTCAAATGCGGCAGCGCCGCCTTGATGATCCAGAACGGCGCATAGATGTTGGTCTTCATGGTCGCATCGAAGTCTTCCGAGGAGACGTCGAGAATGGACGCACGTGTCTGCTGCCGCGCCGCGTTGCAGACAACGATGTCGAGTCCGCCGAGACCTTGGACGGCCTGCTCGACCAGCTTCTTGCAGAAAGCCTCATCCTTGAGGTCGCCAGGAATCGCAAGCCCGGTACGCCCTTCCTTCTTGATCAGCGCGATGACGTCCTGCGCATCGGGCTCTTCCGCCGGCAGATAGTTGATGGCGACGTCAGCGCCTTCGCGTGCGTAGGCTATCGCAGCGGCGCGGCCCATACCGGAATCGCCGCCGGTGATCAGCGCCTTGCGGCCGGCGAGCCGGCCGGAGCCCTTGTAACTCGTTTCGCCGTGATCCGGAGGCGGCTCCATCTTGCCGGCGAGGCCAGGCCAGGGCTGCGACTGCTTTTTGAACGGCGGCTTTGGAAAACGGGTGACGGGATCGACGAGTTTCTGCTCAGCCATGGACGCGTCTCCTTTCGCTGTGGAAGAGGCCAGCGAAGCGGCAGCAAGCGTTGCGCTCGCCGCTTGGACGACGTGCCGGCGGGATACTGAAGCCTTGTCGTGATGTGTCATGACGATCTCCGCGATTTCGATCTCAATGCGCGGAGAGGGGCATCGTTGCAAAACGAGAGGACGCCGGCCCGCAAGCCGGCGTCCTCGGAAGATGTTTACTTGGTCTGGCCGACGCTCGGCGCCTTGCCCAGCTCCTTGGCCATGTCGAGATGGTGCTTGAGCGCCGGCAGCGTCTTGCCGGCCCAATCCTTCAGGTCGGAATTGTCGCCGCCCTTGGCGTAACGCTCGAACAGCGAGACCGCGTCCTCATGGGCACTGACCTGGTACGAATTGTAATCCGAGCTGAAGTCCTTACCATTCGCGCTCTTGAGCTTGTCGAGCTTGCTCTGATGCGAGCTGTCGAGCGCTGTCGGAAGGGTCGCCTGCACCTTGCCGCCGCTGACCAGGCCCTTGAGTTCGCTGCTGGTCTTGGTGTGGTCGGTCACCATCTGTTGCGCAAAAGTTTTCTCCTGCGCGTTGCCCTTCTGCTCGGCGAGCTTGCTCGACTCGATCTCGAACATGTCGCTGATGGCGACTTCCTTGACGAAGTCGGCGGTGGCAGGCGCGACGCCGAGCGCCGAGTTGACGCCGGTTTTCTCGCCGAGCGACTGGGCGAGTGCGGGGCCTGCGAGCAGCACGCAAGCAGCTGCGATAATCATTCGTTTCATGGTCCGATCCCTTCGAATGGGCGCGCGGCCTCTCGCCGCGCGCGACGTTGCGGCCACCAACACGCTGCAGGGGCCGGAGTTCCTAATGCTAATCCGTCGGTCTCCGCCCGCTCCGTGGGTTGATCGGGTCGGTCGGCTTGCGGCGAAGCCGTTCGGGCAGAAACGGCTCGGTCGGCGTCGCGGTGGCCTCGGCACGCACGTCTGCATGGCGTTGTGCCCGTTCATGCGGCGTCCGGTTGTCGTTGATCTGCCGCTTCACGTCGAGGCCATCGACGGGATCGTTAACACCGTGCTGGATATCGCGGAAATCGCTCATGCTTCACCTCATTCACTTCCAGGCAGGATCTTTTCCAACACCTGCCGCGCCGCGCCCTTGATCACTCCGCTCTCGTTGGGATCGCCCTTGATCAGCGCCAGAGAGAAGTTCTTGGCTTGCTGCAGGGTGATGTGCGGCGGCAGCGGGGGCACTTCGGGGTCGGTCTTGACCTCCAGCACCACCGGCATCTGGCTCGCCAGCGCCTGCTCCCAGGCCGAGCCCAGCATCTGCGGGCTGTCGACATAGATGCCGGAGAGGCCGATCAGCTCGGCAAAGCGCGAATAGGACACGTTCGGGATGCGCTGCGATGCCTCGAATTTCGGATCGCCGTTGATGATACGCTGCTCCCACGTCACCTGGTTGAGATCTTCGTTGTTGAAGACGCAGACGATGAAGCGCGGATCCTTCCAGTCGCGCCAATACTTCGCGGCGGTGATCAGCTCGGCCATGTTGTTCATCTGCATCGCGCCGTCGCCGACGAGGGCAATCACCGGGCGGTCGGAATGGGCGTATTTCGCGGCGAGCGCATAGGGCACAGCGGCACCCATCGAGGCGAGGCCGCCTGAGAGCGAGGCTGTCATGCCGCGGCGCATCTTCAGGTCGCGCGCGAACCAGTTGGCGCAGGAGCCGGAATCGCTGGTGATAATGGCGCGGTCGGGCAGGCGCGGAGACAGCTCCCAGGCGACGAGCTGCGGATTGACCGGTGCCGCAGGCTGATGTGCACGATCATCGAGCGTCTTCCACCATTTCGCGACGTCGTCCTGGATCCCCTGGCGCCAGGCGCCATCGGTCTTAGGTTTCAGTCGCGGCAGCAGGGCGCGCAGCGTCTCGGCGGCATCGCCGACCAGGCCAACCTCCATCGGAAAGCGGATCGACATCATGCTGGCGTCGATGTCGATCTGCACGCCGCGCGCCGCGCCTTCCTTCGGCAGGAATTCGGCATACGGAAAGGCGGAGCCGACCATCAGCAGCGTGTCGCATTCCATCATCATGTTGTAGCTGGGTTCGGTGCCGAGCAGGCCGATCGAGCCGGTGACCCAGGGCAGATCGTCGGGGAGCGCCGCCTTGCCGAGCAGCGCCTTGGCGCAGCCGGCGGACAAGCGATCGGCGACCGCGATCACCTCCTCGGTGGCGTGCAGCGCGCCGGCGCCGACGAGCATCGCGACCTTCTTGCCGGCGTTGAGCACCTCGGCGGCACGGTCGAGGTCAGCGTCACGAGGCTTGATGCTTGGCGCGCTATAGCCGATGCCAGAATGCAGGGTGCCGTGAGCGCGGGGCGGATCCTCGTATGGCTCCTCCTGGATATCGTTGGGCAGGATGATCACCGTTGGCGTCCGCCGGGCCAGCGCGATCCGGATCGATCGATCGATCAGATGCCGGATTTGCGCCGGCGAGGATGCCTGCATGACATAGGCGCCAGCCACATCCTTGAACATCGAGACCAGATCGAGTTCCTGCTGATAATGTCCGCCCAATGCATTGCGTGCCTGCTGACCGACGATCGCGAGCACCGGTTGGTGATCGAGCAGCGCATCGTAAAGCCCGGTGATCAGATGCGAGGCGCCGGGGCCCGAAGTTGCAATGCAGACCCCGAGCTGGCCGGAGAACTTCGCATAGGCGGTCGCCATGAAAGCGGCCATCTCCTCATGCCGCGCCTGGACAAAGCCGATCTTGCCCTCAGCGCGCTGAAGGGCGCCGAACACGCCGTTGATGCCGTCGCCGGGATAGCCAAAGAGGTGGCGCACGCCCCATTGATGCAGGCGTTGAACGATGAAGTCGGAGACGGTCTGGGACATCGAGGGCGGCCCTTCGCTTTCCGGCATTTGGTTTCCGGGATTTGAAGTTGAGAGAACCGCCCGTTTCCGGCGATGTTCCTCAAGTCTGACGGAACATGCCGGAACGATCGCGCACCTTTTTGGGTTGTCTCCACACTGGCTGAGTGGAGAATTGAGATGTTGAATCAGGGTGAACTGGACCAGGACGAGATGGGTCGGTTGATCGGCAGCGACAAGGTCGAGGGAACATCGGTCTACGGCGCCGATCGCAACAAAATCGGCTCGATCGAACGCGTGATGATCGACAAGATCAGCGGCAAGGTGTCTTACGCAGTGCTCGGCTTCGGCGGATTTCTGGGCCTCGGCAACGACCATTATCCGCTGCCGTGGCAGTCCCTGAAATACGACACGGAGCTTGGCGGTTATGTCACCGGCATCACCACCAAGGAACTGGAAGGCGCGCCGAAATACGGCGAACGGAGTGATTGGAACTGGGGTGATGACGCCGCGGTTCGCGGCATCAACTCCTATTACGGCGTCCCCTTCGCGTAAGCGTTTCCACCGAAAGGAAGCTCGATGAGCAAGGAACGGCCTAACGACGATCCCAGGCAGCAGAGCGACTGGGGTTCGCACAAGCAGACGGACAAGCCCTGGAAGGGCACTCCGGAAAAAGAACAGGGATCGGACGAGGTGAAGCCCGATCTGGAGAAATGGCGCGCGACGAAGACGCACTGAGACGAGGTGCCGTTCCCATCAGACATCGAGGCGAGCGCGGCACCCACTGTGCCGCGCTTCTTTTTTGGGCAGGGCGTTCACGAACGCGATGGTGCTCGCAACAAGCGGAACCATGATCAGGAGTTGCAGTTGGGCTCGCGGCGCGTGAGCCGCTTTTGGCGGCTCTGCCGTCAGTTTGATCCCCGAGAAAGGTGTTCACCGTGGATGCTCAGACCCGGGAGCGTGGGCCGTCCGCGGAGCAGCCGCAGAGGGCGAAGGAAGCTCCGAAGACCTCTCCCGATCAGCCCCGTGACGCCGAGGACCAGAAGCCGGCGAAGGCGCCGTCGCTGCGAGAGCGGATTCGCGAGCATTGGTTGCTGGCAACCGTTGCCACGATCGTCTTGCTCGCGGCCCTGATCGGCGGACTGCTCTACTGGCTCCAGGTACGCCACTATGAATCCACCGACGATGCCTTCGTCGCGGCGCGGAGCTTTTCCGTGGCCTCCAAGGTCGGCGGGTACGTGACTGACATCCCGGTGACGGACAACCAGCATGTCAACGCCGGGGACCTTCTCGCTAAGATCGACGAGCGCGACTATCGCATCGCCATCGATCAAGCCAATGCGCAGGTCGCGGTCGCCAAGGCGAACATCGCCAATGTCGAGGCGCAGATCGTCTCGCAGCAGGAGCAGATCAAGCAGGCGGAGGCGCAGCTCGAACAGGCCCAGGCCCAGCTTCAGTTCTCGCAGGAAGAATTCGCGCGCGCCCAGGATCTGGTCGAGAAGGGCGCCGGCACCGTGCAGCGCCAGCAGCAGACCCGCTCCGATCTTCAGGCGCAGCAGGCCAATACCGAGCGCGCGAAGACCGCTGTGACGGCCGCGCAAGTCGGCATCAAGACGCTGCAGGCGCAGCTTGAGGGCGCCCGGGCGCAGCTCGAGCAGTCGCAGGCGCAGCTCGATCAGGCCAAGCTGAACCTGCAATACACCAGTGTCGTTGCGGCGCAGTCCGGCCGCGTCGTCAAACTCAGCGGCGCCAAGGGCACCTTCGTCAACGCGGGCCAGAGCCTGATGATGTTCGTGCCCGACGAGGTCTGGATCGTCGCCAACTACAAGGAGACCCAGCTCAACGACATGCGGCCGGGCCAGCCGGTCGAAATCCGCATCGACGCCTATCCCGGGCGTAAGCTCACCGGCCATGTCGAATCCGTGCAGCCGGGCTCCGGCACCGCGTTCAGCCTGCTGCCGGCGGAGAACGCCACCGGCAATTACGTCAAGGTAGTGCAGCGCGTGCCGGTGAAGATCGTGGTCGACAGCTGGCCGGCCGATCTGCCCGTCGGTCCCGGCATGTCGGTCGTGCCCTGGACCAGGGTGCGATGACGGATACGGCGCAAGGCGGCGCGTCCGCGGGCGGCTGGTCGCCGGAGCGCTCGGCGGCGGGCGGTCATAATCCGTATCTCATTGCGTTCGTCGTCTCGATCGCGACCTTCATGGAGGTGCTCGATACCACCATTGCCAATGTCGCCTTGCGCCACATCGCCGGTGGGCTTGCCGTCGGCATCGACGAGAGCACCTATGTCATCACCAGCTATCTCGTCGCCAACGCCATCGTGCTGTCGATCTCGGGCTGGCTGTCGACCGTGATTGGCCGCAAGCGTTTCTACATGATCTGCGTTGCGATCTTCACGGTCTCCTCGCTCCTGTGTGGCTTCGCCTGGAATTTGCAGGCGCTGGTGCTGTTCCGAATCCTTCAGGGCCTTGGTGGCGGCGGCATGGCGACCAGCGAGCAGGCGATCCTCGCCGACTCCTTCCCGCCGCACAAGCGCGGCCAGGCTTTCGCGATCTATGGCGTTGCCGTCGTGGTCGCACCCGTGGTCGGTCCGACGCTCGGCGGCTGGATCACCGACACCTATACCTGGCACTGGGTGTTCCTGATCAACGTCCCCATGGGAATGCTGTCGCTGTTCCTGGTCGGCACGCTGGTCAAGGAGCCGTCGGGCGCGGAGGAGGAGAGGGAGAAGCTGCTGAGCAAGGGCCTGCGGGTCGACTATGTCGGCTTCCTGCTGGTCGCGATCGGGCTCGGCTCGCTCGAATACGTGCTCGACGAGGGCCAGCGCAGCGACTGGTTCGGCTCGAACATGATCGTGTTTTTCGCGGTGCTTTCGGCCGTGTCACTGCTTGCGCTGATCCCGTGGGAGCTGACGCGCGAGGATCCCATCGTCGATCTCCGCCTGCTGGGCCGCCGCCAGTTCGCCGCCTGCTTCCTGGTCATGCTTGCGACCGGCGCGGTGCTGATCTCGACGACGCAGCTTTTGCCGCAACTGCTCCAGAGCGATTTGAACTACACCGCCATGCTGGCGGGCCTCGCGCTGTCACCTGGCGGAATCGCGACCCTGGTGCTGATGCCGGTGGTGGGCCGTCTGGTCAGCAGTGTGCAGCCGAAATACCTCATCATGTTTGGCGCCACCATCGTCGCGTTCTCGATGTGGCATCTCACGGGCCTCACCGGCGACATCACCTATGGCTACGCCGCGATGTCGCGCATCTTCCTCGCGCTCGGTCTGCCTTTCCTGTTCCTGCCGGTCACGACCGCGTCCTATGACGGCGTGCCGCCGGACAAGACCAACCAGGCCTCGGCGCTAATCAACGTCGCCCGCAATATCGGCGGCTCCATGGGCGTCGCACTGGCGCAGACAATTCTGGCGCAGCGCCAGCAATTTCACCAGAGCCGCCTGATCGAGCACGCCGCGCCATCGGATCTCGGCTACCAGCAGACCATCGAGACCATGACCCGCTTCTTCCAGGCCCAGGGCTCGAACGCGAGCGATGCGGCCTCGCAGGCGGTCGCCTGGGTCGGCCGCACCTTGCAGCATCAGGTCGATTTGCTCGCCTATATCGACGTGTTCTGGACGCTCGCAATCATCGCGGTGCTGATGATCCCGACTGCCGCGGTGCTGCGCCCGATCAAGCTGGGCGCTCCCGCGCGGGGGCATTGAGCCAACGACCATTCGGAGAGAAAGGGTGACCGCGGCGCAAAAGTCCGGCTAGACTGGTTCGAACACACCAAGCAGAGCCCGGGAGGTAATTTAAGTGAAGACCGCGATCACCGAACTGTTCGGCATCGAGCACCCCATCATCCAGGGCGGCATGCATTTCGTCGGCTTTGCCGAGCTGGCGGCTGCCGTCTCCAATGCCGGCGGGCTTGGCATCATCACCGGTCTCACGCAGAAGACGCCGGAGCTGCTGGCAAAAGAGATCGCACGCTGCCGCGATATGACCGACAAGCCGTTCGGCGTGAACCTCACCTTCCTGCCGACCTTCGCCGCGCCGCCTTATCCGGAATACATCGCGGCCATCGTCGAAGGCGGCATCAAGGCCGTGGAGACCGCTGGCCGCAGCCCGGAAGCCTACATGCCCGCGCTGAAGGCTGCCGGGATCAAGGTCATCCACAAATGCACCTCGGTGCGCCACTCCCTGAAAGCCGAGCGCATCGGATGTGACGCCGTCAGCGTTGACGGTTTTGAGTGCGGCGGCCATCCCGGCGAGGACGACATTCCCAACATGATTCTGCTGCCGCGCGCGGCGGAGGAATTGAAGATCCCGTTCGTCGCGTCCGGCGGCATGGCCGACGGCCGCAGCCTCGTCGCGGCGCTGTCGCTGGGGGCGGCCGGCATGAACATGGGCACGCGCTTCATCGCCACCAAGGAAGCCCCGGTGCATCAGAACGTCAAGAACGCGCTGGTCGCGGCGACCGAGCTCGACACCCGCCTGATCATGCGGAGCCTGCGCAACACCGAGCGCGTGCTGAAGAACGCCAATGTCGACCGCCTGCTGGAGATCGAACGCGAGAAGGGCGACAGGCTGAAGATCGACGACATCCACGACCAGGTCGCGGGCGTCTATCCCAAGATCATGCTGGACGGGCAGATGGACGCGGGCGCGTGGAGCTGCGGCATGGTCGCGGGCCTCATCCATGATATCCCGACCTGCAAGGAACTCGTCGACAGGATCATGGCTGAGGCGGAAACCATCATCCGTACCCGTCTGATGGGGTTTCTTGAAGGGACGGGTGCACCGCGAAAGGTCGCCTGAGACCGCCAAACTTCTTAACCACGGCGGCAGTTGACCGCTGGAATTGCGCGCGACGCCTCCTAAATAGAGGTAAATTACCTCTTAACAATCAATTTCAGGAGGCGTCCGTGATTATGAAGAGCGCTCCTTTTGCAATTGCCGTTGCCCTCGTGCTCGCATGGGGCGGCGTCGCGCGCGCTGACGACTACAAGCCCGACGAATATCTCGGCCTCGATCTTTCGAAGGCGGTGTTATCGCCGAAGCGGCTCGGGCCCGAAACCCAATTCGCGCCGGTCGCGCTGGAAGCGCGCGGTGGCAACGAGGCGCAGGCGCGCGCCGAGCCGGTCGACGTTCCCAAGAAGGTCGCTGCCGAACGCGTGCGCGTGTCGGAGCCGAAGGTCGCGCACGCCAAGCCCGCGCAGCCACGCGGCGCGGCGCGCACGAAGCTCGCGCATCGCCACGGCAATCCGCTCGACGCGCAGGCGATGGACACCCGCATCCAGACCTGGCCGTGCCGCAGCGGCGGCATCTGCAACTGGAAGCATTAGGTCAGCTCCGAGCCGTCATCCGCACGTCGTAAAACCGTAGGCCCGCGGTCAAGAAACCGTAAGCCGGGGGTCAAACGACGCAGGCACCTTCCGTCGCTAGTCGACGAAGGTTTCCTGAATGGTAGCGCCCCGCGCCTCGCGCGCCTGGACCCGGCGGCAATTCCTGGTCCGTTCCACCTCGAGCCTCGCCGTTGCCGCGCTCGCAACGCCACATCTCAGCCGCGCCGCGGATCGTCCGCAGATCGCAGGCGGCATCCAGTCCGGCGACGTCTCGGATGGCTCCGCCGTGATCTGGGCGCGCGCCGACCGGCCCGCGCGGATGCAGGTGGACTATTCGTCCGTGGAAAGCTTCAAGACCGTCATCGCCTCGGCTTCGCGCGATGCGTCGCCCGATGCCGACTTCACCTCAAAGCTGCTGCTGGCAGATCTGCCGCCCGGGCAGGACATCTTCTATCGTGTGCGCTTCGACGACATCGCGACCGGCATCGCCGGCAAAAGCCGCATCGGCCATTTCCGCACTGCGCCGGCTGCCGGCCGGTCGATCTCGTTCCTGTGGTCCGGCGATACTGCAGGGCAGGGCTGGGGCATCGACACATCGCGCGGCGGTTACCGCAGCTATCGCACCATGCTCGACAATCGCCCCGACTTCTTCATCCACTCCGGCGATCACATCTACGCCGATTGCACGATTCCCTCCGAGCAGAAGCTGCCGAACGGTGAGATCTGGCGCAATGTCGTGACCGAGGAGAAATCCGAGGTCGCGCACACGCTGGCGCAGTTCCGCGGCAATTACAAATACAACCATCTCGACGAGCATTTCCGCGCCTTCCATGCCGAGGTGCCGATGTTCGCGCAATGGGACGACCACGAGGTTACCAACGATTGGTCGCCGACCGGCAGCTATGACGGGGCCGGCCATGAGGATGACGGCACTCCGCGCCTGATCGCGCGCGCCCGCCGGGCCTTCTTCGACTTCATGCCGATCCGCGACATCGGCGCGCAAAAGAGGCGGGTCTATCGCAAGGTCGCCTATGGTCCTTTGCTCGACGTCTTCATGATCGACATGCGCAGCTATCGCGACGATAGCTGGAACAAGGGCGACGATCACCGCGGCTGGATCCTGGGCGCCGAACAGCTCGCCTGGCTGAAGCGTGAGCTCGCGGCCTCGCGCGCGACCTGGAAGGTGATCGCCGCCGACCTGCCGATCGGGCTGGTCAGCCTCGATGCGGTTGCACTGGGCAATGGGTCGCCCGACCGGCGTGAGCACGAGATCGCCGATCTTCTCGCGTCGATCAAGCGCGCCGGAATTCGCAACATCGTCTGGCTCACCGCCGACATGCACTACACCGCCGCGCATTATTACGATCCGAACAGGGCGCAATTCCAGGAGTTCGAACCGTTCTGGGAGTTCGTCTCGGGACCCTTGCATGCCGGCACCTGGGGCCCGGGCAAACTCGACAATACCTTTGGTCCGGTCGCGATGTACCAGAACGGGTGCAGCGAGGCGCAGGGCGAAAACCTCGCGCCCTGTTTCGGACTGCAGTTCTTCGGCAAGGTTGACATCAATGGCCGGACCGGCGTGATGACAGTAACGCTGAAGGACGTCGACAACCGGGACCTCTGGTCGGTCGATATCGTGCCGCAGCCGCAGGCGCGTCCTGCCGTGGTGGCGCAGCATTCCTGAGGGATGCTAACCCGATCTTGATTGGCTGCCGTGCGCCTCCCGCGCTATGCTGCCCGTTCCCGCCACCTCTTTTCCATCACCGAAGAGTCTACTCACGCAGCATCGTTGCTGGCCTCCGGCGGGCTGAACGAAGTCAGGAGCCTTTTCATGGATCATCTCAAGACACAGGGCATCAACATGCCCAAGCTCGGCCTCGGGACCTTTCGCATGCAGGGCGATGCCTGCCGCGCGGCGGTCGAGAGTGCGCTGTCGATCGGCTATCGTCATATCGATACTGCCGAGATGTACGGCAACGAAGAATCGATTGGCGCGGCGCTCGCTGCGGCCCGGCTGCCGCGCGGCGAGCTGCACGTCACGACAAAGGTCTGGCACGAGAACCTCAGCCCCGACGCCATCCGCCGCGCTTTCGACGCCAGCCTGAAGAAGCTGCGGCTCGACCATGTCGATCTCTATCTCGTGCACTGGCCGTCCAAGGCCGCGAACTGGGGTGCGGTGTTCGAGACCCTGATGAAGCTGAAGCAGGAGGGGCGCACGCGGGCGATCGGCGTCGCCAACTTCACCACGGCGCTGCTCAAGATTGCGGTCGAGGACATCAAGGCGCCGATCGCATGCAATCAGATCGAATACCACGCCATGCTCGATCAATCGAAGGTGCTGGCCTATCTCAACGCCAAGTCGATCCCGCTGGTCGCTTATTGCCCGCTGGCGCAGGGACGCATCGCGTCAGATGAGGTGCTGGCCGAGATCGGCGCCAGGCACAATGCAAGCGCCGCGCAGGTCGCGCTGAAATGGCTGCTCGACCAAGACGGTGTCGCCGCGATCCCGAAAGCCTCACGCCGAGAGAGCCAGCAGGCCAACCTCGACGCGCTGAAGATCACGCTCGACGATGCCGACCGCAACAAGATCGCCGCGCTGCCGAAGGACAGGCGCTGCGTCAATCCCGGCTTCGCGCCGGCATGGGACTGAGAGTCGACGCCGAGCGCACCGTCTCTCTCAGCGTGCACATTTCTGGCAGTCTGAATTCGCTGAGAGACACCCCTCACCCGGCGCTTCGCGCCACCTTCTCCGACAAGGGGAGAAGGAAGAAAGAACGCAAAGAAATGGCCCCGTGAGGGGCCATTTCCATATTGCGTTGCGCATTAGTCCCAATGATGACGGTGACCACGCTTGATCACGACGACGCGGTCGCGATGGCGCCAGCCGCGATGCCAGCCGTGATCGCGATGCATGCCGTATTCGGCGCGGGCGCCATACATGCCGTGATGATGACCTCCGCGCTTGATCACCACCGTCTCCGCGCTGGCGAGCGTCGGCATTGCAACAGCGAGCGCGCCGACAGCGGCAAGCACATAACCAATCTTCTTCATGATGTCCTCCTCCAATGGAATGCAAATCTAAACGGCGCATTCGCGGGAACGTTCCGGAGGAATCGCAGGAGAATTCTGAACGCCTGTTCAGGTCGGTTAATCGCAGCGCTGTTGTGCGGGTGTTGGCGCGCCGGTCGCGACGTATTTGCCGTCCCTGATCGTGTACTCGCCGCGCTCGCTGCGATTGTAGATTGCGCGCAAGCTGCCTTGCTTCGACAGGAGCAGGCCAAACTCGCGCGTCTGCTGCAGCAAGGGGAAGTACACCATCACATTGAGCAGGCCGTCGGCGTTGACCATCGCCGATACCACTTCGTTTTCGTCCTTGGCCTCGCCGAAATTGCGCCGGTACATCACCCTTCCGTCCTTCCGGATCTCGTAGGTCAAGAGTGCGCCCTTGTCGCGGTCGGGCCGGGCCGCGCAGTCGATCGCCCATGAGCCGAGCAGGCCCCATTGCTCGACGGTCGCCGCAAGCGACTCGGCACCAGCCGCCGGCGCGAACGCAACCCACAGCACTGCTGCCGCGATCCAGCGGCTCAAACAACGCCTCATGTCCTGAACAGCCCCACCTCCGAATAATGCCGAAGTGTAGCATCCTGCGCGCAATCGTCCACGCTGACCGCCATTCGCGCGCGAATTTGATCCGCGTCAATGAGGCGGCCCGTTTCCCCGGTAGGATGGCGTTCCCGAAGGCGAAATTGGATAGACCGATGCTGAATCAAGTCAGGGATTTCGCAGGCGAGGTGCTGCCGGGGAGCTGTGCCGTGCCGCCTTATTCCGAGAGCGCGTTTCTGGCCGAGTTGGGCGACCGCTTGAAGTCCTCACGTATGCGCTGCGTCCTGTCGCGGCGGGAGCTGGCCCGCCGCTCCGGGATTTCCGAGCGCTACATCGCCCAGATCGAGGCCGGCAAGGGCAACGTCTCGATCGTGCTGCTGCTGCGGCTCGCCTCCGCGATCCACGGCAGCCAGCCCCAGATCGTCTGAAGGCTCAGGCTCGTTTCTCCACATTGGCGCTGCGGGCCGGCACGCCGAACTCCTTGCGGCAAATCTCGGCCAGCACGGCGACGCCCTCGCGGATCTGCTGATGCGAGGGGCTCGCAAAGCACAGCCGCAGTCGCGATCTGGAGTGGGTTTTGTCAGTCGACCATTCCGGCCCCGGATTGATCGATACGCCGGCGGCAAGCGCGGCCTGATACAGCTTCAGCGTATCCACCTGATCGGGCAGCTTCACCCACAGGAAGATGCCGCCCTTCGGCTCCTCGAACTCGGCGGCCGTCCCGAACTGCTCGTTGACGGCCTCCATCAGCGTGTCGAGCTTGGTGCGTAGCGCCTTCGTCAGTGCCGGCACGTGGGTCGAAAAATGCGGCTTGCAATAGGCGGCGAGCACCATCTGCTCCAGTGCGCCGGAGCCGGCGTCCGTCTTCAGCGCCAGCATCCGCGACATCACATCCCAGGGCGCGACGATGAAGCCGACGCGCAACGCGGGCGCGATCGATTTCGAGAACGAGCCGATATGGATCACGCCGCCGTTCGGGCTCATCGCATGGATCGCCGGCGGCCGCTGCCCTGACCAGACCAAATCGGCATAGCAATCGTCCTCGAAGATGGGCACGCCGTAGTCTGCCGACAGCCGCAACAGCTCGGTGCGGCGGCCCTCCGGCATGATGCTGCCGGTCGGGTTCTGCACCGTCGGAATGGTGTAGATGTATTTCGGACGGATGCCGCGGCCCTTGAGGTCGGCCAGCGTCGTGGCCAGCACGTCCATGCGCATACCGTCCTTGTCGAGCGGGATGCCGACCACGTTGACCCCGAGCCGTGCCAAGCGGGTCAGCGAGCCCTGATAGCTATCCTGCTCGAAGATCACGGTATCGCCGCGCGTCAGCAGCGTGGCGTTGACAAGGTCGAGCGCCTGCAGCGAGCCGGAGACGATCAGGAGATCGTCGACCGTGCAGGTGATGCCGGCATCGCGCTTGAGTTTCGTCACCAGGAATTCGCGCAAGGGCAGATAGCCCTGGGGACCATGTGCCAACCCGTAAGTGGCGAGCGAACGGCCTTCGCGTTGCAGAGCGAGGTTAGCCGCCTCGATCAGATGATCGAGCGGCAGTTGCTCGGAGTCGTTATTGCCGCCGACAAAACTATATTTGGCGAGGCCCGTCCAGCGCGCAGAGGGGGCCGGCAGCCCTGCGGGAAACAGGGGCGCAAAATCGAAGCTGGACGTCATGGGAGCGTTCCTCGTTCTATTCTTGTCAGGCTGCCGGCTTTGCGCCGGTCAGTCGTGCTTCTTGCTTATTTCTTGCCGACCGTCCGGGTCGGACGGCCCTGGCTGATGAAAGCGTAATGCGCATTGGCGACGCCGCCAACCATCAAGGCCTCGACAGCAGGCTCTGCGATCTCGCTTGTTGCGGCCCAATCGACGAGGAAATTGGCTCCGGTCCCGCCGCGTACGTCATCGGTCGGAATGAAGATCGAGACGGTGGCGAGGGGCTTCAACGCGACGGGCGCCTTCAGATAGCTCTCGACCTGCTTGCCTGCGGTATCGAAATAGGCGATGCGTTTGACCACCAGTGCTTGCGTCTCGGAGGCGTTGTGCACGCTCAGGGTCACCGAGAAGTCGACGCGCAGCTTGCCCTGGCTCATCGCGACGCTGGAATAGGCGGGCACGTAGAACCCGCCGGAGACGGCAAGTTCTTCCTTCGGCAGTGCGCTGAGGGAATCGGCAAAGCTTTGTTCGATATTGACCTTGGATTGAGCGAATGCGGGCCCTGAGGAGGCGAGGGGGCATAGCAGCATTGCAATGGCGAGCCCCATCCGCATGTGACGAATTGCTCGCTTGCCGCGCCGCACTCGATCACTAGGGTGCGGCAAAACGGACCAATCTGGCATGCACGAGCTCATTCGCGACATCACTCTCTGTATCCTGTTTGCCTGGATGCTGGGCCTGCTTGCCCACTTCTCCAGGCAACCGTTGATCCTGGCCTATCTTATCGCCGGCTTCTGCATTGGTCCATTTGGCGCCGGCTGGGTCAAGTCGCAGGAATCGATCAGCGTCATCTCCGAGCTCGGCCTGATCTTCATGCTGTTCATGATCGGCCTGGAGATCGACCTGAAGAAGATCGTGCGGGCGGGAAAGGTCATCCTGTTCGCGGCGGGCGGCCAGCTCCTGGGCGGCTGCCTGCTCGGGGTGCTGTTCTTCGCCGGCATCGGCCTGTCGCTCGGGGGCGGGCAGTTCGACGCGGTTTATCTCTGCGTCGCCTGCGCGCTGTCGAGCACCGTCATCATCGTCAAGGTGCTCTACGAGAAGCGCGAGCTCGACACGCTGCCGGGCCGCATCACCCTCGGCGTGCTGGTGCTCCAGGACATCTTTGCAATCCTGTTTCTGGCGGTGCAGCCGAGCCTCGCCAATCTGGAAATCAGCGTCATCCTGCTCTCGATCGGCCGCGTCGCGGTGCTGGTTGCCGCCGCGCTGCTGGTGAGCCGCTACGTGCTGCCGCGCCTGTTTCACCAGATCGCCCGCCGCCCCGAGCTGATCCTGCTCGGCGCGCTCGCCTGGTGTTTCCTGGTCGCCGAGACCGCCGAGCGGCTGTCGCTGTCGCGCGAGATGGGCGCCCTGATCGCCGGCGTCTCGCTCTCGACCTTTCCCTACGCGCTCGACGTCACGGCCAAGGTCACCACGCTGCGCGATTTCTTCATCACGCTGTTCTTCGTCGCGCTCGGCATGACCATTCCCGTGCCCGGCCTCTCCGTGATCGGGCTTGCCCTGATGATCGCGGCGTTCACGGTGGTGAGCCGCCTCGTCACCACCTTCGCCCCGCTCTATCTGATGAAGCAGGGCCTGCGCGCCAGCCTGTTGCCGGCCCTGAATCTCGCGCAGATCTCCGAGTTCTCGCTGGTGGTGATCCAGACCGGCGTCGCCGACCACCACATCGCAGCCCAGACGGCGAATGCGGCCTCCTTCGCCTTCGTGGTGCTGGCGGTGCTCTCGACCTTCGTGATGACCCGCAGCGACGAGATCACCCGCTGGGCGATCGGCCCCTTGAAGCGGATCGGCCTGCACGATCTCGACCACGGCAACGGCCAAGGCGAGGAAGGGCACGAGGGTCATGGCGACGCGCGCCGCATCGTTATCCTCGGCTTTTTCCGTGCGGCGAGCGCGCTGCTGGCCGAGATCGAGCGGCAGGCCCCGGTGCTGCTCGAGCAGATCACCGTGATCGACTTCAACCCCAATGTGTACCAGACGCTGCTTTCGCGCGGCCTGCACGTGATCTATGGCGATATCAGCAGTGCCGACACGCTGCTGCATGCCGGCGTCGGCAAGTCCGAGATGATCATCCTCAGCGTACCGGATGCGCTTCTGAAGGGGGCCAGCAACGAGAAGCTGGTCCGCCACGTTCGCACCCTCAACCCGACCGCCATGATCGTCGCCACGGCCGATCTGTTGTCGGATGTGGACGAACTCTACGCGGCTGGCGCCAGCTATGTCACCGTGACCCGGCTCAGCGACGCCCATGAGCTGTTCACGGTGATCGAGGCCGCCCAAGCCGGCCTGTTGGCCGACAAGCGTGCCGAGCTCGATCAGCGGCTCGGCGAGCGTCGCGAGGTGCTGCCCTGACCGCGACCGGCCGGCTTCTCACCGGGCTTCTCCGCGCCCGGTGCAAGCCGCCCGTCGGGCAGGGCTGTGGTTCGGCATATGTGGTTGCGCCGGGGACACTAGCGCCCCGGCCCAAGTCCGGCTAAGCCTCCGGACCATAACCGATAGAGATTGGGAAATGCCGGATAACGTCCAGGAAGTCTTGCAGGCCTTTGCCCGGGGTGAGCTCGTGGTCGTGACCGACGACGATGACCGCGAGGGTGAGGGCGATCTGATCGTCGCCGCCTCGTTCTGCACCGCCGAGAAGATGGCGTTCATCATCCGCCACACCTCCGGCATCGTTTGCGCGCCGATCACCACCGAAGATGCGCGCCGCCTGCGGCTCGATCCGATGGTGGCCCACAACGATTCCGCGCACACCACCGCATTCACGGTCTCGATCGACTACAAGCCCGACGGCGGCACCGGCATCTCGGCCGAGGAGCGCGCCTCGTGCTGCCGCGCGCTGTCCAATCCCAACGCGGGTGCCAACGATTTCGCCCGTCCCGGCCACATCTTCCCGCTGATCGCCAAGGACGGCGGCGTGCTGCTGCGCTCCGGCCATACCGAGGCCGCGGTCGATCTGTGCAAGCTCTCCGGCCTGCCGCCGGTCGGCGTCATCAGCGAGTTGATGAACGACGACGGCAGCGTGATGAAGGGCGAGCAGGTCGCCCGCTTCGCCGCCCAGCACAAGCTCAAGCACGTCACCATCGCCGACATGATCGCCTACCGCCAGGTGCGCGAGAAGCTGATCGAGCGGGTCTCGACCTTCGTCACCGAGAGCCCGATCGGGCCGTTGCAGGGCTATGCCTACCGCTCGCCGTTCGATTCCATCGCTCACGTCGCCTTCGTCTACAACGGCGTCGGCGACGGCAAGAACGTCCTGACGCGCTTCCACAAGCCGAACATCGTCAAGGACATCTTCACCGGCCACAAGCGCATGGCGGCGGTGCTCGAGCACTTCAAGAAATCCGGCCGTGGCGTCCTGGTCTATCTGCGCGACGGTGCGGCCGGTGTCCCCGTGGCGCCGCTGCCCGATGAGAGCGCGACCGAGGCCGACCGCAACCGCCAGTGGCGCGAAGTCGGCGTCGGTGCACAGATCCTGCGCGATCTCGGCGTCACCTCGATCCGGCATCTCACCTCCTCGGTGCACGACTACAAGGGCCTTTCCGGCTTCGGCATCGAGATCGTCGCCAACGAGCTGCTCGAAAGCTAGCGCTGTCATCTCGGGGTGCGCGAAGCGCATCCCCCGGGGTGCGCGAAGCGCATCCCCCGAGGCGCGCCTCGCGGGTCCCCGGGATTCACGCAGACCCGATCATCTGCAACGCAATTGCACTTGTTGCCGCGGCGCTTTACGTTGTCGGGCAAATTTTGACGGAACCAGACGAAAGGACGTTTCATGACCGCGCGCCCTCAGGCCAAGGACAAGCCGGCTTCGGCTTCTTTCCAGTGGGACGATCCGTTCCTGCTCGACGAGCAGCTCACCGAAGACGAGCGCATGGTGCGCGACACCGCGCGCGCCTATGCCCAGGACAAGCTGCTGCCGCGCGTCGCCAAGGCCTATCTCGAAGAGAAGACGGATCGCGAGATCTTCAATGAGATGGGCGAACTCGGCCTGATCGGCATCACGTTGCCGGAGGAATATGGCTGCGCCAATGCAGGCTATGTCGCCTATGGTCTGGTCGCACGCGAGATCGAACGGGTCGATTCCGGCTACCGCTCGATGAACTCGGTGCAGTCCTCGCTGGTGATGTATCCGATCTACGCCTATGGCGACGAGAACCAGCGCAAGAAGTACCTGCCGAAGCTCGCCAGCGGTGAGTGGGTCGGCTGCTTCGGGCTGACCGAACCTGACGCCGGCTCCGATCCGGCCGGCATGAAAACCCGTGCCGAGAAGGTTTCGGACGGCTATCGCCTGACCGGCAGCAAGATGTGGATCTCGAACGCGCCGATCGCCGACGTGTTCGTGGTCTGGGCCAAGTCGGCCGCGCACGACAACCAGATCCGCGGCTTCGTGCTGGAGAAGGGCATGAAGGGCCTGTCGGCACCGAAGATCGGCGGCAAGCTGTCGCTTCGCGCCTCCATCACCGGCGAGGTCGTGATGGACGGCGTCGTGGTTCCGGAAGACGCGCTGCTGCCCAACGTCTCCGGCCTGAAGGGCCCGTTCGGCTGCCTCAACCGCGCCCGCTACGGCATTTCCTGGGGCGTGCTCGGCGCGGCCGAGGACTGCATGCACCGCGCCCGCCAGTACACGCTCGACCGCAAGCAGTTCGGCAAGCCGCTTGCTGCGACCCAGCTCGTGCAGAAGAAGCTCGCGGATATGCAGACCGAGATCGCGCTGGGGCTTCAGGGCTCGCTGCGCGTCGGCCGCCTGATGGACGAGGGCAAGTTCGCGCCCGAGATGATCTCGATCATGAAACGCAACAATTGCGGCAAGGCGCTCGACATCGCCCGCGTCGCGCGCGACATGCACGGCGGCAACGGCATCTCGATCGAGTATCACGTGATGCGCCACGTCCATAACCTCGAGACCGTCAACACCTACGAGGGCACCCACGACGTCCACGCCCTGATCCTGGGCCGCGCGATCACGGGTATTCAGGCGTTTTTCTGAGCAAACCGCCCGAATGGGCGATGCGGCTGAACTCTCGAATTGCGTCATGGCCGGGCAGAAGCGCGAAGCGCGTCTTCGCGCTAGACGTCCCGGCCATCCACGTCTTAGACCACGCGAAGAACGTGGATGCCCGGCACAAGGCCGGGCATGACGAAGTCAGCAAGGTATGAGCAAGCCATGTCCGACAACGACGACGTCCCGTTCAACCGCGACTTTCCGCTGAAGCCCGGCATCGTCGAGGAAGTCCGCCCCGGCGTGCGGCGGGTGCTTTGTAACAATCCGAGTCCGTTCACTTTCACCGGCACGGTCAGCTACATCGTGGGTCGAGGCAATGTCGCGATCATCGATCCCGGTCCGGACGACGAGGCGCATGCGGCGGCGCTGCTCGACGCTGTCAGCGGCGAGACGGTGAGCCATATCTTCGTGACCCACACCCACCGCGACCATTCGCCGAACACTGCGCGGATCAAGCGGGCGACCGGCGCGCCAGTTTACGCCGAAGGCCCGCACCGCGCCTCGCGCCCGCGTTTCGAGAGCGAGAAGCACAACCCGGAATCCGGCGCCGATCGCGACTTCGCGCCCGATATCAGGATCGCCCATGGCGACGTGGTCGAAGGCGCCGGCTGGCGGCTCGAGGCCGTGGCGACACCTGGCCATACCGCCAATCACCTTGCGTTTGCCTGGCCCGAGCGGAAATTCAACTTCGTCGGCGATCACGTGATGGGGTGGTCGACCTCGATCGTGGCGCCGCCCGACGGCTCGATGATCGACTACATGGAATCGCTGGATCGTCTCGCCGCGCGCGAGGAGGATGTGTATTTCTCCGGCCACGGCCCCGAAATTCCGGACGGTCCGCGCTTCGTGCGCTTCCTGATTCGTCACCGCAAGGCGCGCGAGGCCTCCATCCTGCACCGCCTCGCCAAGGGCGAGACCGACATCCCGACCATGGTCCGGGCGATCTATATCGGCATCGACCCGAGGCTCACCACCGCGGCGGGCTATTCCGTGCTGGCGCATCTGGAAGACCTGGTCGCCCGCGGCGTGGTGGCGACGGACGGCGATCCCGTGATTGGCGGGACCTATCGGATGGCGAACGCCTAGCGTTCCGTCACTTCTTCACAGTTTTCGCCGGCGCCTTCGGCGGCGCCACCGGCGTCTTCTTCACCGGCTTGAGTGCGTCGGCATCGGCGGCGGTGTTGAGATCGTCGATGAATTTCTTCACGCGCGCGGCGTTGCTGCCGAGGTCGCTCTCGAAATAGCGCGAGGCGGAGCGGATATCGACGCGGGAATCCTCGCCGTCGGGCACGACGCGGATCGCGATGTCCTCGCGGAACCCCATGATCGGCGAGCGCGCCACCGCCTCGATGCGGCCGATGCGGCGCGGCGGCTGCGGCGCGCGCTCGTCGATCACCAGCCATTTGCGCTTGTTGACGAGCTGAAGCGCGATCGCATAGGCGCGGTCGACTGAAATCTCGAGCTCGATCGGCTCGATATCGGGATAGAATTGACGCTGCTGCTCGGCCGAATAGAGGCCGGCATACACAGCGGTATTGGCACCATCGCCGGTGCGCAGGCGGGCCAGTGCGTCAAAGCGCGGCGGGTCGATCGGGTCGGTGGTGATGTCGTGGATCGCCGGCAGCTTGCGGTATTGCAGGCCGAGATAAGCGGGATAGGCGAGGATCGCGCCGTCGATCAGGAAGGCAAGCAGGATGCGCGCCATGCCGCGCGAGCCGTTCTGCCAGATCGCGGCGAAGCCGGCGAGCCCGAACAGGATCGAGAGCGCCGCAATCCCGAGCCCGCCGAAGAAGGTCGCGAGTGCCGGCTTCATCTCCAGGAAGCCGAACCGGACGATGATGATCGAGACCACCACCGCCACCACCGCAAACACAGCCAGATTGCGCGCCCAGCTCGCGAGACTGGACACGGGCTCCGACTGATAGGGAGCGGAAAACCTGCGGGCCATCGGGTGAGCTCTGCCGGGGTCTTGAGGGCGATGCCGGCCGATCGGGCACGACGATGGGCCGTTGAGACCACGGCCCCGAGGCAAATTCAAGGGTTCCCGGGATGTTACGGCCTGTCATTCCGGGTTCGATGCCGTTGGCATCGCCCGGAATGACGGTGTTTGGTTTGCCGCCTACGCCGCCGCGTTCGGGAAGCGGTATTCTTTGAACTGATCGCGCAGCGCGGTTTTCAGGATCTTGCCCGTCGCCGTGTGGGGGATACCATCGACGAAGGCAACGTCGTCGGGCATCCACCATTTGGCGATCTTGCCGTCCATGAACTTCAGGATGTCCTCGCGGCTGGCCTGCTGCCCCTGCTTCAGCTGCACGATCAGCAGCGGACGCTCGTCCCATTTGGGATGGAACACGCCGATCACGGCGGCTTCCGCCACAGCGGGATGGCCGACTGCGAGGTTCTCCAGCTCGATCGAGGAGATCCACTCGCCGCCGGACTTGATCACGTCCTTGGAGCGGTCGGTGATCCGCATGTAGCCGGCCTCGTCGATGGTCGCGACGTCTCCGGTGTCAAAGAAGCCGTCCTCGTCGAGGATGTCAGTGTCGACCCGGTAATAGGCCTTGGCGACGGCCGGGCCTGCCACCTTGAGTCGGCCGAAGGTCGTGCCGTCCCACGGCAATTCCTTGCCGGCATCGTCGGTGATCTTCATCTCGACGGCGAACGGCGCGTAGCCCTGCATCTGGAGCACGTCGAGCCGCGCCTCGCCGGTCGCATTCTGGAACGGCGGCTTCAGCGCCGCGACGCTGCCGATCGGGCTCATCTCGGTCATACCCCAGGCGTGGCGGACGTTCGAGCCCATGTCGAGGAAGGCCTTGATCATCGAGCGCGGCATCGCCGAGCCGCCGCAGATCACCATCTTCAGGTCCGGCAGCTTCAGATTGTTGGCGGTCATGTGCTGGAGCAGCATCAGCCACACCGTGGGCACGCCGGCGGTATGCGTCACCCTCTCGGTCGAGAGCAGCTCATAGACCGAGGCGCCGTCGAGCTTGGCGCCGGGCATGACGAGCTTGGTGCCCTGCGAGGGCGCGGAGAAGGCGATGCCCCAGCTGTTGGCGTGGAAGAGCGGCACAACGGGAAGCATGGTCTCGGAGGCGCTGGTGCCGAGCGCGTCGACATTGTTGGCCATCAGCGCGTGCAGCACGTTGGAGCGATGCGAATACAGCACGCCCTTGGGGTCGCCGGTGGTGCCTGATGTGTAGCACATCGCGGCCGCCGTGTTCTCGTCAAAGTCCTTCCATTTAAACTTGCCGTCGGCCTCCGCAATCCAGTCCTCGTAGGCGACCACGTTCTTCAGCGTCGTCTGCGGCATGTGCGCCTTGTCGGTGAGCACGACGTAGCGTTCCACGCTTGTCAGCTTGTCTGCGATCTTCTCCAGGACCGGAATGAACGTGATGTCGGTCATCACGATGCGGTCCTGCGCATGGTTGATGATCCAGGCAATCTGCTCGGGGAAAAGGCGGGGATTGACGGTATGGCAGATGGCGCCGATCCCCATGATGCCGTACCAGACCTCAAGATGGCGCCAGGTGTTCCAGGCGATCGTTGCGACACGGTCGCCGAGCTTGATGCCGTCGCGCTCCAGCATCTGCGAAACCTTGAGCGCCCGCTTGTGGATATCGGCATAGGTGGTGCGATGGATCGGTCCCTCGACCGATCGCGTCACGACCTCCTGCTTGCCATGAATCTTGGCGGCGTGTTCGATGATCCGGTGGCAGAGCAGGGGCCAGTCTTGCATCAAACCAAGCATTCCGTCGTTCCTCCGAGAAGCCGCTGGGCGGATTGTCGCTCTCAGCGTTGGGCCAAAGAATTGTCATGAGTCTTAGCCTGCCCGCCTTTCGCCGCAAATGGTCTTGTCGCGGCTATATGTCCATCGGCGCGGCAATGGTTACCGTCGCGCTCGGGCTCGGAGACCGGGCAGAGGCGCGCAAATATGGGTCTCCGCTGGACATCTTTGGTATTGCCGCACCACGGCCGCGCGCGACGGTTCATTCTGCCAATATCTCTGGCAAGATCCCCCTCCCGAGGCCGCGTCCCGAGGAGGCGCCCAAGGCCTCAGCAAAGGCATCGGACGAGGCTCCTGTGGAGACCGGCGGCAAGCCTTCCGCGGAAAGGCCGTCCGCGGACAGACCTGGCACCACCAAGCCCGCCGAGGCGGCGCCGCCGCCCGAGAAGCAGGCCTCGGCGTGCCGCCTCGCGCTGACCGAGGAGATCGCGATCGCGCCCTCGATCCCGGATATCCGCGGCCCCGGCGCCTGCGGCGGTGAGGATCTGGTGCGGCTCGAAGCCATCGTGCTGCCGGACAAGCGCAAGGTGGCGGTCAAGCCGGCGGCGATCCTCCGCTGCACCATGGCGTCCGCAATCGCCGATTGGGTGCGCAAGGACGTGGTGCCGCTGGCCGCGAGCCTCGGCTCGACCATCAGCGATCTCGACAATTTCGACAGCTTCGAGTGCCGCGGCCGCAACCGCGTTGTCGGCGCCATGCTGTCCGAGCACGGCAAGGCCAATGCGATCGATGTCCGCGCCATCAAGCTCGCCAACGGGCAGTCGATCGGCCTGACCGACCGCACCATGCCGCGCGAGGTGCGCGAGCGCGTGCTGCATTCGGTCTGCTCGCGCTTTTCGACCGTGCTCGGCCCCGGCTCGGACTGGTACCACGAGGACCATATCCATCTCGACCTGGCGCAGCGGCGCAACGACTACCGGATCTGCCAGTGGAACGTCTGGGATCCCCTGCCGCAGGTCGCCCCGCTGCTGCCGGCGGAACGGCCCGAGGAGGCGCCGCCGCGTGAGGTCGCGGCCAAACCCGAAGCCAAGCAAGGATTGGAAGACGAGGCGGCGGACACATCTCCTGCGCCCGCGGACAAGCCTGCGGCCGACGGCAATAAAACCCAGCCACACAGGCCGGCAACAAAAAAGCGCCGGTGAAACCGGCGCTTTTGAATGTCTGAGATCAGGTACCTGATCAGTAGCTGCCCGCTTGGCCGGTTTGGCTGCTGCCGAGCGCAAGCCGTGAATTGTAGGGCGAGTCGCCGTGCTTGGGCTCGAGCACCACAACGAGGGTGCCGACCTTGACGCGATCATAGAGATCGATCGCGTCCTCGTTGGTCAGGCGGATGCAGCCCGACGAGATCGAGGCACCGATATATTCCGGCTGGTTGGTGCCGTGAATGCGGAACAATGTATCCTTGCCGCCGGAGTAGAGATACATCGCGCGGGAGCCCATCGGATTGTCCGGACCGGGGGCGACGAAGGTGGGCACGCCCAGGCGCGAAATTTCGCCGGGGGTGGGGTGCCAGGCCGGCCACTCGGTCTTGCTGCCCACCTTGGCGATGCCCGACCAAGCCATGGCTTCTTCACCGACGGTGATGCCGTAGCGGATCGCCTTGCCGCCATCCATGACGTAGTAGAGGTAATGGTTGTCGGAATCGACCACGATCGAGCCCGGCGATTCCTTGCGGTGGTAATCGACGATAGCGCGGCGGAACGGCTCTGCGACCGCAGTTTTCTCATACCTGACCTTGGCGAGGAGTTCCTTGTCTTTCGGCTTGAACGCCTTGGTGTCGGTCGCCTCGTAATGTGTGGCCTGCATGCAGCCCGACAGCATCAGGCCAGCGGCCAAAATACCCAGCGTAACTTTCAGCGACGACATGATTTGGTTCCAATCAACAACAGCAAGCTTTCGCAGGGCTTGAGCAGGCCCAATTCCACGATTCCGTTGGCTCCATTATCGTTGAAATCTGCCACAATTCCAGCCTTACGAAGCTTCTCCCGCGCTGCGAGACCTTACCTGTGGCTTTTCTGCCGCAAGTTTTGCGGGCCAGAGTCGGTTTCGGGGCAAAACGGGCGCATGTGTCGATTCCGTGCCACAGTTGGGCCACGGGGTCGCCACAAATGCAAACGCTCCGTTAATGTGCTTGTCATCATCAACTTGTCAGAATCGCGCTAAGGGCTGTCAGTCTGTCGCAGGCCCCTGCTGGAGTTGTGCATGTTTTCTGTGTTTGTTCCCTCCGAGTCCTCCCTCAAGAAGGCCATCGTCGAGGATCTCGCGGCAGTACCGGAGCATGCGGTCTGGATCGACCTCGTCAACCCAACCGCGGCCGAGGACAAAGCCGTCGAGAAGCTCTCGGGGATCGCGATCCCGACCCGGGAAGACATGCAGGAGATCGAGATCTCCAGCCGCCTCTATATGGAGAACGGCGCGCGCTACATGACCGCGACGCTGATGTGCCACTCCGATACTGATATGCCCCGGACCACGGCGGTGACCTTCATTCTCGGCGACCACCGCCTGGTAACGGTGCGCTATGACCAGCCCAAGCCCTTTGCGCTGGTCGAGGCCAAGCTGGCCCGTTCCTGCACGCCGGCCATCACCGGCGAGATGGTGCTGATGGAACTGCTCGACGCCGTGATCGACCGCTGCGCCGACATCCTGGAGCGCTGCGGCGCCGAGATCGATCAGGTCTCGCATGACATCTTCGAGCCGGAGAGCGAGCGCCACGGTCACGCCAAGCAATATTCGCAAATCCTGATCTCGATCGGCCGCAAGGGCGATCTGACCTCCAAGGTTCGCGAGAGCCTGGTCTCGATCGGCCGCGTCGTCGCCTTCCTTTCCGCAGTGGTGGAGGGCGTGAAATGGTCGAAGGACATGCGCGAGCAGCTCAAGACCATGCAGCGCGACGTGGTCTCGCTGACCGATCACGCCTCCTATCTCTCCAGCAAGATCACCTTCGTGCTCGACGCCATGCTCGGCGTCGTCAATCTCGAGCAGAACAACATCATCAAGCTGTTTTCGGTCATGGCGGTTGTCCTGATGCCGCCGACGCTGATCGCCTCGATCTACGGCATGAATTTCAAGGCGATGCCGGAACTCGAATGGGCGCACGGTTATCCGTATGCGCTGGTCTTGATGCTGATCGCGGCGATCGTTCCCTATTGGATCTTCAAGTGGAAGAAGTGGCTGTAATAGCTACCGGGACCTTACGCGGGACGCAGAGACACAGTGTCTGGTGTCGCAGAATAGAGCGGGATTGCGGCCGCACGGCGATGTGTGCTCGCCGCCCCAATTCCTCCGATAAAATTTGAGCGGTGGGCTGAACGTTTACGCGAAACTTGTCTGCGATAAGGAGCAGGTAAGCCGCGAGGAACAACCATGGTTGAAAAACACATAACGACGCCCCCCAACGTCATCGATCTGGCGAGCTATCGCCACGTCGCGACGAGCGGCAAGGCGTCGTCGATGTCGGCACGCATGTGCCGGCACTGTGGTGCTCCGCTGCTCGACGGTGAGAACGACGACGATTGCTCGACTGCAATCAGCACGGCCGCTCCGCAGACACGCGAGAGGTCACGTCGGATTCGACTCGATTGAGGAACGGAAGCCAAGGGCGATCCAGGTCTTGCGGCGGCGTTGTCTGGATCGCCTTGCTTCTCCGGCGTTGTTTCCAACATCGTCATTGCGAGGACCTCGCGACAAAATTGCGAAGCAATTTTGCGCTGAAGCGACGAGGCAATCCAGACTGTCCCCACCGAGGCAGTCTGGATTGCTTCGCTTGCGCTCGCAATGACGAGGTAGCCTACACGTGCTGGCCGCCGTTGATGTGGATCTCGGCGCCGTTGACGTAAGAACTGGTGTCCGTGCACAGCACGTAGATGATCTTGGCGACCTCGTCGGGCGTGCCGAGCCGATGCATCGGGATCTGCTGGTCGACGATCTTCTCGGTGCCCGGCGACAGGATCGAGGTGTCGATCTCGCCTGGTGCGATCGCGTTGACGCGCACGCCGACGCGGCCGAAGTCGGAGGCCATCTCGCGCGTCAGGGATGCCAGCGCGGCCTTCGAGGTGGCGTAGGCCGCGCCCGCGAAGGGATGCACGCGCGAGCCCGCGATCGACGTGACGTTCACGACAGAGCCCTTGGCCGTCTTCAGTTCCTCGATCAGCCCGCGCGCCATCATGATCGGCGCGAAGAAATTGACGTTGAACACGTGCGTCCAGGTGTCGAGGTCGGTGTCGATCGAGCCGAGCCTGGAGCCGCCGGCGCCCTTCGGTGAGATCGCGGCGTTGTTGACCAGCGCATGCAGCATGCCGCCTTCGAGTCGGTCGCGGATGTCGGAGATCGCGCGGGTGGTATCGGCGGGCGTGGCGAGGTCGACCTGGATATGGTCCTCAGGGCCCGCGTCCCACGGACAATCCTCCGGGAACGGATGTCGCGAGCAGGTGATCACGCGCCAGCCGGCCGAGGAGAAACGGATCACGGTGGCATGGCCGATGCCGCGGCTCGCTCCGGTCAGGAGCAGCGTACGGCGCGGCGCGTTGGAAGGCTGCGGCATGAAGGTCTTTCAGGTTGGAGCATGATCCGGACCCGGAGGGCCGCGTTGGCGCAAAGCGTGCAGCGGTTTTCCGAAAGGATCATGCTCGAACAAATACTAAGGATACATCCGCGTCTTGGACCATTTCTGGCCGGCCGCGTCACGGCGAAATTCGATGCGGTCGTGCAGGCGGAATGGGCGGTCGTGCCAGAACTCGATACGCGACGGTGTGATGCGCCAGCCGCTCCAGCCCGGCGGCCGTGGCACCTCCCCGATCATGTGCTTGGCGGCGATCTTGGCGATCGCCTGCTCGAAGGCGAAGCGGCTCTCGAGCTCTTGCGACTGCTTGCTTGCCCAGGCGCCGATCTGCGCCTGTTTTGGCCGCGTCGCGAAATAGGCGTCGGCTTCGGCCTCGGTCACCGGCGTCACGTTGCCGCGGATGCGGACCTGACGGCGCAGCGACTTCCAATGAAAAAGTAACGCCGCCTTAGGATTTGCGGCGAGTTCGCGGCCCTTCTGGCTGGCGATGTGGCTGTAGAAGACGAAACCATCAGTATCGAAGCCCTTCATCAGCACCATGCGCACGTCCGGCAGGCCATCGGGATCGACGGTCGCGAGCGCCATGGCGTTCGGATCGTTCGGCTCGCTCTTGATGGCTTCGTTCAGCCAGGCCTCGAACAGCGCAAAGGGCTCGTCGGCGGCGGTGAAATCACCGGATGTTAAGGGTGTCTGGTGTTTCATCGAGCTCGTGTCGGTCATGTCTGGGGTCCGAGTTGCGTCCTGCGGTCCAAAACGCGTCGTTGTCTGCTACCGCCCTATATAGGGTATGGGGACGCGTTGGCCTATCGGCGATCCGGCCATCCGGCTTCGTCATGACGATCATTCTGATCGGGCTCGGCGCCGGCGGCTGCAGCTTTTCCCGCAACGACAAAAGTGCCTACGCCAAGGCCGACGACAGCGACCTCACCGGCTCGATCGCAATGCCGGCCAAGGCGCCGACCGACACCGATCTCGCCTTCGCCCGCAACGCTGCCTCCGACGTCCTCAGCAAGAACGACAAGGATTCCAGCCAGCATTGGGAGAATCCGGAAACCGGGGCGCGCGGTTCGGTCACGCCGATCGCGCAATCCTATGCCGCTGAAGATGGCCGCAAGTGCCGCGACTTCCTGGCGAGCTACGTCAACGGCAGCACCGAAAGCTGGCTCCAGGGTGCGGGCTGCCAAAGCAGCCGTGGCAGTTGGGAGATTCATACGCTAAAGCCGTGGCGGAGCTAGGAATCGCTTCACCAGGCTAGTTGCAAAAATACCACTCGCCCCCCACATGAGGCTCAGTTGGGGCGGGGAGCCCTTTGAACAATTCGATTTCTTGAAGGAGACGTGACGGATGCGCGACCCCTATGAGGTCTTGGGGGTGCCGCGGAGCGCCAACGCTGCCGCGATCAAGAGCGCCTATCGCAAGCTTGCCAAGAAGCACCATCCCGACAGCAACAAGAACGATCCGAAGGCGGCCGAGCGCTTCGCTGAGCTCAATACAGCCAACGAGATCCTCGGCGACGAGGACAAGCGCAAGCAATTCGACCGCGGCGAGATCGACGCCGACGGCAAGCCGCGCTTCCAGGGTTTTCCGGGCGGCGGCGGTGGGCCGCGCGGGCGCGCGGGTCCTGGCGGGTTCGAGAACTATACGTTCCGCGGCGGCGGCGCGGGCCCTGGTCCGGGCGGCGGCGCGTTCGAGGACATCCTCAACAGCATGTTCGGCGGTGCGCCGCGTCCGCGCCCCGGGGCCGGCGGCGGTGCCCAGTTCGAATTCGACACCGGGGGGATCGGGCTCGATCTCGACGTCAATGTCGCCATGACCGTCTCGCTGGAGGAGGCGGTCAAGGGCGGCGAGAAGCGCGTTCGGCTGCCGAATGGCAAGGAACTCAACGTCAAGATTCCGGCCGGCGTCACCGAGGGCCAGCAGATTCGGTTGCGGGGACAGGGCGAGAGCGCTCAGGGCCGTCCGCCGGGCGATCTCCTGATCACGATCAGCATCGCGCAGCATCCGTTCTTCAAGATTGAGGGCGCCGATCTCAGGATCGACCTGCCGGTCACGCTCTACGAGGCGGTGCTTGGCGGCAAGGTCCGCGTGCCCACCCTCGGCAATGCCGTGGAGCTTTCAGTCCCGCAGAACACCTCCAGCGGCCGGACCTTCCGCCTTAAGGGCAAGGGACTGCCAAAAGCTGGCGGAACCGGGGATCTCTTCGTCACCGTCAGGATTATGCTACCGGACGGGAACGACGCCGAGCTTGAAGCATTGATGGAGAAGTGGCGGGACCAGCGCCCCTACAATCCACGTAGCGGGCTTGGTTAAGCGTGATCCGGCAAATGTGAAGGGGTTCTCCTAAAGACTGAGAGCGTCGTCCGTCGAGATGATGCTCATCATATGCCTGGGGCGTGGTAGCCCTTCTTGGTCCACGTGCTCGACGTGTCGGCTGTCCGGCGGGGCAGCCGATAAAAAGGTGCGGCCTCGAGAGGGGGACCAGCGCGGTACCAAAAACCCCAATCGAGGCCGCCCGCGTCGATCGGCGGATCGAACGCTGCTCATTTTCGCGTGATCATCCGGTGCGATAATGAGACGCGCCGATGTCTTCATTCCAAATTTTCAATGTCGGAATCGAGGCACCGCGTTGCGTGGTTGTCTAGGTGCCGCTTTTCTCTGCCTGGTCGTAGACCGCCTGCGCCACTTTGGTCAGCCGGTCGCGGTCGCCGCCACCACTGACGACGTAGCCGACGCCGCGCTCCGACCAGAACAGCGCCCCGTCCTTGTCCGTTCTGGCGTAGCGCATCTGCGTCGCGCCATTCTCGGTCTTGGCGGTGTAGATCGTGTACCGCTCGCCCGAGGCACCCTCATACATCAGGAACGACGCCGGCCCGTTCGGCCCCGGCAAGAGCCGGCCACCGACGAGCTTCAGTCCACTCGTCTCCAGGTTCGGCGCAAACACGGTCCAGCCGCAGCGTCTGGTCAGCCAGGCCTGGAGGTGGTCGCGCTCGTTGCCGCCGACCTCGACGGGATGGCGAACCTCGACGACATAGAGGCGGTGGGCGTCGAGCGCGTCAGTCGTAAAACTCTGGAAGGTCGAGGGCGCGTTGGCGGCGCCATGCGCCAGCCAGCCGGCGGTGCCGCCGGCGACGAAGGCCACCAGCACGGCCGCGGCGGCGCCATAGAGCCAGTGCCGCGGGCGGCGTTCCAGCCGTTCGAGCTCGAGCCGCGCCGGCACCGGCTCCTGGGCGACGGAATCGTAGCGGGCGTGCAGCATCTCGGCCATGGCGCGCCAGGACTGCACGCGCTCGCCATCCTCGGGCTGCGCGGCAAGCCAGGCCTCGACATCGGCGCGGCGCTCGGCCGGCAGCTCGCCGTCGACATAGGCGTGCAGTTCGTCCTCGGTCACTGGGATCTTGCGGTCGTTCATATCGATCGTCTCTGGCTCTGCGGCCCAAAATGTTCTTCGTGGTTCAACTGCGCCGCTTCCCATGCCATGCAGGAGAAACGACCGGCGCGATGCATCAATCCTGCCATCATTTCACCCGCCTGAGCGCCGGGCGCTCACCCTCCAGCGAGGCTTTGACGTGGGCGCGGGCGCGCGCCAGGCGCGACATCACGGTGCCGATCGGCACGCCCTGGATGTCGGCGACCTCGCGGTAGCTCATGCCCTCCAGCATCACCAGGAGCAGCACCGAGCGTTGCTCCTCGACGAGCGTCGCCAGCGCCCTCTCGATATCGCGGCCTTCGGCTTCGGTCCCGCTGGCATCCGGGTTGTTCTCCGTCAGCTGCATGAATTGCGGCCGCCGTGCCAGCGAGCGCCGCCGGTTCTTGTTGAGGTTGGTCAGGATCGTATAGAGCCAGCTCCTGACGTCGCCCCCGAGAAACAGGCGCTCCGAACGCAGCGCCCGCACCAGCGTATCCTGCACCAGATCGTCGGCCGCATCCGCCTCGCGCGTGAGCGCGCGGGCGTAGCGGCGCAACGCCGGGATCATGGCTTCAACGCTTTGGCGAAACGCACTCATTGCGGTCTTGACGTCCTGATGTTCGGCGCGAGCGCCACAACGATCATAACACCCGAGCGGAACGGCTATTCCGGCGCTTGAAACAGCGTTAACGCCGCGTATTAGGACTGTACCGCAACGGAGGGCTGGTGTACCTCCAAACCTCACCGGGAGCTCGACGGGACGTTAGCAAAATGGCGCAGAATTCAGGTCTGATGCAGGGCAAGCGGGGCGTGGTCCTCGGCGTTGCCAACAACCGCTCGATCGCCTGGGGCATTGCCAAGGCATGCCACGCGGCCGGCGCCGAGCTTGCCTTCACCTATCAGGGCGATGCGCTGAAGAAGCGCGTCGAGCCGCTCGCCGCCGAGATCGGCGGGCTCGTGCTCGGTCATTGCGACGTCACCGATGCCGCGACCATCGATGCGGCCTTCGCGGTGCTGAAGGAGAAGTGGGGCAAGATCGACTTCGTGGTGCATGCGATCGCCTATGGCGAGCAGCTCGACGGCCGCTACGTCGACACCACGCAGGAGAATTTTTCGAAGTCCCTGCTGATCTCCTGCTATTCGTTCACGGCCGTGGCGCAGCGCGCCGAGAAGCTGATGACCGACGGCGGCTCGCTCATCACGCTCAGCTATTACGGCGCCGAGAAGTGGATGCCGCATTACAACGTCATGGGCGTTGCGAAAGCGGCGCTCGAAGCGAGCGTGCGTTATCTCGCCGCCGATCTCGGCGAGAAAAACATCCGCGTCAACGCGATCTCGGCGGGGCCGATCAAGACGCTCGCTGCGTCCGGCATCGGCGATTTCAGATATATCCTGAAGTGGAACGAAGCCAACGCACCGCTGCGGCGTAACGTGTCCACGGAAGACGTCGGCGGCAGCGCGCTGTATTTCCTCTCCGACCTTTCGCGCGGCGTCACCGGCGAGGTGCACCACGTCGATTCCGGCTATCACGTACTCGGCATGAAGCGCCCGGACGCGCCGGACATTTCGTTCGGCGGGAAGGACTAACTTTTCACCCAGCAATGCCCGTGCCCACGATCTATTATCTTCGCCACGGCGAGACCGAGTGGAATGCGCTCGGGAGGCTTCAGGGCATCAAGGACATTCCGCTGAACGCGCGCGGTCGTGGTCAGGCCGTGCAGGCCGGCGGCATTCTCGCCGATCTGTTCAAGCGCGAGGGCCGCGACAAGGCTGCATTACCCTACGTGTCGAGTCCGCTTGGCCGCGCGCGAGAGACCATGGAACTGGCGCGGAGCAAGCTCGAACTGCCGACTGCGGACTATGCACTCGACGATCGCCTGCGTGAGATCGGCTACGGCTCCTGGGAGGGACTGACGCTGGCGGAGAGCGAGGCCTCCGATCCCGAGATCTACGCCCGGCGCCTCGCCGACAAATGGACGGTCGGCCCCGCGGGCGGGGAGACCTACGCCGATGTGCAGGTCCGCGTGCGCGCCTGGTATGACCAGCTCCGGACCGACACCGTCGCGGTCGCCCATGGCGGGACCTGCCGGGCCCTGATGGTTTCACTCGGCCTGGAGACGCCGGCGAGCGCCGCCGAACTCTATATCGAGCAGGGCGCCGTCTACGTGTTCCACGACGGGCGGCTGGAGAAGTTCAGCTAAGCCGGCTCGCTTCCGCGTCCTCCGCCGTCATGCCCGGGCTTGTCCCGGGCATCCACGCCCTTTTGCCCTTGCGGGGCCAAGAACGTGGATGGCCGGGACAAGCCCGGCCATGACGATCGTGTAGGCATTTGACCCCAATTTCAGGGCGAGTTAAGTCAGCCCTGACTTACGAGCTAGATACGAATGTCCTTCAACACCTTCGGCCACATGTTCCGCGTCACGACCTTCGGCGAGAGCCATGGGGTGGCGATCGGCTGCGTGGTCGACGGCTGCCCGCCCATGATCCCGCTCGTCGAGGCCGACATCCAGGGTGATCTTGATCGCCGCCGGCCCGGCCAGTCGCGCTTCACGACCCAGCGTCAGGAGCCGGACCAGGTCAAGATCCTCTCCGGCGTGATGGCGCATCCGGAGACCGGCGTGCAGGTGACGACGGGCACGCCGATCGGGCTCCTGATCGAGAACACCGACCAGCGCTCGAAGGACTATTCCGAGATCAAGGACAAGTTTCGCCCTGGTCATGCCGACTTCACCTATGAAGCGAAGTACGGCCTGCGCGACTATCGCGGCGGCGGCCGCTCCTCGGCGCGTGAGACCGCGACGCGCGTTGCCGCCGGTGCGATCGCGCGAAAGGTGCTGCCCGACGTGAAGGTACGCGGCGCGCTGGTGCAGATGGGCCCGCACAAGATCGACCGCGCGAAGTGGGACTGGGACGAGATTGCGAACAATCCGTTCTTCTGTCCCGACAAGGACAAGGCCGCGTTCTTCGAGAGCTATCTCGACAGCATCCGCAAGAGCGGCTCCTCGATCGGCGCGGTGATCGAGGTCGTCGCCGATGGTGTGCCGGCAGGCCTTGGCGCGCCGATCTACGCCAAGCTCGATGCCGAGCTCGCCGCCGCAATGATGAGCATCAATGCGGTGAAGGGCGTCGAGATCGGCGCCGGCTTTGCCGCGGCCGAGCTCACCGGCGAAGAGAACGCCGACGAGATGCGCACCGGCAATGACGGCACGCGTTTTCTGTCCAACCACGCCGGCGGCGTGCTGGGCGGCATCTCAACGGGGCAGCCGGTGGTGGTGCGTTTCGCGGTCAAACCGACCTCGTCGATCCTGCAGCCGCGTCTCACCGTCGATCGCAACGGCGCCGACACCGAGATCATGACCAAGGGCCGCCACGATCCCTGCGTCGGCATCCGCGCCGTCCCCGTCGGCGAAGCCATGATGGCCTGCGTGCTGGCGGATCATTTCCTGCGCGACCGCGGCCAGGTCGGGCGCTAACGCGAGGCGCTTGTGTCGCGCCACTAGCCCACCGCGCAGCTTGACGATCCCACAACTTCGTCCGCAAATGCGGACATGGAAAGCTCCGAGCTCCAACGTATCACCAACTGGCTGATCGACGGCGCCTGGTCGTCGAAGACCCCGGCCGAGATGACGGCGGAAGCCTGCGAACGGATGGTCGCAGCCGGTCTGCCGCTATGGCGGTTCGGCATCTTCATCCGCACGCTGCATCCCGAAATTTTCGGTCGCAACTTCATCTGGCGGGAGGGCGAGGAGGTCGAGATCGGCACGGTCGATTTCGAGATCCTGCAGACCCCGGAATTCGCCAGAAGTCCGCTGCGGGTCGTGTTCGAGCAGGGACTTGAGGTGCGGGGACGCATGGACGATCCCGGCAGCAAGCATTTCCCTTTTTTCGACGATATGCGTGCCGAAGGCGTAACCGACTACGTCGCGACGCCAATGCCGTTTCTCGACGGCTCGGTCCACGCGACGAGCTGGACCACGCGCCATCCAGGCGGCTTCACCGCTGACCACATCGCGGCGATCCACGCCATCATCAAACCGCTCGCGCGCATCACCGAGATCATCAGCCTGCGCCGCACCGCCGAGATGCTGCTCGACACCTATGTCGGCAATCGTGCCGGCGCGCGCATCCTTGGCGGTCAGATCCGCCGCGGCCACAACGACACCATGCAGGCTGCGATCTGGCTCTCCGATCTGCGCGGCTTCACCGCACTGTCGGACCGGCTGCCGGCCGAGACCGTGGTCGAGATCCTCAATCACTATTTCGATTGTCAGGTCGCCGCGATCCGGGGCCATGGCGGCGAGGTGCTGAAATTCATGGGCGACGGCCTGCTCGCGGTGTTCCCGATCGACGAATATGTCGGCGATGCCGCGCATGTCTGCACGCGGGTGCTGGAGGCGGCGCGCGAATCCCGCGCCAGCGTCGAGGCGCTCGCGTATCCTGTCGGCGACGTCGTCGAGCGCTTCCGCTTCGGTGTCGCGCTCCACGTCGGCAATATCCTCTACGGCAATATCGGCGGCGGCAACCGCCTCGACTTCACCTGCATCGGTCCCGCGGTGAACCTCGCCGCCAGGCTCGAGAAGATCACGGGTCGCCTGGGGCGGACCGTCGTGGCCTCGGAAATGTTCGCCAATGTCTGCCGCCACGACTGGCACGAGCTCGGCGAATTCCCGATCGCGGGCTTTTCAAAGGCGCAGCGCGTGTACGGGCTGACGGAGGAGAGGCCGGGGATGATGGCCTGAGGTCGTCCTCGGATGTCCGCCGCCGTCAACCTGGCGAGCAGAATTCAGGCGTTCGACGCCATCACCGACCTCAGCGGTACGTCCAGCTGATAGATAAATCCGGACGGTTCATAGGCCAGCCGCACCTGCCCGTTCAGTTGCTGGCCGAGCGACTCGATCATCCGGGTGCCGTAGCTTCGCCGCGTCGGCGGCGCCACCACGGGGCCGCCGCTTTCGCTCCACTTCAGGCGCAGCCTTTGCTCGATCTCGTCCACCGTCCATGCGATCTCGACATGCCCGGAGGAACTGGACAGCGCGCCGAATTTCGTCGTGTTGGTGCAGAGCTCGTTGAACGTCATCGCCAGCGCTATCACGGCACCGGACGTGATCCGGAGGTCCGGGCCATTGAAATGGAATCGTCGGCCCCCCTGACTGTCAAAAGGATCGGTGGCGCCGCTCAGCGTATGAGTGAGGCTCGCATTTGACCAGCTGACCTGTATCAACAGGTCGTGGGCGCGCCCCAACGCCAGCAAGCGGCCATCCATGGCCTTTTGCCCGTGCTCCAGATTGATTGCGGTCCGGAAGCTCTGGGCTGCGATTGCGCTCACCGTCGCAAGCGTGTTCTTGATGCGATGATGCAGCTCTCCGAGGATGAGCTTTTGCAACTTGTCGGCAGCCTCGCGCTCGTGGGCTTCGATACCGGCTTGAGCGAGCAGGACCTTGGCGTCGGTGTCGGCCTGTTCCAGCAACAGGCGCAGATTGTCGTTTTCCGCGGCCAGAACCGATTCCTGTGGCGAACGACCAACCTCAAGGTTTTCCCCGGGATCCGTCGTGGTGGTCGGAAGGATTTTTAGCGCGCCAGCCCCGATCATTGCCTGCAATTGCGAGATCATTTCGTCGACGGCGAGCGGCTTGCGAAAGAAGCGGCTGTCCGCCGGCGTTTCGTTTTCAGACGGCTTTACCTGACCGGAAACCAGCACGATCTTGATGGCAGGCCAGCGATCGTGCACCGCGTGGGCCAGCTTCAAGCCGTCCATGGTTCCCGGCATCTGGATGTCGCTGAACAGAAGCGAGATGTCCGACCGCGACTCGAGGATTGCGATAGCTTCGTCGGCATTGACGGCCTGCACAGGGCAGAAGCCTGCATCCTCCACGATATCGACTGCGCGCATGCGCAAGATCATCTCGTCTTCGACGACGAGAACGTTCGGCAAGGAGGTTGGAGGTGTAGACATCTGTGCACGACACTTTCCTGGATCATCCGACAAGGCCGGTCGGCGCTTTGCGATTGTTGGTCTAGCGGCGCGCCGTCACCAAGCGAGCTTCATGAACCCTGGCATCGGATTCACATCGGCGCAGACACGATGCTTCGAAGTCCGGCCAGACTTGGCTACCGCAATTCGTGGCCACCGGATGGCTCGCCAGCCGGTCCGCCTTTGCCAAAGCAACTGTCTCGCGCGCTTTCACTTGCGGAGCAAAACCGGGCAACACCATTACGGACACTCCAAGGAGCGCGAATATCGCGAACGCGATAAGAGATTTCATCATTTGGGGCTGCTTTGGCTGTCGACCGCCCCCTTTTGTTTGGGGACGCTGTTACAACAACCAAAATGAAATATTGTTCATTTCATACAACTTATATCTGAAGTGTGATTTGCGGGGGGATGCCGCCCTCGGCCTGGATCGCCGCTCGATGAGAAGAGGCCGCCGACCAGGTTGGCTTGCCACTACCTCGGTGTTTTGGGACCAGGCAGGCTTATCCAGTCATGAATGTGCGAGGCCGTTTCGCTCAATCGCGCCGCTCTGAGCAGCGCTTCCCGCTGGACGCCGGGCGGGGCAATCTCTGCGCGACGACGAGCCTCGGCTGCCAATTGGGCAAGGCGATTGCTCAGCGGGATGGTTCTCTTGGTGGTGTCTTGCATGGGACGCTCCGCATTGGGGCGGGAGCGCAAGACTCTCTCAGTCACCGATGGACGCCGTGATGGGCCGGTGATGGCTCACCATGCGCCTGTTGGCAGCCAATAGATACATTATTCAGCAGGGCAGATTTGACGCCGAAATCGAAAGACGGCGCACCAAAGGCGGACCGGTGCAACTATTCCTCCGGCTCCGTGGTGAACAGCAGCGGATAGCCCTTGGTGCGGCCGGCGTCGGTGGCGCGGGTGGCCTTGGTCTCGGCGACGTCCTTGGTGAAAACCGCGACCACGCAGGCGCCGAGCTTGTGGGCGGTGATCATCACCTTGTAGGCCTGATCCTCCGTCATGCGGAACTCGGCCTTGAGGATCATCGTGACGAATTCGCGAGGCGTAAAGTCGTCGTTGATCAGGATGACCTTGTGCAGCTTCGGCCGCTCGACCTTGGTCTTCGTCCTGGTTTTCGGTTTGGCAACAGTGTCGTTCATTCCGCCTCCCGGATATGGCGGGCTCGGGTTCCTGCCGGCGCGCGCTCAGCGCGCGGCCTTCTCACCATATTGCAGGACCTGCACCTTCTCCAAGGTGATCAGGCCGCTCGACATCATGCCATCCAGGATGGGCAGGAATGCATTGATGTTGTCCTCGCTGTCGACGATCTCGATCAACAGCGGCAGGTCTTCCGAGAGCCGCAGAATCTTCGACGTGTGGAGCCGGCTCGACTTGCCGAAGCCCATGGGGCCGCGCAGCACGGTGGCGCCGGCCAGATGCCGCTCGCGCGCCGTCATCACGATCGCTTCATAGAGCGGATTGCCGTCGAAATGGTCGTTCTCGCCAATGAAGATCCGGAGCGAAACTGCCTGATTGGGGATTTGCATGGTCAGCTCCTTCGCAAGCGGTTGGTGCCGCTGGCTATCATATGGCCTGCCCATACCGACACCAGCCAGCAAATGACGGATGCCGCGATATAGGCGAGCGCCGTATATTTCATGCCGCCGTGGAACAGGCGGAAGGTCTCCAGGCTGAAGGTTGAAAACGTCGTGTAGCCGCCGCAGAACCCGGTCATGACGAACTGCCGGTGCTCGGGCCGCGCCAGCAGGCGGCCGTCGGGCCCGGTCAGCGTCGCGTAGAAGCCGATGATCAGCGAGCCCGTGGCGTTGATGAACAGCGTCGCGACCGGGAAGCCGGGGCCGGTGTCGAGCGCAAGCCCGACCAGATAGCGCGTCAGCCCGCCGACCATGCTGCCGGCGGCAATCCAGGCATAGAGCGTCGCGGTGCGCCAGCGATCGGCAGAGGAGGGGGACTTCATCTGCCTCTAGCCTCCCAGAGTGTCCGCGAGGAGGAAGCCGCAACTGACGGCGGCGAGGCAGAGCACGACCGAGACCGCGACATTCCCGAGCGCGTGCATCGCCTCGCCGTTGCGCGCCAGTGTCAGCGTTTGCAAGCTGAACGAGGACACCGTGGTGTAGCAGCCAAGAAAGCCGGTGACCGCGAACAGCCATGGATTGGGCGCGGCGAAGGCCGAGCCGGGATGGGTCGCCAATGCGCCAAAAATGCCGATCAGAAAGGCGCCGGTGACGTTGATGGTCACGGTGCCCCACGGAAACGTCTCGCCCAGCCACCGCGCGATCGCGCCGGAGATGAAATAGCGCGCGCAGCCGCCGAGCACGCTGCCGATCATGATCGCAAGCACTCCGCTCAGCACGGCGAACAGCCCCCCGTCATTGTTTCTCCTCCGTTGCCAGCCCCCCGCCGACGGCAAATAGTCCCATCAGCGCGATCAGCGCAAAGCCGAGCCCCGCCAGGAACGTGCCGGCCGGACCATAGGCATCCCACAAGGCGCCGGCGATCACGCTTGCGGCCAGCAAGGCAAGGCCGGTGAACAGGTTGAAATAGCCGAACGCAGTGCCGCGCAAGCTCGGTGGCGCTGCGTCGGCGACGAGGGCCGAGAGCAGGCCTTGCGTCAATCCCATATGCAGTCCCCACAGCACGACGCCCAGAGCGAGGCCGCCAAGGTTTGGCAGCAGCGCGAGCGCGAGATCGGCGCCGGCGAGGAAGACGAGGCCGAGCGCGAGCAGGCCGGTGCGGTTGATCCGGTCCGAGAGCACGCCGGCCGGATAGGCCGACAACGCATAGACGATGTTCATCAGCACCAGCACGGCCGGCACCCACATGGCATTGAGCCCGATGTTCTGTGCGCGCAGGATCAGAAAGGCCTCGCTGAAACGCGCCAGCGTGAACACGACGCCAACCGCGACCACACGCCAGTACACGGACCCGAGCTGGCGCATCGCGGCGGTATTCAGTGGATTCCTTGACGGCTCCCGGCCAGGGTCCGGCTCCGGCTCGCTCACCGCGAACGCGATCAGCCCGAACGACAGGAAGCCCGGCAGCACGGCCACCCAGAACACCGCCGTAAAATTGTCCGCCGTCCACCACATCAGGCCGATCGCGATGAGCGGCCCGACGAACGCACCGATGGTGTCGAGCGACTGCCGCAGGCCGAAGCTCGCGCCGCGCAGGCCGATGGGCGCGATATCGGCGATCAGTGCATCGCGCGGCGCGCCGCGAATGCCCTTGCCGACGCGGTCGATGAAGCGGGCGGCAACCAGCCATCCGACGCTGGGGGCAAGCGGGAAGAGCGGTTTTGTCAGCGCGGCGAGCCCGTAGCCGAGCGCGGCGAGAAATTTGCGCCGGCCGAGCCAGTCGGACAACGCGCCGGAGAAGATTTTCGTAATCGAGGCGGTCGCCTCCGCAATGCCCTCGATGAAGCCGACGGTAAGCGTGGAGGCGCCGAGCACGGTGACGAGATAGACCGGCAGCAGCGCATGGATCATCTCGGAAGAGACGTCCATCAGCATCGAGACGAAGCCGAGCACCCAGATCCCCCTGGGCAGCCCCGCACGTGCAGCATTCGGTGTTGTCGTCGTCACGTCCAGGACTTCTCCTCGGCCTCTGCTTGACCTCTGCTTGACCTCTCCTTGGCCTTCGCATCCAGGCAACAAAAAACCCGCCAGCGGCGGGTTTGTCCATGCTCCCGCCGAAGGCAGAGGCCTGAAAATTGCCCCTCCTCAAGCAGGAGTCATCAGCCCACTACGGTCCAAGATTCGGGTTCAAGGCCGCCGGGCGGTTGTCGGGGGACTCCATCCCCATCTGTGTCGCCAGCCTAACATGGAAATCGCGCCGGACAAGTGGGCGAGGGTGCTCTGTCCAGTGGCCCGTTCTTCCGGGGCGCATGGCACATGACGGCATGCCCGTGCCAGCGATCGCGCAGTCAGCGGCGCGAGCGCGGCAACATGGCGGCAGCTTTGCGTAATGCTTCGCAATTCCCGACCCGCAGATCCCAACGCGCAAATCCCTAACTGGAATGTGAAGCGCAAGCGATCTTCGGACTTTGCGGCAAGGCGATTGCATGTCACCATCGCGTCATACGACGGGAGGCTGCGATGCGCTTGCTGTTCTCGATCGGGGCTGTGCTGGTGACCGGCATGTTCGCCGGAGGGGACGTCGCGGGCATCGCGGCACCAGGACCTAAATTTGAGTCGCCCAGACTGGCGCTGCTCAAAAATCAGCCGCAGCGGCAAGCAGCCGACAGGGACGCGCAGACGGTCGATGTCGAGCTGATCCTCGCTGTCGACGTCTCCTACTCCATGGACATGGACGAGCTTGCGATCCAGCGTGAAGGCTATGCGCAGGCGATCCAATCGAAGGAATTCCTGCAGGCGCTGAAGCTGGGCCCGAACGGCCGGATCGCGGTGACCTATTTCGAGTGGGCCGCCTCGACCGACCAGAAGATCATCATTCCCTGGCGCCTGATCGACGGACCGGAGACCGCCGATGCCGTCGCCGCCGAAATCATGAAGACGCCGATCCGGCGCGCCTCGCGCACCTCGATCTCCGGCGCGATCAGTTTCGCGATGCCGCTGTTCGATGAGGATCCTTATCGGGGGTTGCGCCGCGTGATCGACATTTCCGGCGACGGTCCCAACAACAATGGCACACCGGTCACGATTGCGCGCGACGCGGCGATCGAGAAGGGCATCGTCATCAACGGCCTGCCGATCATGGTCAAGGAGCCCTCCTATTCGACCATGGATATCGACAATCTCGATTTCTACTATGAGGATTGCGTCATCGGCGGTCCCGGTTCCTTCGTCATCACGATCAAGGACCGCGACAAGTTCAAGGAGGCCATCCGCACCAAGCTCTTGATGGAGGTTGCGGGCCGTATGCCGGAGCGCCCCGTGATGCGGGTTGCTGAGAAGGACAAGGAGCCGCGTGTGAACTGCATGATCGGCGAGAAGATCTGGTCGGACCGCTGGGGTCGCTGAGCGCCGCCACCGGACGAGACCTTTTGCCCTATTTGCCCGCGATGGAATGTTAACCATGCGTTAACTGTTGCGTGGCCCTAATCGGCTGCTTCCAATTGTTTCCGGATACTGTTCTGACGTTCCTGTCGGGGCGCGAACCAAGCGGGCCCGTCAGACAAATCCGCCGAGCAATCCAATGGCCATCGTCTCATCGAGCACTAGCCAGATTTCTCCCGCTCTCGAGCGGGTGTATCACCAGAGCTCCCTGCTCGGTGAGTGGAAAGGCAATTGGGCGGGCAACAACCAGCCCGTCAGCTTCAAGGTGGTGAACATCCGCGGTGCCCGGGCGCAGGTCGAGTACACCCATAACGGACGCACGGAGCGCGGTTTTGGCGAGGTCGCCGGTTCGCTTCTCACCTTCGGCACGGTCACGGTCGGCACCAAGGACGGCAAGAGTCTGGTGCTGTTGTCATCTGCGGGCGCGGGCAAGCAGACCGCGACTCTCGAGAAGCAGGCGCCGCCGGCTTCCGACAGCCGCCTGATGGGAAGCTGGGGCGGCTATTCCAGTGACAATGGCAAGAGCGCGAGCTTCAGGGTGCTCGCTGTCAACGGCAACGAAGCGCAAGTCAGCGTCACCACCGATGGCGTCACCCGTCAGGGCACCGGCACCGTCTACAAGAACGTCATCATGTTCGGGCAGGCGCAGATTGCGACTGACGACGGGCAGAACGGCAAGATCATCTACCAGGTCCGCAACAAGTCCTTCGTCGTGCCCGTGACGAAATATCCGCCGTCGGATACATCGTCCTCGGTGGACAGGACGGCATAGCCGATCACGGCTGCTGCTCGCTGGACCGCGTCAGCGCCTTCAATTGCCGGTCGATCTGACGCAAGACGTCGCAGGCTGGCGCCAAAGCGCCATTGCCGATCATTTGCGGCGGCCAGCTTACGTTGCGGCGCGAGCGAGGCAAGGATGTCGGCGCCAGGCGTGGCTGCAGCATCGGCATGGCCATATGCCGCAGCCATGGGCCGGAATGGGGAAGATCAGATCCGCGCCTCCAGAATCAGATTGAAGGGCGTTTCAGCAGCGCGGCGGAAGCGCGTCAGTCCGCCCTCTCGCGCGACCTTGCGCAGCCTTGCCTCGCCCGCTTGCGCGCCCAGTGCGAGGCCCACCTCCTGGTCGATCGAGGCTGGCGTGCAGATCATGGTCGACGCTGCATAATAGACCCGCCCGACCGGGTTGAGATTGTCCTCGAGGCGGTCGCCTGCGAACGGCTCGACCAGCATGCAGGTGCCGTCCTTTGCCATGGTCTCGCGCACGTGGCCGATGGCGCCGACGGGATCGCCCATGTCATGCAGGCAATCGAAGAAGCAGACGAGATCATAGCCCTCGGCCGGATAGGTCTTGGCGGAATGAACAGCGAAGCTGACCCGGTCGCCCAATCTGGCTTCGGTGGCCGCCTTTCGCGCGGCCTCGATCGAACCCTCGTGATAGTCGAAGCCGTAGAAGCGGGAGTTCGGGAAGGCTTCCGCCATCAGCCGTGTCGAGACGCCGTGCCCGCAGCCGACATCAGCGACCTTGGCGCCGCGCTTCAGCTTGTCCACGACGCCGTCGAGCGCGGGCAGCCATTCCTGCACCAGATGATGCATGTACCCGGTCCGGAAGAAGCGGGCGGTGCCGCAGAACAAGCACTCGCTGCGCCGGTTCCAGCCGACGCCCTTGCCGGATTTGAATGCGTCCGAGATCTTCGGCTCGTCGAGAAACGCCGAGGCAATGACATTGCCGAAGGCACCGAGGAACACCGGACTGTCCTCATCGGCAAGCGCCATCGCCTGCTCCGGCAGCATCGAGAATTTTGCCGAAGCGGAATCGTATTCGATGTAGCCGGACGCCGCCTGGCTCGCGAGCCATTCGCGGACGTAACGCTCCGCCGTCCCGGTGGCGCTTGCGAGCTCGGACGAGTTCATCGGTCCCTTGGCGGCCAAGGTACGGTAGAGACCGAGCTTGTCCCCGAGCAGGACCAGCGACGCATTCATCGCCGCCCCGAATTCGGTGACCATCTTGCCCATAAAGGCATTCAACCTGTCGGAATTGACCTCCATGACAGCCTCCGTGCTGACGCGCCCCCTTAGGTGGGTCAATCCGGAATGCGGGAAGTTCAATTGGCAGGAAAACGTGATCCCGGAACTCAAGGGGAGACGGGTGTCGCCATGCTGGCGTTCATGATGTCTGGTGGGTATAATTCGCAAGCTTTTCGACGGTTGTTTGGATGTCCAGGCTTACACGCTCTTGCGGTCTCGCGGTTTTTCTTGCCCTGCTCTGCCTCGGCGAAGCGCCGGCTCATGCCCAAGGCGCACCCCTGCAATATTGGATTCCCGGCGGACCCTTCGGCTTCGGCGGCGTTGCCGGCCAGAGCGCCGACAGCTACGGCAATTTCCCGAGCTTCAATGGCGGCGACGCAAGCGGCCGCAGCAATTCTGCGAACGGCTTCTTTGTCGGCAGTCAGCGTGGCAATCTCAATTGGAGCGGCCTCAGCCCGGCCGGACTGAGCGGCAATTTCAGCGCGCTCTCTTATGATGCCACGCAATTTGGCTACAACACCAAGACCGCGGGCGGCATGCCCGTCACGTTCTTTGCCGGTTTCGACACGCTGAAATACGGCGGCGGCATCGGCAGCTCGCTTGCGCCGCTCACCTCCAGCGCCTCGCCCGGCTATGGCGCATTCGCGGGTGTCGAGTTCAAGCCGACCTCCAACCTCAGCCTGTCGTTCGGCGCCGGCTTCACCCAGCAGGACTCGGGCCGCATGGATAGTGATCTCAGATCGAACATGCTGCCCGGCGAGTCGCCGGCGTTGAGTGGCCTTCGGCGCTAACTAGCGCGTGAACTTCGCCACCAGCTCGACATGCGGCGTATGCCGGAACTGGTCGACCGGCACCACGGCATCCATCTTGTAGCCGCCATCGATCAGCAGCCGCGCATCGCGGGCAAAGGTCGTGACGTTGCAGGAGACCGCGACCACCACAGGCACCTTGCTCGCGGCGAGCTTCAAGGCCTGCGCCTGCGCGCCCTGGCGCGGCGGGTCGAACACGACGGCGTCGAAATCGCGCAGCTCCGGCGCCACCAGGGGACGGCGAAACAGATCGCGCGGCTCGGCCTTGATCGGCTTGAGCCCCGGCGTCCGCGCGGCTTTTTCGAGCGCTGCAACGGCGCCGGCGTCGTTGTCATGGGCGGTGACGCGGGCCTTCTCGGCGAGCCGCAACGCGAACGGCCCGACGCCGCAGAAGAGATCGAGAACGTTTTTGGCTTTGCCGATGCGCTCCGCGACCAGCGACGCAAGCGTCTCTTCGCCGGCGACGGTCGCCTGCAGGAACGAGCCCGGCGGTAGCGTCACCTCGGCGCGGCCCATCTGCAGGGTCGGTGGCAGGCGTTGCAGCACCAGTTCGCCGTGCCGTGTCAGCCGCGCCAGGCGATGCTGCTCGGCGACACGTGACAGCGCCGTCACGAGCGGCGTTGGCAGCGGGCCGGAGCCGCGCACGTCGATGTCGAGACCGTTGGCGGTCGCAGTGACCTGGATGTCCAGCGGTTTCGTCACCGGCATTTTGGACGTCAGCAGCTCGGCGAGCGCCCAGCCGGCATCGAGTGCACCGTCGAGCCCGGGATCGAGGATCGGGCAGCGATCGATCGGGATGACGTCGTGCGAGCTCGCCGCCGAGAAGCCGACCTTGAGGATGTCATGGGTGCCGAACCGGCCGTGCAGCGTGATGCGCCTGCGTCCCGCACCGTGGGCATCGACCAGCGACGCCACCTCGCAATCGATGCCGGCCTGGGCCAGGGTCTCGACCACGATGCCGCGCTTCCAGGCGTGATACGGTTCAGCCGCCCAGTGCTGGATCGCGCAGCCGCCACAGACGCCGAAATGCGGGCAGAACGGCGCGACGCGCTCGGGGCTGGCGACGTCCACTGCCAGCAGCTTGCGGCGGTCAGGATGATTGCCGACGACATGATCGACTTCGACGGCCTCACCGCCGAGCGTGTAGGGCACATAGATGGCTTCCCCAGCGTCGAGCGAGACGCCGTCGCCGCGATGGCCGACGTGATCGATCGTCACGCGCTCAACCACGGCGCGCGCCCAGGAAGAATTCGATGTTGCCGTCGCCGCCGGTGATCGCCGACGGGAATACCTCGATATTGGTGCAGCCGAGCGAGGCCGCAAAGCCGGCGATGTCGTCGCAGATCTCGCGGTGCACGGCGGCGTCGCGGACGATGCCCTTCTTGTTGTGCTTCCGGTCCGCCTCGAATTGCGGCTTGATCAGCGCCAGCAGGCTCATCGGAGCGGCCGCCAGCGACAGCGCCACGGGCAGCACCGTCTTGAGCGAGATGAAGCTGACGTCGATCACGACGACATCGGGCCGCGCCGGCAGGCGCTTGCCGTCATAGGCGCGGATGTCGGTCTCTTCCATCGACACGATCTTGGAGTGGCCGCGCAGCGACGGATGCAGCTGGCTGGTGCCGACATCGACGGCAAAGACGAGACTTGCGCCATTCGCCAGCAGCACCTCGGTGAATCCGCCGGTGGAAGCGCCGACGTCGAGGCAGACATGGTCCTCGATCTCGATCGGGTAGCGCTCCAGCGCGCCGGCGAGCTTGACCCCGCCGCGGGAGACGTAGGGGTGCGCGGGCTCGGCCTGGATCACGGCGTCCTCGGCGATGGTCTCCGACGGCTTTGCGACCTGCTTGTCGTCGGCCGTGACGAGCCCGGCCTCGATCGCCGCGCGCGCCCGCGCCCGGCTCTCGAACAGGCCGCGCTCGACCAGCAGAACATCCGCGCGCTTGCGGGCAGGGGACATCATCTCTCCAAAGATGCCTGAGGCGCTTATGTAGCGATCAATCGCGCGGCCGCCATCCGGACGCAAGCCTCGAACGCGGCCAGATCGTGCCAGACGTCGATCGGCATCTGCGCGGGCGTCACCAGCGGGCAGCCATGCAGCTCCAGCGCGTGGATCATCATGAGATTGTCGACTAGGCCAAAATCCTCGACCGCCAGCCCCTGCGCGTCGGCCAGCCGCCCATCCTCGGACGTCACGTCCATGAAACGGCCGAGGCGGTCGGCATAGGCGGCGCCGTCATTGGAATAGGCGAGGCAAAACTTGCGGCGGCCAGCCATGTAGCCGAGCTCGTAGACGGTGCCGGGATCGGCGCCAGCGCCGCGGAACGGCGTGAGGTTGGCGATGATCGCATCGGCCGCGTCCATCATCGCCTCGTTGCCGCAGAAGATCTGCCGCGAGGCGTCGGGAGCGGCGAGGTCGATCTCGTTGTCGAGGGGATAGAGGCCGGTGAGGCCGTGCGCAGCACAGATCGCGGCCTTCTGCCGGCCGATCTCGACCGCATCTGGCAGGAACACGTCGGGGCCTGCCAGATAGATTTTCATCGAGCTACTTCGCGGAAGGTCGAAGCTCGCTGTTACGCGAGCTTGACCGTCTCGGCCTTGACGTCCTTGCCGAGCGCCTCGAACACCTTGGCGACGATGCCCTTGGCGTCGAGACCGGCACGACCGTACATCGCCGCCGGGGTGTCGTGGTCCTGGAACACGTCGGGCAGCACCATGGTGCGGAACCGCACCAGGCCGCTGTCGAGCGCGCCCTGATCGCTCAGGTACTGCGCGACATGCGAGCCGAAACCGCCGACCGAGCCTTCCTCGATGGTGATGAGGATCTCGTGGTCGCGCGCGAGCTTGAGCACCAGCTCGGTGTCCAGCGGCTTCATGAAGCGCGCATCCGCGATCGTGGTCGAAAGGCCGTGGGCTGCGAGCTCGTCGGCGGCCTTCTCGCATTCGGCAAGGCGCGTGCCGAAGGAGAGCAGGGCGATCTTGCTGCCCTGGCGGACGATGCGGCCCTTGCCGATCTCGAGCGGAATGCCGACTTCGGGCATCTCGATGCCGCGGCCTTCGCCGCGCGGATAGCGCAGCGAGCTCGGACGATCGTTGATCGCGACCTGCGTTGCAACCATGTGCACCAGCTCGGCTTCGTCGGCCGCGGCCATGATCACCATGTTCGGCAGACAGCCGAGATAGGCGTTGTCGAACGAGCCGGCATGGGTGGCGCCGTCGGCGCCGACGAGGCCGGCGCGGTCGATGGCGAAGCGCACAGGCAGGCTCTGGATCGCGACGTCATGCACGATCTGGTCGTAGCCGCGCTGCAGGAAGGTCGAGTAGATCGCGCAGAACGGCTTGTAGCCTTCGGTGGCCAGGCCGGCGGCGAACGTCACTGCGTGCTGCTCGGCAATGCCGACGTCGAAGGTGCGGTCCGGGAAAGCCTTGTTGAAGATGTCGACTCCGGTGCCCGACGGCATCGCCGCGGTGATGGCGACGATCTTGTCGTCCTTCTCCGCTTCCTTGACGAGGCTCTGGCCGAACACGTTCTGATAGGCCGGCGCGTTCGGCTTGGACTTGGCCTGGGTGCCGGTCGCAACGTCGAACTTGACCACCGCGTGGTACTTGTCGGCGGAGGCTTCCGCCGGGCCGTAGCCCTTGCCCTTCTGCGTCACGACGTGAACCAGGATCGGGCCGGTCTCCATATCGCGCACGTTCTTCAGCACGGGCAGGAGATGGTCGAGGTTATGGCCGTCGATCGGGCCGACGTAATAGAAGCCGAGCTCCTCGAACAGCGTGCCGCCGTCCATCATGAAGCCGCGGGAATATTCCTCGACGCGGTTGGCGCGGCTGGCGATGATCTTGGGCAAGCGCTTGTTGATCTGCTTGGCCGCATCGCGCAGCGTGCGGTAGGTCTTGCCCGAGTAGAGCCGCGACAGGTAGGCGCTCATCGCGCCGACCGGCGGCGCGATCGACATGTCGTTGTCGTTGAGGATGACGATCAGGCGCGAGTTCATCGCACCCGCATTGTTCATGGCCTCATAGGCCATGCCCGCCGACATCGCGCCGTCACCGATGACGGCGATAACGTTGTTCTTGCCGCCGGCGAGGTCGCGCGCGACTGCCATGCCGAGCCCGGCGGAGATCGAGGTCGAGGAATGCGCGGCGCCGAACGGATCGTAATCGCTCTCGCTGCGCTTGGTGAAGCCGGACAGCCCGCCGCCGGTGCGCAGCGTGCGGATGCGATCGCGCCGGCCGGTGAGGATCTTGTGCGGATAGGCCTGGTGGCCGACGTCCCAGATCAGCCGGTCGCGCGGGGTGTCGAAGACGTAATGGATCGCAGTGGTGAGCTCGACCACGCCGAGGCCTGCGCCGAAATGACCGCCGGTCACCGAGACGGCATCGATGGTCTCCTGACGCAGCTCGTCGGCGACCTGGCGAACCTGCTCGATCTTGAGCTTGCGCAGGTCGTCCGGCGTCCGGATGGTGTCGAGAAGCGGCGTTTTACTGTATGCGTTCACGGCGATTTCCAATTTGTCAGCGCCGGAAGGTCATTCCGGTGCGCGATGGGTTTGCACAATATCGGCGCAGCGCGAGTCCTTAAACCGTCGGAGCCACCTGCATGGGGCAAAGCCCCGTCTTCAAGCTTAGGTGAGCTTAAGTGCTCTCCGGTTCAGTCTCTGTGATCCCTGTCACTTAGATCGGCTTCGTCCATCCAGCCAATTCATCAGCAGTTTGAAGCGCTTGTCGTCGGTAATCAGTGCCCACGCAAGGCTTACAAAAAGCCACACTCCGCGCAGCTTTACACCAAAGCTTGGGCCAAAGCCAACCCGCTGGGCCGATTACGGCCATGCACCTGCAACCCGCGGGCCAGAGTGGTTAATCTTGGCGCCAGCGGAAGGGTTCCAAGCTTGCCCGGGTTCCTCGGCGAGGTTTTCGGCGAGGGGAAGCTATTTTTCGACGGATTCAGGAGGGCGCGGGGCCCGTGAGGGAGGTTCCGTAACCTTCAGAGCGCCGGTTCCCTGAGATCAGGCAGCAGCAACGCCCGACGGCGGCGTGCGATCATGAAAATCCCGGTGCCCACTGCGTGAGAGAAGCGGCTTTGAAGGCGGCCCTTACTGGACGTCGAGCGGCGCGGTGCCGGTGGCCTGGCCGCTGGCATCGGTGGTGATCTTGTCGACGCGTGCCTCAGCCTGGCGCAGCAATTCCTCGCAGCGGCGCTTCAGGGCCTCGCCGCGCTCGTAGATCGTCACGGATTCCTCGAGCGGCACCTTGCCGTCCTCGAGCCGCTTCACGATGGTTTCGAGCTCCTCGATGGCGCGTTCGAAGGTCAGCCTGGAGACGTCGATTTGGGTATTTTCGGCCATATAAGTTTCCGATTGCCCGATTCGCTTCACGTCGGAGAAAGCAAAGTTTTGCGGGCGCAATGTGGCGGGTGCGTCAGGCGCCCATCAGGGCGCCGACATGCGCCGTAACAGATTCTTTCAGTCCTTGCAGGTCGTAGCCGCCTTCGAGCACAGAAACAACGCGCCCCCCGGCGGTCTTGTCGGCGAGGTCCATCAGCTTGCGCGTGACCCAGGCATAATCCTCCGCGCGCAAATTCAGCGACGCCAGCGGATCGCGATAATGCGCGTCGAAGCCGGCAGAGATGACGAGCAGCTCCGGGCTGAATTTTTCGAGCTGAGGCAGGATCAAATTCTCGAACGCGATGCGGAATTCCGGCCCGCCGTCCTCGGAGGCGAGCGGCGCGTTGACGATGGTGTCGTGGTCGCCGCGCTCGCTCTTGGCGCCGGTGCCCGGAAACAGCGGCATCTGGTGCGTCGAGCAGTACATCACGGTCGGGTCCGACCAGAAGATGTCCTGCGTGCCGTTGCCGTGATGCACGTCGAAATCGACGATGGCCGCGCGCTTGATGCCGTATTTGCGCTGCGCGTGGCGCGCGGCGATGGCGACGTTGTCGAAGAAGCAGAAGCCCATCGGCTTGCCGATCTCGGCGTGGTGGCCGGGCGGGCGCACCGCGACGAAGGCGTTGCGATGCTCGCCGGCCATCACCGCTTCGGTCGCCGCGACCGCGCCACCGACGCCGCGCATCACCGCTTCCCACGTGCCCGGCGACATCGAGGTGTCGCCATCGATATAGACGAGGCCGCTGGTCGGCGCGATGTGGCGCAGCTCCGTGACGTAGTGCTCGTTGTGGCAGAGCGTGACGAGATCGAGATCGCCCTCCGGCGCCTGGTCGCGCACCAGGAACTGGAAGCGCTCATGCGACAGCGCCTCCTCCACCGCGCGCAGGCGGTCCGGCCTTTCAGGGTGTCCCGGCGGCGTGACGTGGTCGAGGCAGGCCTTGTGGGAGAGGAGAAGCGTACTCATCAGTCGGCCTCATGGGATGCGGGCTCTCGACGTCGCTTGGCGCATCCGGCGCCAAAACGCAAATGCAAAACCAATCTATGCGTTCCCCCGGGAATGGCAAAGGGTGGTCCCGGACCGGTCCGTTTGATCCGGATCAATTCATGCGCAGGATGCGGCTGAGCGGCAGCGGCCCGATCGGTCCGTGCGCCCTGAAGAACGCGAACAGCGCGTCGGCGTCGTAACCGCCATATTGCAGGCCCGTGCCCTGTTTGACGACCGTGAAGCCGTCGCCACCGACTGCGAGGTAATCGTTGAGGGTGACGCGGTAGCCGCTTCCGGCTTCGATCGGTCTGCCGTTGAGCGTGATCTTCTCGTTGATCACGCGCTCGCCGTACGGCTTCGCCGCATCCCAGGCGTAACTGAACCCGTTGGAGACCTGGAGAATCCGCGGCCGCTTCGGGTCGAGCCATTGCTGCTCCAGCATGTCCTTGAGCTGGTTGCCCGTGAGCGTCATGGTGACGAGCCGGTTGCGGAAAGGCTGGCTGGCGAAAATGTCGCCGAAGGTTATCGCGCCGTTCTCCTTTGGAATGATGTCGGTGCGGATGCCGCCTGGATTGGTGAGCGCGATGACGGCACCGCCGTCCCTGGCGTCCCGGGTCGCGGCGAGCTGCGCGTCCGCAATGACGTCGCCGAGCGCGCTTTCGCCGGCCTCGTTCGGCACGCGTGACAGCGTCTGCGTCACCGATCCAGCCGGGCGATTGGCGATCGGCGCCGAAAGCCTGTCGTAGGCATCGATCAGTGCGGTCTGCTCGGGATCCCTAGGCAGCGACGCATTGGCGACGAGGACGTTCTCGGCCCTGGCGCTGACGATGTCGCGCGTTGCCGGATCGAGCTTGAGATCGATCGCGGTGACCAGCGTACCGTATTTGTCGCCGCTGGTGACGAGCCGCCCGTCGATTTGGCAAACATAAGCACGATGAGTGTGGCCACTGACCACGACGTCGACGGCGCGCTCGAATTTTTTTAAGATGTCGACGATCGGCCCGGTGATGGCAGGGCATTCATTGTAGTCACCGGCCGGCTCGCCGCCCTGGTGGATCAGCACCACGATCGCCTCGACCCCGCGCGCCTTCAGCTGCGGCACCAGCGCGTTCACCGTCTCGGCTTCGTCGCGGAATTCGAGGCCCGTGATGCCTGATGGCGAGACGATGCCCGCGGTCTCCTTCAAGGTCAGCCCGATGAAGGCGATGGGGATGCCCTCGAACTCCCTGATCTCGTAAGGCGGCAGCACGCTTCTGCCGGTCGCGGTCTCGATGGTGGACGCCGCGAGATAGCGGAATTTGGCGCCCTGGAAGGGATGCGGACCTTGGCAGCCGTCGACGGGATGACAGCCCCCGTTCTGCATCCGCAGGAGCTCGGTCTTGCCCTCGTCGAATTCGTGATTGCCGACCGAACTGATCGCGAGCCCCATCATCGAGAGCGATTCGATCGAAGGTTCGTCGTGGAACATTGCCGACAGGAACGGGCTCGCGCCGATCAGGTCGCCGGCGGCGACGAAGATCGTGTTCTTGTGGCCTTCGCGCAGCTGCTTCACCAGCGTCGCCATGTATTCGGCGCCGCCCGCCGCCACCATCACCTTCCTGGACTTGTCCTCGGGATCACTGATCCGGATGCCGCCCGGCGGCGGGCGCAGATTGCCGTGGAAATCGTTGATCGCGAGGATGCGCAGCTCAACGGGTGCGGCGGTTTGGGCGGACGCGGGCAGGGCGGCGAGCCCCAGCGAGAAGACGGTCAGGCGGAGAACATGTCGCATGGAACCAGACTAGTCGTTCCGCACGAAGATTTCACGAAGCTTTCTTCCTTCTCCCCTTGCGGGAGAAGGTGGCGCGAAGCGCCGGATGAGGGGTTGTCTCCGCAAATTCAAATGTGAATTCTCCTGCAAGGGGAGAGGGAAAAACAGCCTACTTTTTCTTCTTCCTGTTCATAAACGCGTTGAACGCGGCGGTGGCTTCTTCCGACTTCAGCCGCTCACCGAACAAATGGGCCTCCTGGTCGATGCGGCGGGTGAGCTCCTCGGATGCGACGCGCAGCAGTTTGCGCGAGGTCGCGACCGCTTCGGCGGGAAGCCGGCAGATATCGCGCGCCACCTTGCGCGCCTCGACCTCGGTATGACCCGGCGAGACCACGGTGTTGACGAAGCCGGCGGCATGCGCTTCCGCGGCTGTAAAAGTCCGTCCCATCACCAGCATGGCGAAGGCGCGCTGGTAGCCCATCGTGTTCGGCATCAAGAGGCTGGACGCGCCGACCGGCACGAGCCCGAGATGGATGTAGGGCGCGGAGAAGGTCGCCGCGTTCGAGGCCAGCACATAGTCGCAATGGAACAGCATCACGGTGCCCATGCCGATCGACGCGCCGTCCACGGCCGCGATCACCGGCTTGGCGTTGAGTGCGAGCGAATAGAGAAACTTCGCGCCGTCGGACAGCGTCTCGGGGCGCGACGTGTCGGCGTGCATGAAATCGTCGATGTCGTCGCCGGCGGTGAACACGCCGGAGCCGCCGGTGATGATCATGCAGCGGATGTCGGGATTGTTCTGCGCGGTGTCGATCGCGCGGCTCATCTCCCGATACATGTCCTGCGTGATCGCGTTCTTCTTGCTCGGGCGACGCAGGGTGATCACGCGCGTTCCGCGCTCTTCGGTGACGATGATGTTGCCATTCGGCATGAAGGGGCCCCTGCGGTCGCCGCGATACTGACATTGGCTAGACTCGCGAAACGTCAGCCTACATCATCTTGCAGGCGTGCCAATGCGCTGGCTCGACCTTTTGGAGACCGAATTCGCGTGAGACGGGCGCATCACGCTCCCCGCGTGCTGCGCGTTGCAACAATCAGCTACCTTTTTCATTTGAAAAACCCCTGGTTGTGGTGCACGATCGCCTCGCGCCGCTCCATTTGGCCGATTGCCCGATTGATGATTGCCGCCACGCGTGTTGACGAATCTTCGCTGCACTACCGCGGCTGGCGCGTCGTGCTGGCCTGCTTCCTGATGGCTTTCTTCATGTTCGGCTTCGGTCTGTACGGCCAGGGCGTCTATCTTGCCGAGCTGCAGCGCGCCCATGGCTGGCCGGGCACGCTGGTTTCCGCGGCCAGCACCTTCTCCTTTCTCCTGACTGCCGTACTCGTCATCTTCACCGACGATCTGCTCGCCCGCATCGGGCTGCGGTCGTTGATCCTGTGCGGCCTGTCGGCGCTCGGCGCTTCGACGGTGCTGCTGGCGCTGCTGCAGACGCCCTGGCAGCTCTACCTCGCCTATGCGCTGATGTCGGTCGGCTGGACCGGGATGGGCACGGTGGTGATCGCGACCGTGCTGAATTCCTGGTTCGAACGGCGCCGGGGGCTCGCGCTCAGCCTCGCTTACAACGGCGCGACCTGCGGCGGCATCGTGCTCGTGCCGCTGCTGCTGACGCTGAGCGGCAGCATCGGCTTCCGTTCCGCGATGCTGGCGGCCACGCTGGCGATGGTGGTGCTGGTGCTGCCGGTGGTGGTCATCTTCACCGGTTGGCGCACCGAAATGCCGCCGACGCCGGGCGGGGATTCATTCGATGGCGGCACCGCCGTGCCTGCGGTTCACTCGCGCAAGACGCTGCTCGCCAATGCGGCGTTCTGGACCATGGTGCTGCCGATCGCGGTCGCGCTGCTGGCGCAGATGGGATTCATCATCCACCAGGTGACGTTCCTTGAACCGCTGATCGGCCGCGCCAGTGCGGGTCTTGCCGTCACCATCATGGCGGCGATGGCGGTGGTCGGGCGCCTGTCGCTCGGCCTGTTCGTGGACCGGCTCGATCCGCGGCTCGCCTGCGCGGCATCGATGACGAGCCAGGCGGCGGCTCTGTTCGTGCTTCTGCAAAGCACGAACCCGACCGTGCTCCTCGTGTGCTGCGCCGTCTACGGTTTCTCGATCGGCAACATGATCACGTTCCCGCCTTTGATCATCCAGCGCGAGATCGGCGCGAGCGCCTTCGCCGCCGCGATGGGACTGGGCACCTCGATCAGCGGCATCGTCAGCGCCTTCGGCCCCGGCATCGTCGGTCTCGTGCGCAGCGTAACCGGCGATTACACGAGCGCGTTTGCGATGTGCGTGGTGCTAGATCTGGTGGCGGCTGCCGTTGTGCTGTGGCGGCCGGGGCGACATACGAAGCTCGCGGCTTCGTAGCCCGGATTGCGCTGCGCTCCATCCGGGCTGCGCGTCCCAGCTACCCCAACAGCACCGCATCCGCCGCCGCGACCGACTCCGCGCTCTCCGTCACGGTGCGCTCGAGCGCGCCGGCCTGCACGGCGATGTTCTCGGCGAAGAAGCGTGCTAGCGAGACGTAGCGCACGGCGTCCGTGATGCCATGGGATTTCGCGGCGAGCGCTTCGGATGCCAGCATGCAGCCGCCCAGCGTGGCGCCGAACTGCTGCAGATACGGCGTCGCCCCGGCCAGCGCCTCGTTCGGCGCAGACGCAACCCGCTGCAGCAGCCATTTGCTGGTGCGCGTCAGCGCCTCCAGTGCCTCGCGCAGCTTCACGCCCGTGGTGCCGAAGGCGGGATCGTTGGAGGCTTCGACCTGCTTCACGATGGCCGAGAGCTCGTCGAGCAGCGCCCACACCGCCGTGCCGCCGTTGGCCGCGAGCTTTCGCGTGACGAGGTCGATGGCCTGGATGCCGTTGGTGCCCTCGTAGATCGCGGTGATGCGCGCATCGCGATAGTGCTGCGCCGCGCCGGTCTCCTCGATGAAGCCCATGCCGCCATGCACCTGCACGCCGAGATAGGCGACCTCGTTGCCGATGTCGGTGGAATAGCCCTTGGCCATCGGCGTCAGCAGCGCCGCGCGCGCGGCAGCGTCGGCGCGGACCTTCGGATCCCTGGCGCGCGTCGAGACGTCGATCGCGACCGCGGTCGCATAGCAGATGGTGCGCGCCGCCGCGGTCTGCGCCCGCATCCGCATCAGCATGCGCTTGACGTCGGGATGCACGAAGATCGGATCGGAGCCGTCACCCTTGTTGCCGAGGGCGCGGCCCTGCTTGCGCTCTTGTGCGTACGATAATGCCTGCTGATAGGCGCGATCGGCGACACCGACGCCTTCGAGGCCGACGCCGAGGCGGGCCTGGTTCATCATCGTGAACATGCAGCGCATGCCCTGGTTCTCTTCGCCGACCAGGAAGCCGATCGCGCCGCCATGATCGCCCATGGTCATGGTGCAGGTGGGGGAGGCATGCATGCCGAGCTTGTGCTCGACGCCAGAGGCAAAAATGTCGTTGCGCGCACCGAGCGAGCCGTCTTCGTTCACCATGAATTTGGGAACGAGGAACAGCGATATCCCCTTGGTGCCGGCGGGCGCGTCCGGCAGGCGCGCCAGCACGAAATGCACGATGTTGTCGGTCATGTCGTGCTCGCCATAGGTGATGAAGATCTTCGTCCCCTTGATGCGATAGGTGCCGTCGGCCTGCTTCTCGGCGCGGGTGCGCAGCGCGCCGACATCGGAGCCGGCCTGCGGCTCGGTCAGCTGCATCGTGCCGGTCCATTCGCCGGAGACGAGCTTCTCGAGATAGATCTTCTTCAACTCGTCGCTGCCATGCGCGTCCAGCGCCTCCATCGCCGACGCCGTCAGCAACGGGCAGAGGCCGAAGGCGACGTTGGCGGCGCTCCAGATCTCGGTGCAGGCGGCGTTGATCGCGAGCGGCAGGCCCTGTCCGCCAAAATCCTCGGGGCCGGAGACCGCGTTCCAGCCGCCCTCGGTCCAGCGCTTGTAGGCATCCGGCCAGCCCGGCGCGGTCGTGACCTTGCCGTCGCTGAGCTTGATGCCGTGCTCGTCGCCGACCTTGTTCAGCGGCGCCAGCACGTCGGTTGCGAACTTGCCGGCTTCCTCCAGCACGGCGCTCACGAGATCGCCGTCGAAATCGCCGTAATGGCCGGCCTCCATGGCAGCCTTCAGGCCGGCGCCGTGGGTGAGCGACAGCAGCATGTCAGAGATCGGCGCGCGGTAGGTCATGGCTCACTCCCGGAGAGACAGGTCTTGGCGTCGTATTCCCATGAAACGGCGGAGGTCTCAACTGTCGGGAGGGGTGGCGGAGCTGCTGTCGGGAGCGGGGGGCGTAGCGCCCATATCAGGCATGGCGCGGCGCCACCGGCGCCTGTGGTATTTTGCCCCTCCGGGCGGTTGAAATGCCGCGCCTCTCCCTATAGACCGGCACCACTCGAGGGAATCCGCGGACGCTCCTGTCGCCGCCGTTCCCCAGGGCCTGATGGGGCGTAGCCAAGTGGTAAGGCAGCGGATTTTGATTCCGCCATTCGGAGGTTCGATCCCTCCCGCCCCAGCCAGCACGTAAGCTGTTGAGTTCGCTTCATAAGCAGCCTATTTCCGCCAAGGTTTTCAGGGCCGTTTGGAAATACGGATTCTGAGCTTGGTACGCTCCGAACGAGATCGCGTCGTACAGCACGATGACCTCCGTCGCTTTCATCCCAACATATATACTCGGGAGACGGGCCGGCGCAGGTCCGCTACGTCGTCATCGTAGGATAGAGTACCCCGGCGAACAAATTGGATATCGCTCCCAAGAGCGCGCTTTCGTTTCCAAGCGCCGGCTCACACGCTCGGAACGCCGCTGCGCGTCCCCACGTCTTTCTGAAAGCTCGCAACGAGCGCGATCTTGCCGCCCTGCAACGCCGCGGATTGTAAACTGGGGTACCACTACTTAGCCGGCAAAGCGTACGCAACCAGGGAATCACCGATCGGCGTCTCCATGAAATGATGACCGCCGGCCATGATGACGAGGTACTGGCGGCCGCCGGCCTCGTAGGTGATCGGCGTGGCCTGGCCGCCGGCAGGTAGCACGTCCTTCCAGACAGTTTTTCCAGTTTTGATATCGATTGCGCTGATCAGATTATCGGTCGTCGCTGCGACGAAGATAAGCCCGCCGGCGGTCACGACGGCACCGCCATTATTTGGCGTCCCGATTCTGATCGGCAGCATCGACGGGATCCCGAACGGGCCGTTCGTCCGGGCTTCACCCAACGGACGATCCCACAGCGTCCTGCCGGTCTTCAGATCGATAGCGCGAATTCCGCCATAGGGCGGCTGCTTGCACAACAATCCGGTGCCCGGCAGCCGCCAGCCGGCATTGACGTTGATCGCATATGGGGAACCGAGCTGCGGATCGCCGGCGCCTTCCTGCCCGCCAATTTCGCCGCGCGCCTGGTCCCGCGGCGCCCAACCAAGACGATTGGCCTCGTCGCGCGGCACCAGCCGATTATAGTTCGGCATGTCGTTGTAATTGGCAATGATGATGTCGCGTACGGGATCGATGGCGATGCCGCCCCAATCGGAGCCGCCATTATAGCCTGGATATTCAATCCAGTGCGGGCTGGCGGTGGGGGGCGTGAAGATGCCCTTGTAGCTCGCCTGACGAAACTGGATACGGCAGATCATCTGGTCGATTGGCGACATACCCCACATATTCTGCTCTGTGAGATCGGCCTTTCGCAAGGTGTGATAAAGCGAGAATGGCTGGGTTTTGGCGCGCTGCGCAGGCTCCACGCCGCCTTGCGGCACCGGCCTCTCTTCGACGCCGACGAGCGGCTTGCCCGTGCGGCGGTCGAGCACGAAAATGTCGCCGCGCTTGCTCGGCAACACCAGCGCCGGCACCGGCGCGCCATTGTCCGTCGGGAAGTCGATCAGCGTCGCTTGAGAGCCGAGATCGTAGTCCCAGACATCATTGTGCACGGTCTGGAAATGCCAGGCGGGCTTGCCGGTCGTAACATCTAGCGCGACCAGCGATGTCGCGAACTCCTTCTCGCGATCCGAGCGGCTGCTGCTCCAGTAATCCACGGCGGAAACCCCAAGCGGCAGATAGACGAGTCCAAGCTCCTCGTCGCCGGAGGCGGTCGTCCACATATTGGGCGTGCCCCTGGTATAGGTTTGTCCAACCTGCGGCGGTGCGCTTGCATCCGGCTTGGCCATGTCCCAGGCCCAACGCAACGCCCCCGTCTGCGCGTCGTATCCCTGAATCACACCCGAGGGCGCGTCCCGCTTTTGCCCATCGAGCACTTCATGCCCGATAACAACGACGCCGCGCACAATCGTCGGCGCCGACGTGATCGCAAACATGCCGGGATCGTGCCGACCAACTCCCGTCGCAGTGTCGACCTGTCCGTCATATCCGAATGCCTCGCAACGCTTGCCGGTCTTCGCATCGATTGCGATCAGGCGTGCGTCGAGCGTGCCTTCGATGATGCGGCTGGCACAGGGCGCGCCCTGATCGGCATTGGACAGTTCGTAATATGCAAGGCCTCTGCAAGCCGCGGTGTACGGAATGAACTCGTCCGGGACGCGCGGGTCAAATCGCCAGATCTGCTTGCCGGTCCTAGCGTCGACGGCGATAACGATGTTCTTGGGCGTGCAGACGTAGAGGTTATCCCCCACCTTCAGCGGCGTGTTCTCTGCGCCGTATGTGCCCTTTGTATTCTTGGTAGGCAAGTCGCCGGTATGAATAGTCCAGACCTTGGTGAGCTTGGCGACGTTCGTCGAGTTGATCTCGTCGAGCGGCGAATAGCGGCGCGCACTGTAGCTGCCGCCATAGGCAGGCCAATCTGTGCCTGCCTTGAGAGACGAAGGGTCGGCCATTGCGCCGGTCGGAGACGGCATGACGCGAGGAGCGGCGGTTGCCGGCCGAAAAGCCCCGGTCATCAACACAGTTGTGGCTACCAGCAGGACCAGCCCCGCAGCGATTGTAGCCGCGGCTTCATACTGGTGGCGAATGGGCCGAAGCTTCGGCGTGAGTGCCAGAACTGCGATCAGCAAAATGGCCGGTCCGACAGTCCGCGGCACCAGCGCCCAACCGTTGGCGCCAACTTCCCAGAACGCCCAGGCGAGGGTGAGCAGGAAGAGAACAAGGTAAAGCCATGCGCCTTCAACGCGCCGGCGGGCCAACAGGAGACCCGAGAGGATCAGGACGATTCCGCTGGGCAGATAGTAGAAGGAGCCTCCCAGCCAAAGCAGCCATGCTCCGCCGGCTCCGAGCACGAGGCCGATGAGAACCATGACTCCTCCGAGAGTGAATGCCGCCCAATCTGCTGCGCGATACCTCTGAGCCATGCCGGTTACTCGTCATCTGTTGATTACTTTGCTCCAGATCCAAAGTGCGTCCGCCGCTTTGGTTCCTGCATTTGCTCGTACGCTTCCGGACCACGGAGCGCCGTTGGCTCGGGGAGGCGATGAGCTCAAGCGACCGTGAGCAGCCCGAAGAGATGGGCAATTCGTTTCTGCTCGGCTCTTGATTTCGGGGTCATACGCATTCTCAACGTATGTGTTCGCTGCCTATCATAAAGACCTGCGGATCGCTCGGCGCAGTTGCCGTGTTGACGATATGGCTCTGGGTCGCCGCCTATTCCGTCCTGGCTGGCGCCGAACTCAACGCTGAGATCGGAAGGCGACCGCCTCAGCGATAGCCTTTGGCGGCTCATCGTCGCCCGCTAGAGGCAAGACCTGTTCGGTGAATTGCCCCATCGGACCTGCCCGGACCATCAGAGCAAACAGCTGATGTCGACGTTCGACATCCTCCCTGTCGCTGCGAGCGGCAATCAGGCGACGAGCGTCCGCAATGACGAGGTCGGCGTGGTGGGAGAGCGCCGAGAGCCGGGTGGCATCGCGCTCGCAGCTTGCGACCTGGGTCATCACCTCGATCATTCGGATCGATATTGCAGGCTGGGCGCCTGCACTTTGCCGAATCATATGGAACATCGTCCCGAGCAATTGATCGTATTGCACATGCGGCACCACCAAAACCGGCCGACTTCCTCTGATCGACACTCCTGATGGCAGATGCAGGGGTACGAGATCGCAGAGCGCCGCACCCAACCGATCCAGGACCGAGAGCGCGGTGTGTGGATCGTTGATGCCAGGCGAAAGCGCCCTCACCGCGACTTCTACGAGTTGTCGAACGGCGAAGCGCAGATCGGAAGAAGTGCTGCTTGTTACGCCCAGCGCCGTCGCATTCCGGATAGCCGCTTCGGCACCGTCGACGGGAGGATTAACCAGAGCGACGGTCGCTCCTGGAAAAACATAGTCGCCGGGGCCGATCAACAGCCGAATGGTGGCTCTATGCTTGGCCGCCCAGGTGGCCAGGCCCTCTTCGTCCAGATGCTGCAGATAACCGCGCCGCGAGTCCTTCAGAGGCAGGGAGCCGATCCAGTACTCGCCCGGCGGAGGCTTCGGCTGCGGATCCTGGACCGTTAGCTGGCGCATAGCGCTGCGGAGGTCTTCACTGACGAGTTCGACGACAGTTTCAACGTTGATCCGGCCGGCGACGTGACCGACGAAGTAGACGAGCGTCGCCACACAAGCCAATGCGAGCAGAATTCCCACGCTTAGTGATAGATGAGGGACGAAGCCCCCCTCGGGCTCTGTCCGGATGCTTCTCAGCACGACGAGAGCGTAACAGAAGGTGCCGAGCAACATCCCCAGCGTGAGTTGATTGCCGCGATCGCGAGTGAAATTGCGCAGCAGTCGCGGCCCCATCTGACCTGCAGCGAGAGACAACGCGGCAATGGTGATCGAGAACACGGTTCCCGCGACACCGATCGTCGCGCCGGCTACGGTGCCGAGCAGGGTGCGAGCGCCGGTCGCGCCGCCGTCGTACATCCAACTCTGTAGATTTGAGAGGTAGACCGTGTTGCTCTGGTCAATATGAACGAGGGTGAAGGCGCCGATCAGGCTGCAAAGCACCGTGACCATAGGCACCAGCCAGAATGTCTCGCCAAGGTCAGCCAGCAGTTTTTCAGCGCGGGCGAGCATATTTTGAGCCGCATAACCACATCGAACCTGGAACCAACAGCCGGGAGGTGGAGCGGTTCCGCCCAACCGCTCCACCTCAGAAGATTACCCGTTGCTGGGGTACTTGAATTCAGGCGCCGACTTCAACTGGTCGGCCGTCGTGTCCATGGTCGCGGTCCACTTGTTGGCCGCATGATCGAACTTCAGATTGATTGCCGAAGGCCGCACTGCAACGTAGTGGTCGCCAAGGCCCAGGAACCCTCCCACCGAGAGGATATAGCCGTCGATGCCGTTCTCGTTTAGCGCGACGTCCTTGATCGTGCCAATGTCCTGTTTGGCGTTGTTGTACACCTGCAGACCCATCAACTGCGAGCTCAGGCCGTCCTTCGGCGGCACCGACGTGAAGGCTCCGCCCGGGCGATCCGAAGTTGCGTTAGCGCTGTTGCTGGATGAGTTTGAATTCGAAGACGACTTCTGCGCGTTAGCGCCGACCGTTTTCACCTCGGCGAACGTATTTGGACCAACGAACATTGTCACCGGATTTCCTGATCGATCCCTGGCCTCCACCAGGAACGACTGCGGCCGTACCTTGACGTCGGTGAAACCTGCCTGTTGCAGGTCGTTGACCATCTGTTGCCGAGTGCTCGCCTGACCAGGGTCGGACTGAATCGCGTCTGCCTTGTTGCCCCCCTTGTTTGCCATGCCGTTTTCAGCGCGTTGGTCAGCCGACTGATTGCGGCTCGAGTTCTGCACGGCGCTATGGTCCACGGGACCGGTAGCTTGCGGGGCGCTTTGCGCCATCGCAAGCGATGATGCGCCGACAAGAGCTGCCGCCGCCAAGAATGAGGTCGCTTTCATGTATGGATCTCCTTGCTCGAGTTCAAAAGTTGATGGCGTCCGTAACGGCCCGCGCCGGCAGAACGCCGTCTTGCTCAGGGACATGGATGCCGTATGCCGTCGTATCCCATGTAAGTCCCGGAGCTCGGGTCGTACGACTTATATCGCTGGGAGCAGTAGGCGTTGTTCTCGGCAGCTTGCGCCCGGCTGTTGGCGACGGCGCTTCCAATCGCCGCACCTGCCACGAAGCCACCTAACGCCGGACCCCAGCCGCGGCTATAGCGGTGCCGGTATCCGTCACGCCAGTGATGACGATGCCAACCGTGGTGGCGGCCATGCCTCCATTGAACTTCCACCAGGCTTGCGTGGTTCTTGGCCATCCCGCTCGCGGCCAACATCGGTGCGGCTTGCGCAGTAGTTCCGACCGGAATCGCGAGTGCCAATACGGCGACGGCAACGTACCATCTGTTTGCTTTCATAAACTCATCTCCGCGGTTTTCATTACCTGAAGAAAATGCGCGAGCTGCGGTGCCGTTGCAGAGACAGTTGGTACGTATGTGTACCCCGCCGGGAGCACCTGCTTCCTGCAGCAGCGGCAAGGCCCGGTCGAAGCACCACTGGCCCCGTGCGGCAGCGGACCAACTTATGCGGTCTGCAATCCGGCTCCGGGTTGATCACCGCGGCATCATCCATACGATAAGCAAGACTCGCAGGACTTGCCGCAAAGTCATTGGAGTCCCAATGCGAATAGCCATAATCGAAGACGAATACTTCATCGCCGACGATCTCGCGGTCGAGATCCGACGCCGCGGTCATCAACCAATTGGCCCGTTTGCAGAGCTAAGCCCTGCTTTCCATGCAGCGGCTAACACAGCTATCGATGCGACGCTTCTCGACGTTGACCTGCACGGGCGGCCCTCGTTCGAATTCGCAGATCTCCTCTTGAACAGAAGCATCCCCTTCCTGATCTACACGGGATACAGCCGCGAAGTGATACCCAGCCGATTTGCCCGGTACGTGGTTGAAAAGCCGATTCCAATTCGTGATGTGGTTGATCGCTTGTGTCGCCATGCGCTTGTGCACGGCTCGCCGCGGGACTGGTATGGCGTTCGTCCGTAATTGCCGCGACAGGGGCCCATAGTGTTGTGGCTTGGCGTCTGACGTAGCGCGTACGCAGGCGCGCCGACCTTCTGCCGGGCATAAAACGTTCTGATCGGAACGCCGAATGCCCAGAACGATTGTCGCTAGGCAAGCCCGGAGCACCTTCGCAGTGGGTGTGCTTCCGAACCGGACTTGTGCATACCTCGACTGTAAAGAGGGCCGTAGGAGCTTGGCATGCTGAAGTGGGCGTTGATCTTCTTTGTGATATCGATCGTGGCCGGATTGCTCGGGTTCAGCGGAATCGCCGCTGGTGCATCCACCATCGCCAAGTGGCTGTTTTTCGCGGCTGTTGCGATTTTTCTGGTGTTCGTGCTCCTCGCCTTCTTTGCGGGGGAGGTGATTCTTTAGCGCTGATAAACGGGCGCTCGGCACGTCCAGCAACAGCGAGCACTGTGATCCGCACGCGGCCCCACTTCGACTGGAGACGCGCGCCTTTTGAGCCATCCATCACGAATTGCTTGTCCGCCGAGCGTTGGCTGCATTAAGAGAGTTCTCATGTGCGGATAATATCACGCGACTGCAGTTGCAGGACAATTGCTCGAGTTGCGATTGATCCAGAATCTCGACTTGGGCGCGGCCTTGCTTGATGATGCCTCGCGCTTCCATTTCGCCCATTGTCGACGTGATACCTGCGCGCCGAACCCCAAGGGCCTGTGCAATGCATCGATGCGTGAGCGGGATTTCGCGGGAGAACAATTTATCCCCCGCAACGAGAAGCCACCGAGCCAATCGTTGCTGCAGGCTGTGACGCGAGTTACATGCAGCGAGCTGCGAGCTTTGGATCAGGGTGGCCTGCACGTAGCGCAGCAACAGCTTCTGGATCTCGACATCGCCCCTCACCAGCTCAATCAAAGCATCTGCCTCGATGCGCAAGGCTCTCCCGGGAACCTGAACCATGCAACGGTGAGGGGAAACGCGCATGCCAAGGATCAGGGGAATGCCGATGAAATCCTTTGCTCCGACAGTCTGTATCTCGACCGGGAGGCAGTCTCCGGCTCTGGCCGTCAGCGAGGCCGCGCCATTTTCAAGAAAATAAGCATTTTGCAGCAGCACATTGCGTTCCTGCAGCATTTGTCTCGGTCGCAGCGTTACTTCGTCGCAGAGTTCGACTAGCCGGCTGCGTGATGAGTGTGGAAGGCGGCGCACCAGATCGTTCGTGGCATGGTTCGCGTGCGGCGCTTGATCGCGCTCTCGTGACGGCGCGAGAGATGGCGTCCGACCGTGCGTTGGCAGGACGTTTTCGAGTTCGTTGCTCAGCATTTCGCGTCTCCTTGGAACGGCTATCCACCAAGATGTGGGGCGCGCGCCGGCCTCCTCACAGTCGGGCTGAAGGTGAAGACTCGTCAGGAGAAACCTGACCTGGTCCTCAAGGCCTGGATCGTGAGCTTGCCTCTGATCGCGAGCAACGAATGAAGTACGTCGGCCGAGGCATGTAATAGCCTTGCCTGAATGTGCACGCGTGGATCTGCGGTGCGTTTCCCAAGGGCGGGCCGGGTACCCGATTGGTCGCTGCACTTCCTTCTTGGCACGGCAGCGGACCGTTCACTCGACCGGCGGCCAGAACTTTGCGCATCGGAAACGATTATACGATCAATGGTGATGTTGGCACGACGGATCGCAGGAGCACTGAATGGGCGTAAAGAGCGGGATCACCCTTGCATTTGTCATAGGTACAATCTCAACCTCCGTTCTGTTGGGTCCCGCATGGGCAGAGACAGCGACGCAGGCTACGACGGAACAGTCGGCGCAGTCCCAGCAGTTCGTCAACACGGTCTATAATGGATACCGTGCGTCGCGACTGCTTGGGAGCGCGGTGTTCTCGCTGAAAGGTGAGTATTTGGGAGCCGTCCGGAACGTGACCTTGGCAGACGACGGGCAGATTGATTCTTTGCTCGTCGAAGGCTTCAGAACGAAGGATGAGCCGGAGTTCATCTCCCGAATTCCCTTCAACCGGGTGCTGCGCCCGCTTCATGAAGGAGCTATCGTGGCCGACTTTTCCGATTTGAGGTCGCGAGAATACGGCCTCTTTGTTGACCCTGATCAGGCGCAAGCAGAGCCGCACGAATTCTCGGTCTCCAAGGTCATCGGAGACTATGCGCGGCTGCAGGCAGGCCAAGGCTATGGCTATGTCTCCGATCTCGTTTTCGACAGCGGGGGAAAGCTCGCGGCCGTTGTGATATCCCGCGAGGCGTCCGTTGGCGGAGGGACGTATGCCTTTCCGTACCCGGGTCAAACGGGGCGGTGGAGCCCGAAGCTAAGCTATTATGGCCTACCTTACGTAACGGCAGAGCAAGCAAACAAAGCGGGTCTGCGGCTCAATATGAAGGAGTTTCAGAACTCGTGAGCCACCAACGTCCGCCTAATGGTCCCCGGAGAGGCGCGCGGCTTTACGAGCGAACTGGTGCAGTCACGCCTTTGAGCGCAGCGAAAGTTCTCCTCTCCGAAGCTTGCGTTCGAGGGTGGCTGCATCAGAGCGCTTTGCTCCCATGCGTTAGATGCGTGCGAGAACATCAGCGAAGGTCAATGCGAACATCGCGATCACGAAAACAAGCCCCGAGATCGCCGCGATCCGGACCAGCGGCTTCGCTGAGGCGAGTTCCATGAAGAGCAAGACGACGAGGGTCGATTTCACCCCCGCAATGATGATGCCGCTGGCTGTTGTCATTCGGCCCATGGGAACGTAGGCGGCGACGAGGCTGAGCACGAGGAGTGCGAGGAGCGCTGCCCAGATCAAGAGGTTCCTCGCCCATAGGCGGCGCACAATACCACCTGATTCGCCCTGCCTGCTCATGATGCGCGCCCCGGCAAATAGATCAGCGGATAGAGGAAGATCCATACGATATCGACCAGATGCCAGTAGAGGGCTGTGACCTCGATTTCGGGGTTGTCTTTGGCCGGAAGTTGGCGCCGGAGCAGCACCCAGAACAAGCGGCTCACGAGAGCAATGCCGATGGAAAGGTGGATCGCGTGGACGCCCGTGACCAGCCAATAAAATCCATAAAACAGCTGCGCTCCGGGCTGAGACAATGCAAACCCGGCTCCCGGTACGAGCTGCTTATCGATGTCCTCCTTGTATTCGAATCCCTTGATGACGATGAACGCGAGCCCGAGCATCGCCGTGAGCATGAGGCACACGAGGACGAGCCGTCGCAGTCGCGCAGACGCTTCGGACGCTTGCGAAGCCATGGCCATGGTGAGGCTGCTCGTCAACAGCACGGCGGTATTGATCGTGCCGTACCAGATATTTGTCTCGCTCCCGGCTGCAGCGAACGCTTCTGGATGCTCGATTCGACAAACCGTGTAAGTCAGCATCAGCGCCCCAAAGAACAGCGTCTCGCTGGCGAGGAAGACCCATATGCCGAACTTGCCTGCCTCGCGCTGCCGGCCGAAATCCAACCAGGGTTCTCTCAGCAGTGCGCTTTCGTCGCTCATCGCGTTTCTCTTGCGTTTTGCATTTCGGGAGGATCGGTTCCAGCCGACATGCCTTCGGCGTGGTAATCATAAGGCCCGCGATCTACGCGGGGCTGCCTGTCAAAATTCTTCGGGGGAGGCGGTGAACTCGTGGTCCACTCCAGGCCTGTCGCACCCCAAGGGTTCTTCGCGGCCTTTCCGCCGTAGAACAGGGACCAGGTGAGATATCCCAGAGGCAACAAGTAGGCGATGGCGAGGACCGCTGCTCCGGCAGACGACATGACATTGTAGATCTGAAACTCCGCCGGATAGGTATGATAGCGGCGTGGCATGCCGAGATACCCGGCAAAGAATTGCGGCAGGAATGTCATGTTGAAGCCGGCATACATGAGGATGGCCGCGAACTTCGCCCAGCTCTCCGGATAGAGCTTGCCCGTGACCTTCGGCCACCAGAAGTGGAGCCCGGCAAAGAAGGCGGACACCGATCCGCCCACCATGATGTAGTGGAAGTGCGCGACGACGAAGTAGGTGTCCGTGACATGGATGTCCACCGGGATCGAGGCAAGGAACAGCCCGGAGAGCCCGCCGGTCGTAAACAGACCGACGAAGCCAAGCGCATACAGCATCGGCGATTCGAAGCTGATCTGACCGCGATACAGCGAAGCGGTCCAGTTGAAGACTTTGATTGCCGACGGCACGGCGATGATGAAGGACAGGAAGGAGAACACGAGGCTGGCCAGGGCCGACTGTCCGGAGACAAACATGTGGTGGCCCCAGACGAAGAACCCGACGCCCGCAATCGCAAGCATGGCATAGACCATGAAGTCGTATCCGAAGATCCGCCGCCTCGCGAAGCATGGGATTATTTCGGACACGACGCCCATCGCCGGCAGGACCATGATGTAAACCGCCGGGTGCGAGTAGAACCAGAACAGGTGCTGGAACAGGATCGGATCGCCGCCGCGCGCCGGATCGAAGATCGGCAAGCCCAGCACGCGCTCAGCGATCACGAGCAGGAGCGAGATGGCGAGCACCGGCGTGGCAAGCACCATGATCAGCGACGTCGCGTAGATCGCCCAGACGAACAGCGGCAGCCGGAACCAGGTCATGCCGGGAGCACGAAGCATGTGGGTGGTCGCGATGAAGTTCACTCCCGTGGCGATGCTGGCGAAGCCGACGACGAACACGCCGGCGGCGGCCGCGAAGACGTGGGTGTTGGAAAACATCGACGAATAAGGCGTATAGAACGTCCAGCCGGTGTCGACGCCACCGGCGACAAGGGCATAAACGGTGAAAGCGCCGGCAGCGACGGTCAAATACCAGCTGAAAAGATTGAGGCGCGGAAAGGCGACGTCAGGCGCCCCGATCATCAGCGGCAGCAGGAAATTGCCGAACGTATTCGGGATCGACGGCACCAGGAAGAACCAGACCATGATGATACCATGGAACGAGAACAGCTTGTTGTAAGTGTCCGACGTCAACAGCCATCCGTTCGGCTGGAACAGCTCGAGCCGAACGGCGGTGATTGCGGCGCCTCCCAGAAAAAAGAAGAACGTGATGGTGATCGCGTAAAGGATTGCAATGCGCTTGTGGTCTGTCGTGGCAAGCCAGGACGAGATCGTCGAGCCGTGGCGCAGATAATCGGGGCGCGGCGGCAGAGGCAGCTCTCCGGCGAGCAGGGCGTCAGTCATTTTGCTGTCCCTCCCCGAGCGAGCGGATATAGGCGGTCAGGCTCTGGATCTCTCCGTCGTCGAGCAGCCCTTTGAAGCTCGGCATGATCGGCTCGAACCCGGCCACGACGTCGCGTTTCGGCTGCAGGATCGAATCGCGGATGTAGGCATCGTCCGCGGAAACGGTGCGTCCATCCGCCAGCTGCACGGGGCGGCCGTAAAGACCCGCCAGGCGCGGCGCGTGGACGTTCGAGGAGCCGGCATGGCAGCCCGAGCATCCCCGCGATACGAACAGCCTGGCGCCCTCATGAGCAAGGTCGTCGCCCTCCGGCTGCTGCACCAGCCATTTGGCATAGTCATCCTGCCGCATGACCACGATCTTGCCGCGCATCATGGAATGGTTGGTGCCGCAATATTCAGCGCAGAGCAGTGGAAAGGTGCCGGTTTTGCTGGCCTGGAACCAGAGATCGGTGTCGCGTCCGGGCAGCACGTCCTTCTTGACCCGGAACGCGGGGACGAAGAAGGAATGGATCACGTCCTGCGAGCTCATCAGGAGATGGACTGGTTTATCCAGCGGCACGTGCAGGGCATTGATCTCACGCGCGCCGTTTGAATGCTGCGTCTTCCACATCCACTGCTTGGCGACGACGTGAATTTCAAGTGCTCCCGTGGGCGCGGCAAGGCTGCTGAGGTCAGCAGAAGATGCCCACCAGAATAGGAAGGCGAACGTCAGCAACGTCGCGACCGTCCAACCGATTTCGAACTCGCGGCTGAGAATCTCAGGCATCGGGCCGCGCTTGGCAGCTGATCCGCGGCGGTACCGGACAGCAAACAGCAGGATGAGGCCGAACACGAGGACCACGGTCGCGCCGGACAGGACGAGCAACAGATAGAAGATGTGGTCCACCGTGACGGCGTGCGTGCTCGCTTCCGGCAGCCTGAACAGCGAGTTCATGCCGACGCTCCGCGACCTCTGCTGCGGACCAGCATCAGTCCGATGAAGGCGGCCATGATGGCAACCGTGGAGGCCCCGACAATCTGCAGAATGACGGTGATCCTGCCGGTGTAGATGCCGTGCGCCGCGTCAAATCCGTAGCAGAGCAGCGCGACGCGGCCGGAAAGTCCGCCGATCCGACCGTCACCGGCTTCCAACAGAGCGAGGCGAATATCAACGGGCTGCAGCGCGAGGCTGGACAGCGCGCGGACGACCCGTCCGTCGGGCGCGAGCGTGACGAAGGCTGCCGGATGCGCAATCGCGTCATGCTTGTCGTCGATTTCGGTATGGTAGCCGATTGCACCGAGCAGCGCGGCAACGGTCTCCTTCGGTCCTGACAGGACCGATGTTCCCGCGCCCCCGATCTGCCCCTGGGTAAAGCGGCGGGCGTCGTCAATGGTGTCGCGCGGATCGATTCCGACAACGACAAGGCTGTAGTCGCGTCCTGCGACAAGCCCGGTTTGCTGCAGCGCTGAGCTTGCGATTGTCAGCGCCGGCCCGCAAATCTGCCTGCAGGTGAAGTCCGCTGGAAGGAGCAGGGTCGGACGTCCGTCGATCGCATCGCGAAGGGTGACGGTGTGGCCGCCGACTGCGCTGAACTGCAGCGATAACGGAACGCGCGCGCCCTGAGGAGGATCGAAGCCGACGCGCCCGATCTGCTGCTCGGTCAAACCGGCATGCGCGAGCCCCGGCCAGAGCGCAAGCGCCAACACAACGATGGCCTGCCTCATGGATTGCCCCCACTTGCACCGGGCGGAGGGGCAGGCGTAGGTTGAAGGGCGTCATAAGCTTGATCGCCCCGTCCGGCAACGAGCTGCATCGCCTCATCGATCGGGATGCTGGCGATGTTGTGGTCGCGATCGACCCAGGCATAAGCGGTGAGCCTGGCACGCTGCGCGGCCTCGAACCGGGTCAGGTCGGCCTCCGGAAAGGTCTGGAGCTCGGGCGAGGGAAACCGGCGCTCTGCGCGCAGGGTGAATGCGCCCGGCGCTTGCGTATTCAGGAACAGCAGCATTCCCGCAATCGCGGCACCCACGAAGAGCAGGAAGCTACCCACGACGACGAGAACGGCACGGTTGTGAATGCCGGCCGGTTGCGGGAGCGCGCGGCTGCCCATCTCCTCATGCGGCATGGCGCACCTCCGCGGATGCGATGCCCTGCCCAAAGAGGACAGAACCTATCGTCAAGGTCAGGAGAGCGCCCAGAGCCGTGAGTGCAACAGGAGCTTGCGCCGCAAATGCGGGCACTAGCAGCCAAGCGAAATGCATGACGGTCCCGAAGAGCAGCAAAAGGCCGATGATGCGCAAGCCTGCAGGGCTGCCGCGCACGCCCTCGAACAGCAACATCGCAAATGGAAGAACGGCTCCGGTGACGAATGTCACGAGCAGAATGCCCATCCATGCGTCCGTGCTGCGCCTCAGGAACCACTCGGCCTTGTGAGGCAGATCGCCGTACCAGGCCACCACATATGTCATGTATTCGAGGTAGACGACGCCCAGCACTGTCGCGATCAAAAGGCTGCCGATGTCGTTCAGCGCTTTACCCTCGAAATAGGAGGCAAGCACGGCAACAACGGCAAGCGCAGCGACCAACTGCTGTATCGCGATCATGGAGGCGAAGGCAGTGGAGACGTAATGAGGTTCGAGGGAGAGGAACCAATCGACAGCAACCATGCTGATGGTGAAGCCGAAGAACGCAAGTCCGAGCGCCGCCAATAGCCGCCCACCGAGTCCGAGACCGAAAGTCACTCCGAGCACGGACCATCCGATCAATGCGATCACGGCACGCAGGACAAACCATGGCTGGCCGAGGTACCAGCGCGCAATGTCGGGCTTGATCTGGCTGGCACCCGCGGCCCAGGGGTAGATGTCAGTCAGTCCGGCGAGAACGGGGATGAAGGCGATGGCGACGAGGGGCACCATGACTGCCAGGGGTCGCAGCACCGGTCCGGCCGCAAAGCCCCAGCGGCCGCCGGTCAAGCGATGAATCAGCAGGAGCGTCATGCTGCCGATGGGTGCGCAGCTCCAGATCGCAAATCCCAAGAGCCAGCCCTGGAGCAGGCTCGGATAAGGGCGGAGTCTCCCTGCCGAGAGCACGATGCCGGATGCGAGCAAGATCAACACGAGGCCCGCTGCGGTTCGCGGCGTCCCGATTGCTCTCAGGGCAGGGCTGCGGAGCACGGCGGTCACGGCAGCTTGCTCCTCAGGTCCGGGAAATCGGCGACGTCGGCGTGTTGCGAGTGCTGCAGCGCGCGGATATAGGCGACGATGGCCCAGCGGTCGCGCGGCTCGACGCGCGCAGCGTAGGAATACATCACTCCGTAGCCATGGGTGATCACGTCGAAAAAGTGCTGAGCATCGGCCGAGCGGAGGCGCGCGGAATGGTAGGAGGGGGGTGCGGGAAAGCCACGCTGCACGATCATGCCATCGCCGTGGCCGGAGAACCCGTGACACGGGGAGCAATAGATATCGTAACGCTCGCGGCCGCGGGCCAGCAGCGCCATGTCAACCGAGGGCGGGCTGGTGATCTGCTGCAAACGGTCGAGATCGCCCTGTGCAATGACCCCTTGCGGTAAGGCCTGGGCTTCGGTGCCATCCTTGAACAGCCCAGCCTTCGAGAACGTCCCATAGCGATTCTGCTGAGACATGGAATGATCGCCACAGCCGGCGAGCGCTGATGATAGCAACAACAGCCATGGCAGCGCGCGGGCGGTCATGGCGTGCTCAGCTCCGTGACCGCCACGGCGCCAGCGTCGCGGAGGATTGTCCTCAGCTCGTTCGGGTCGCCGTCAGAAGCGGCCAGCAGGAAGTAGCGGTCCTGCGTTGCGCGTTCGAAGCCCGGAATCTCGAACATTGCATCGTGCAGACGAGGCAGGCGGCACGACCAAAGAAAGGTGATGACGCCGGCGAGCGCCGCCGCGAGGATACCGACCTCAAACGGCACCAGCAGGAACACCTGCCAGGAGTTCAGCGGCCGGCCGCCGCTGTTGATGGGATAGTCGATCACGGCGCTGTACCATTGCAGTGCGAAGGCGAATGCTGCAGTTCCGAGGCCGCCGGCGAGCATCACGCCGCGAAGTGCGGATCGGTCCTGCCCAAGCTGTTCGGCGAGCCCCTCGATCGGATACGGCGTGAATGCTTCGAGTGCGGCGTGTCCCGCGGTAGGCACGCGCTGCAGGGCCGCTTTCAGCGCTTCACCGTCGAGAAATTCCGCCACAAGCTTGGCCGTCATGCCGCGGCCTCCTGATGGGCGAGCTCGCGCACGTCGAACATTGATATGCTCGGGACGAGCCTCACGAAGATCAGGAACAGGAAGGCGAAAAGGCCGAGCGGCGTGACAAGAAAGCTCCAGTCCCAGAACGTGAAGTGAAACGTCCGCCACAGGGATGGCATGTACCCGTGTGATAGCGTGTTCCAGACGATGAGAATGCGTTCGAGCCACATGCCTATGTTGATTGCGATCGCTATGGGAATCAGGATGACCAGCGACCGTCGCGCGAAGGGCCACCATAGCAACTGCGGGATGAGGCAGTTGCAGGCCAGCAAGGCCCAGTACAGCGGCGCGTAAGTTCCAGTGAACTCGAAGCGAACCACCTCACGGTCGGCATGCTCGCCGCCGTACCAGCCCATGAACCATTCCGTCGCATAAGAATAGAACATGACGATGGAGGCCATCAGCAGGATGCGGGCCATCACCTCGAAGTGGCGGCGGGTGATAATAGCCTGAAGGCTGAGGCCCCAGCGGATCGCCGCCGCCAGCACCACGACCATCGCGAATCCGGAGTACATTGCGCCGACGACGAAGTAGGGTGGGAAGATGCTCTCCTGCCAACCGGGCATCAGGCTCGCCGCGAAGTCGAGACCGACGATCGAGTGCACCGAGCAGACCAAAGGCACGCCGAGGGCGGCCATCGTGGTATGCAGTGTCTGCAACCGCGACCACTCGCGCGACGAGCCGCGCCATCCCAGCGCAAATGCGCCGTAGAGCAGTTGGCCGGCACGGCGGGGCGTGCGGTCGCGCATGGTCGCAAGGTCGGGGATCAGGCTGACATACCAGAACAGAATGGAGAACAGCAGGTAGCTGACGATGGCCCAGAAGTCCCACACCAGGGCACTGCGCCATTGCGGCCAAAGCGCCATGGTGTTCGGATATGGGGCGAGCCAATAGGCGTAGATTGGTCGACCGAGGTGAACGATGGGCATCAGCCCGGCGATCGCGACCGCAAGCAGCGTCATGGCTTCCGCGAAGCGATTGATCGAGGCGCGCCATCTTTGTCGAGTCAACAGCAGCATCGCCGAAATCAACGTGCCGGCATTGCCGATTCCGATCCACCAGACATAGTTGGCGATCGCGACACCCCAGACGATGGTGGAGTTGATGCCCCAGATACCGATGCCCTCGTAGAACAGCCAGGCGATTGCAACGAACAGCCAGATCACGAACGGCAGGGTGATAAGCAGGGCCAGCCACCATGCTTTCCCGAACCCGGTGAAGAGCGGATCAGTTACGGCCTGGGTGACTGCGGCGTCTCCTGCCCGCGCGGCCGAGATCCAGCGGTGCGCCGGGGGATGCTGGGGAAGGAGAACTTCGCTCATGTCCGCCTCTCCGGTTCCGAAGGTGCGGGATTGCGCACGTCGGCAAGATAGGTGGTGCGCGGCCGCGTGCCGAGGTGGCCGAGCAAGGCATAGTGGCGCGGGTCGGCTTTCCTGTGGTTGATCTCTGCGTCAGCATGGTTCAGATCTCCGAAGCTGATGGCGCGGGTCGGGCATGCGTTCTGACAGGCAGTCTGCACCTCGTGTGGACCGAGCGGCCGGTTCTCGCGTTCCGAGGCGCGACGTGCGCCGCTGATGCGCTGGACACAGTAGGTGCATTTTTCCATGACGCCGCGGGCGCGTACGGTCACCTCCGGGTTCTTCTGGCCGCGATAGGATTCCGCGCCGAGATTGCCGTATTCCTCACCGTCGGCATAACCGAAGAAGTTGAAGCGCCGAACCTTGTAAGGGCAGTTCGCCTCGCAGAAGCGGGTGCCGATGCAGCGATTGTAGACCTGCGCGTTCAGGCCTTCGCTGTCGTGGACGGATGCAGCGACAGGGCAGACAGGCTCGCAAGGCGCGTGCTCGCAATGCATGCACGGCACGGGCTGAAAGCCGAGTTGCGGGCTATCCGGCGTGCCATGATCATAGGCGTCGACGCGCATCCAGTGCATGTCGCGTCCCATGGCCACCTGCTCCGGCCCCACCACGGGAATGCTGTTCTCGGCCTGGCAAGAGAGCACGCAGGCATTGCAACCGATACAAACCGATGTGTCGATCACCATCGCCCAGGCATGGCCGTCGCCCGACTTCACGGCCGGGGGCATTAGGCTTGGAGGATCGGGATTTGCCGACGGGGGCAGGGATTTCCCGAGCCGGTATTGTGGATAGAGCTCGCGGACGTCCTCTGGCGTGCGAACGACGTTCTGCGTCGTGAGAATCGGCTCCCGGCGTCCTGTCCGCTTGATCGCAACTTGCGGAAGGCGCCAACTATTATCGGAGGTTCGGATCGTGTAGGCACTGACACCGACTCCATTGCCGATCGCGCCGGCCTTCTGCCGCCCCCCGCCGAGCGTGAGCGCGCCGACGCCCATGGCCATCCCGGGTTCAGTCAGCACGGACACCTCGATCGATCGGCCGTTCGCGGCGACCGTGGCGACGTCCCCGGATGTGAGACCGAGGCGCGTTGCCTCATCCGGATGCAGCGCGAGCGCATTGCCCCAGACCTGCTTGCTGAGCGGCTTCGGACACTCCTGGAGCCAGGCGTTGTTGGCGTAGGAGCCGTCCCACAGGCAAGCATCAGGGCGCAGCACCAGGCTGATCCCGTCATCGGGCTTGTCGTGGGGTTCGGCGACCGAGAGTGGCGGCAGGAGCGGAGCAGTGAGGGAGACAGCAGTGGCGCCGCTTGCTGCGATGATCCCTTCGTGCAGCACGCGCAGCCACCATGCCTCGAAATCCGCAGCGGCCGCGCTCCGCCAGGTCTGCCGCACCAATTCGTAAGGGCGCGCGTCCTCTGCGCCGGTCAGCCAGGCGAGAAGTTCGTGCTCGCTGAAGCTCTCGTAGAGGGGCCTGATCAGAGGCTGGGCGATGCTTGCCGTCCCGTCGCTGGCCCGCAGATCCGACCACGTTTCGAACCGATGACTTTGCGGAACATGCCAGGTGGCGATATCCGCCGTCTCGTCGGCATACTCCCCCATATGCAGGCGGAATGGCGCCTTTTCCGCCCGGGCCTTGAAGTGCAAATCGGCTGGTGCGTCATAGGCGGGATTGATGCCGATCATGACGAGCTGATGCACGCGTCCGGCATCGAGCTCGCCTGCGAGCTGTTCGAGCGATCCCGCCTGCTTGCCGGAAGGCGTACGATCAACGGGATCGATGAGCCGAATGGGCGCATTGAGCTTGGCATTGATCCAATGCACCAATGCGTGGACTTCCCTGGACATTGCCGGGCCCGCGATGACGAGCGCCTCACCCTTGTGCGAGTTCAAGTCGGCCATGATCTGCTGAAGCAGCAGGCGCTCGCGCTCCGGAAGTTCGGTTGGGCCTGTCACCGCGCCGAGCTCCCGTGCGAGGCTCGCCGCAAACCGCTCGATTACCTCGGGACGAAGCGCCAGACGTTCGTCCGCCTTTGCTCCGGTGAGCGTGAGTACGCTCTCAAGACAATAGAGACGCGAGAAGGCATTCGCGTCGCCGCGGCCGGTTGCGTAACCGCGGCCAATCCGAATCTGATCGGGGCCATGCCCGAGCGGATCGGCATCGAGCGCGACGATCACGCGGGCCTTTGCGAAATCGGCAATGCTGCTCACAGGCTGGCCATAAGCGAGCTGCGCGCCTTGTCGCGCGTTCTCGTCGTCCGTTGGATCGTAAGCGTGCCACGATGCGGCCGGGAACGCCTCAAGCAATTCGTCGATCTGGCGCAGCAGAGTCGGGGAGGTGGTGCGCCCGGTCAACAAGCGCAGGCCTTTACCCTGGCTGCTGCGGGCCTCGGAGAGTTCGGTCACCAGCGCTCGGTTCAACGCTTCGCGCGGCGCAATCGCGCCATCGTGCAGGATCGTGCGCGAGCGGTCGGGATCGTAAAGCGAAAGAACGGCTGCTTCAGCGAAAACGTCGGTGGCACCCAGGCTGCCCGGATGACGCGGGTTGCCCTCCACCTTGATCGGCCTGCCGTCGATCGAAGTCACGATCACGCCGCGACCGATCCCCGCCAACGCGAGCGTCGTCGCAAATTTCAGCGGTTCGCCGGGAACGATGCGCTCCGGCATCCTGACATAAGGCAGGATCTGCTCGTCGGGTTTGCTGCAGGCCGCGAGTCCACCGGCCATGCCGGTCGCCAGCAAGCTGAGCGCCTGACGGCGATTGAGCTTGCTGCGCCCGGCAGGATCGGGCCGCGTCGGCAATTCCTTCAGCGGTGGCATATCGTGCAGTCCGTCAAATGACCTGTGTTGATGTGATAGCCTGCGGCAAGCTTGGGCCCGACCTCGGCCTGGTTCTTCGGGGTCTGCCAGTTCGGATCGAAAACCGCCTCGCGAGGCCGCAGGTAGCGTTCAGGAGAGCGGTGGCAATCGAGACACCATTGCATCGTCAGCGGCGCGGCCTGGCGCATCAGCGGCATGCCTCCGACGTCGCCATGACAGGTGGTGCATCCGACACCTTTTGCGACGTGGACCGAGTGATCGAAATAAACGTAGTCGGGGAGGCGGTGGACGCGCTGCCATGCCAGCGGCTTGTTTTTAGCCAGACTCTCGCGCACCGGCGCCAGCATCTGCGCGTTGGTCCAGATTTGGGAGTGGCAGGTCATGCAGGTCTCGGTCGGCGGGATGCCGGCAAAGCGCGCCTTCTCTACAGAGGTGTGGCAGTAGCGGCAGTCGAGACCGAGGCCCGACACGTGATGCTCATGACTGAACGGCACCGGCTGATTCCGCGTGATGGCCTGGTTGGTCACGTAAGGGGATCGCATCACCTCATAGGACAACCCAACTGCAAGCACCGGCGCTGCTCCAATTGCCGCGATCATCACCGTCGCAATCGTGTTCGCGCCGGGGCGGAAAAGCTGCATTCATCGGCCCCCCTTCCGCGCCATCGCTCACGCGCGGATTCGGACCGGCACCGATTTAGCGGCCGGCGTCTTCGAATGGATGTCGTGGTGCGACAGCGGGATCAGGGGGTTCATTTCCGGATAGTAGGCCCCGACGCAGCCATCCGGCAGTTTGAACGGGGTCACCTTGAGAGGACCCACCTCGCGCAGGATGCCATCCTCTGCGTCGCTGACGAGGGAAACCATTTGACCTTCCTGAAGTCCGGCGCGTGCGATTTCGTCGGGATTCATCAGCAATACGTCCCGTGTACCCTCAATGCCTCGCATCCGATCGCTGTAGCCGTAGATCGTCGTATTGAACTGGTCGTTGCTGCGCATCGTGAGCAGCCGGAAGCGGCCGGGCGCATCGGAAAAGCCGGTCGAGGTGAGGGTTTCGGGCGCTGTAAACTCTGCCTTGCCGCTCTCGGTTTTCCAAATCCGTTCGCGGGCTGAATTGCCACGATAGAACCCGCCCGGCGTGAACATCCGCGCATTGAAGTCGTGGAATTCGTCCGGATAGGTCTCGGCAATCTCGTCACGGATGAGATCGTAGTTGCCGACCCATTCATCCCATTTCAGTTTGGGATTGGGGTTCAGGGTTGCTTTGGCCAGACCCGCGACGATCGCCACCTCGGATCTCAAGTGCTCGCTGGCGGGCTTGCGCAACCCGATCGAACCCTGGATACAGCTGAACGTATCCTCCATGGTAACGGCCTGCTGGCCGCTCGCCTGCACATCTTCTTCGGTTCGGCCGAGGCACGGCAGCAGATAGGCGGCCTTGCCGTGCACGAGGTGGCTGCGGTTGAGCTTGGTGGCAATCTGGACCGTCAGCTCCAGCCCGCGCCAGGCCGCTTCCATCTTCGATCGCTCCGGAATGGCGCGGACAAAATTTCCGCCGAGGCCGACGAACGCCTTGACCTTGCCGGCGAGGACGCCTTCGCAGGTCTCAACGGTGTTCATGCCTTTGTCGCGTGGCGGCTCGAATCCGAACTGCTTGGCGTATTTGTCGAGAGGGACCAATTCAGGCTTCTCGGAGATGCCGACGGTGCGCTGACCCTGGACGTTCGAGTGTCCACGCACGGGTGAAATGCCGGTGCCATCTCGCCCGATGTTGCCCTTAAGGAGCAGCATGTTGACGAGCATCGCCACGTTTTGAAAGCCGTGTACGTGCTGGGTCAGCCCCATGCCGTAGATCTCGATCACGCGATCAGCCTCGACATAGACCTGCGCGGCCCCCTCGATGACCGATCGGCTGAGACCAGATGCGCTTTCAATGTCGTCCCAGGACGTCGCCCGGACCTTGGCTTCGAACTCTTCGAAACCATGTGTGTGCTGCTCGACGAAGGGAGCGTCGATCACACGTTTGCCCTGCTGCTTGGCGGCATCGTCCGCCGCGAAGACGTGCTTGCAGATTCCGACAATGACCGCGATGTCGCCACCCACCTTCACTTGATGGTACTGGCTGCTGATTTGTGTGGTCTTGCCGGTCAGCATCTCCGTCGGATTCTGCGGATTGATGAAGACTTCGAGACCCTTTTCGCGGACGGGGTTGAACGTAATGATCTGGACGCCGCGCTTGGCAGCGTCCTGTAGGGGATGCAGAAAGCGCGGACTGTTCGACCCGGTATTCTGGCCGAAGAAGAACATCGCATCGCAGTTGCTGAGGTCGTCGAAGACCACGGTCCCAACGCCCGCCCCGATCAGCTTCTTGAGAGCGACTGAGGTTGTTTCGTGACACATGTTGGAGCTGTCCGGCAGATTGTTGTTGCCGTACACCCGTGCAAAGAGAGCATATAGGTAGGAGGTCTCGAGGCTGGCGCGCCCCGACGAATAGAACACGACCGATTTCGGATCGAGCGCCCTCAATTGCGATCCGATAGCATGAAATGCCTCGTCCCAAGAGCAGGGAACGTACTTATCAGTAGTGCTGTCGTAACGCAGTGGATGTGTCAGGCGCCCCTGCTGCTCGAGGTCATAGTCGCTCCATGACAACAACTCGGTTAGGGTATGCTCGGCAAAGAACTCCGGCGTACAGCGGCGCGACGTTAGCTCCCAGAGCGTTGCCTTGGCGCCGTTCTCGCAGAATTCGAAGGCATGATAATCCGCAGGTTTGGCCCATGAGCAGGAAACGCACATGAAGCCTTTCGGCTTGTTCTGCCGGCGAAGGGTGTTCAAGGCCGCGGGCGAATCCCACTCCTTGCCGAAGATCCGCGCTATTCCTTTCAGGGAGCCCCATCCGCCAGCTGGGCCGTCGTATTCAACCGTGTCGGGAGTGTCGTCACCAGCTTTGTTGGGTCGCGCCATGATCTTGCTTCTCTTCGGGAACCGGCCAGCCTGTGCATCGGCAACGTATGTTCCCCGCGCGGGTTCCTGACAGCCGCTTCTCGGCGGGACGGCGGCTTGAGCGGCAAGCGCGTAAAAAAAACCAGCACCTGCAAGACCATCGACGGACGGGCGACGCACGCATTCTCCGCTCAGGAAATCTGTGCACGGTGCCGTACCAAGGGAATGGTTTTGATCGCGCGATGTTGAACAGCGGGAGCGGGGCCCGACAATGGATAATGGCCAGGGAACGCGGCCCAATGGTTGAGGTTGCCAGAAGCCAACCTCGGAGCCGGATATGCAGGATCGTTGTACGCGCGACAAGCCGGAGCTGGTGTGGCGGGGGAGTCGCCCGATTCCGTCCTCACGCAAGGTCGCAGAGGAACGGCCGATCGCGCTCACGTACAACGGCTCGACTTACGCGGTGATGATGGCCTCTCCCGTTGACCTCCTGGATTTCGGCGTAGGCTTCAGCTTGAGCGAGGGCATTGTGGAGCATGGCGAGGACATCATCAGCATCGAAGTCGTCGAGCTCGAGCTCGGTTGCGAAGTACGGATCTGGCTCGACGACTCCTATGGTGATCTCCTCGCCAACAGGCGGAGGGCGATGGTCGGGCCGGTCGGCTGCGGCCTGTGCGGAATTGAGAGCTTGGAACAGGCTTGCCCGCGGCCGACGCGCGTAGTCAGCGAAGGCGGGTTTCGCCCGGTCGACATTCTGGAGGCGATGCGCTCCTTGCGACCGCTCCAGCCTCATAACCAGGCGACGGGCGCGATGCACGCTGCGGCCTTCTGGGACGGCCATGACATCCGATTGGTAAGGGAAGATGTCGGACGCCACAATGCGCTGGACAAACTCGCTGGTGCGGCGGCCAGAGTCGGGCTCGAAATGTCACGGGGGGCTGTCCTCATGACCAGTCGGGTCTCCGTCGAACTGGTTCAGAAGACGGCACGAATGGGCGTGCCGTTGCTCATCGCCGTCTCCGCACCGACTTCGCTGGCGATCGAGACCGCTGAGCGTGCCGGCGTGACGCTCGTCGCGGTCGCGCGCGACGATGGCTACGAAATATTTAGCCACGCCGGCCGACTGATCTTTGGAGAGGAGTTGGGTTCCGCTGCGCTGGGCCGGCTCTGACTTGCTTTCCGCAAGACCTTGGCAACCCAGCTTTGTCCCAGAGAACGTCGTGTGCCTTCGTTCGGTCTCGTGCCGACATCGCATCACTCAACTGTTTGGGTCGGAACGTCCGAAGCCCTCCAGCGCGTCGCTCCGAGCCGCCGTTCGGTTCGAGGAGAAGGCCTCAAATCAGGATGATGGAACGGAGAATAGGAGTAGTCCTGAAAAAGGAACCGCCGATGGCCCGAGTGCGTACTCTCCGCAGACCCGCGGACCGTTCCGATCGATCCTCGGAGATTGCGGGGAGCGCAGCAATGCAGGACGGCCGGGCGACAGGCCTAGTTCCGACATCAATTGCGCCTGGAGGCCGCGTTGGCTCCTTGGCTGCACGGAACAAGCTGCTGCGTTGCATCCCAAAAACCGAGCTCACAGTACTCCAGTCGATCGGGACGCATGTCGAGCTCAAGCCGCGTCAGGTCCTTCATCATTGGCGCTTGCCGATGGAATATGTCTACTTTCTTGGCAGTGGTCTCGTATCGGTCTCAGCCAAGGTCGAGGCCGGGCGCTTCGTGGAGGCTTGGCTGGTGGGCTCCGAGGGAATGATCGGCGCCCCCTGCGTTTTGGCGCCGGAGGATCCGATGCCGCCGCACCGTCGCGTCGTTCAGGTGGGCGGAGCGGCACTACGAATTCCGACGCCGGCTTTTCTCGCCGCGCTTGACGATCTTGGGACCCTCCGTGGAGTGATCCTCTCTTACATCAATCTTGTCTTGTTTCAAACGTCACAGGTGGGAGCCTGCAACTCGCTCCATTCCGTCAAGCAGCGACTTGCCCGCTGGCTTCTTGTCGCGGCAAACGCAATGGACTCCGGAGAACTGCCGATCACGCATGCTGTTTTAGCTCAATTGCTCGGGATCCGTCGGGCCAGTGTCAGCGAATGTCTCGAGACGTTCGAACAGGCCGGCATCATCCGCAACACCCGAGCAGCGATAACTCTGGTCGACCGGGCCCAGCTGGAGCATTCCGCCTGTTCGTGCTCTGGATTGATACAGCGTGAGTACGATCGGCAGATCGGCCGTCGCTTGCGTGCGTGAGAATTGAATGTGGAATAGCCAATTCTCCAAGCGCTCCGCCCCGAGATGATCGTGGGAAACCACAAAGCTCGATTTGAACGAAGGCGATCTTCACAACGTTTCTTCTCCGAGAAAACGGAGGAGCCATGATACCAATTTGGCTAAGAGATATCGCGCTGGCTTGTCTGGGTGTCGGATTTGTCTGCGCGGTCATCATCGCGATCGACCTCACCCGCCATCCACAGCGTATGTGGATCATGAATGTCGTCTGGCCAGTGAACGGTCTGTTCGGCACCGTACTGACGTTGTGGCTGTACTACCGGTTCGGCCGGCTTGCGGCCCGGGATGCGACTGAGCAGAACAAGCACTCCGACAGCAAGAGGGAGACACCGTTTCCCGTCATGGTCGCGAAAGGTGCCATGCACTGTGGCGCCGGATGTACACTCGGGGACATCATCGCCGAGAGCCTTGCGCTCGCGTTTCCGGTGATCGCGATCTGGGCGGGATGGAAAAGCCTCTTCTCAGAGAAAATGTTCGCGATCTGGGTCGTGGACTATCTGTTCGCTTTTGCGCTCGGCGTCGCATTCAGTACTTCACGATCAAGCCGATGCGCGACTTGTCGCCAGGCGCGGGCGTCGTTCAAGCCGTGAAGGCAGACACTCTCTCGCTGACTGCGTGGCAAATCGGTATGTACGGATTTATGGCGATCGCGCAGTTCGCGATCTTCAGGAATCTCTTCGGGGTGAGGCTGGAGCCGTCGATGCCGGAGTTTTGGTTCATGATGCAGATCGCAATGCTTGCGGGCTTTTTCACGAGCTACCCAGTGAATTGGTGGCTTATAGAGGCCGGCGTGAAAGAACGCATGTAGGGCAAGAGGGTGCTGCTTTGGCGACCCCGAACACAATTAGCAACTCTCTTCGCGCGCGACGCTTGGACCAAATGGGGCGCCCGCGCTTAACAGGGAGAAGTATCATGGCGGCGCATGCAGGTGAGACAGCCCAAGAGACTGGAGACTTCAGGTGTGAGCGATGTCATCAGGCCACTCACGTCACAAAAGGACACAAGATTCCGAAATGCCCGCATTGTGGAAGCACGAGCTTCGACACCCGGCGAAACGAGCCGTAGGTGCAACCTTCACTCGGAAGCAGGACGTCAACACAGCCAATCTTGCAACGTGATCGCCTCTCGAAGTCTTTCGAACGGCTGACGTACGTCCTGCAGTAATTCCGCCATCTAGCGGCTTCTCCAACGAAATATTCGTCGTCGCCCGGCGCGGTTCTCCAATGACTGAATGCGCCGGGCACTTTGCTACACGCGCAGCGCGTCACCACCGATGGTGCGCACGGATCACGCCGTGATGGTGGTGCCGATAGTGCCGCGGCGCCCAGCCGTAGCTATGACGCCAAGGTTGCGCGCGCCGGACCGTATATCCCCACGGTCTCGGCGCGGACCAGCCGTAGCTATAGCGCCAGGGGCGCGGGCCCCAGGCGTATGGCCGCGGTCTCCAACCATAGCCACCCCAGTAAGGTGTGTAGGTGTAAGCCGGATAGTACCCACCGTAGCCGTAGGGGTATCTGTAGCCATAGTACGGCGGATATTCCCCATAATACGGGGTCGCAAAGGCTGAGCCGATCAAGGCTCCTGCCAGCAGGCCGGCGCCGATTCCCCAGCCGCCACGCCATCGAACCTGGGTCAGATTATCCTGCACTGCCGACGTGTGCTGCGTGGAGCTCGCGGCTGCCGAGAGCGGTGTCAGAGGCGCAGCCTGGCTACTGCTGACAGGAGAAATTGCGACCAGGCCGGTGAGAGAAAGGGCAAGTGTGAGTCTCCGCATCTGTGGCTCCTGTAATTTCAGAATGCGGTCTCAACATCAGCCTGCAATCTTGGTTTCTCGGGTCAAGGGTTCGGGACACTATGTCGCGCCGATTGCCGGTCAGACACGCGAGTGTACGACACCGTACCAACTCCGTGGCCTCCGCACATTTTCAGCAGTGTTCCTGAACTAGGCAGCCTGTTTACTCTCGCGCTCCAGGAAGCCTTCGACATAGATCATGCGGACAGCAACGAGCAGAACGGCGATCAAGGGCGTGGCAACGATCAGTCCGATCAAACCAAAGAGAGTGCCAAGGATCGTTTGGGAAAGTATCGTCAGTGCGGGTGGCAGCGAGACAGTTCGTTTCTGAATCCATGGTGCGATGACATTTCCCTCCAACAGCTGGATCGTCAAAAACAAGAGAGCGACCCAAGCGGCAAGAGCAGGAGACTGTGCCAGAGCCACGAGGATCGCCGGCACTGCGCCTGCAAGTGCCCCGATGTATGGCACGAAGTTCAGAAGGGCGGCCAGCAGGGCCAGTGATAGTGGCAAGGGCGAACCGATGAGGAGAAGGCCCAGTCCGAGGAGCAGACCAACGATCAGCATGTCGACGAGTTGACCAAGAAACCAGAGCCTAAGCGTAGCGCCGAGCTCTCCGGCAACTTCTCGGCCGCGAGGTCGCCAGGCCATTGGAAGCAAACGAAGCGAGCCTTCGAGATACAATTGGGGCGACGCAGCGAGGAATATCGCTGTCGCCGCCGTCACGACGAGAGTGCCACCTATGCCGAGAACGGAGCCAACGACGCCGGTGACGTAGCCTGTCAGGCCAGTGCGCAGAGACTTTCCGGCGATCTGCAACTGTTGAGCCAAAATCGAACCCCACGAGCTGTTTTGCAGTTCGCTCCAGATCCGTGCCAGTTGGGTTCTCAGTTGCTGGCTGATCTCGTCGGCCTGGATGAAAATGGCGCTGCCGCGCCACCACAGCAGCGCACCGAGTGCGAGCCCTGTCACAAGAATGACGGAAATCAAGGACGTGTATGGCCCGAGGCGCGTTACCCGACGGACCGCGTTGCTGGCGCCCCGCAAAACGCAAGCGATGACCACGGCGCTGAACAAGAGCAACAGTATGTCGCGAAGCAGCCAGACCGAGAGCGCGAGAAATAGAGCGATTGCGCTTACACGAAGGGTGCGCTCGATATGCCGGACATGAACAGTCAACTTGTCTTCCAATTCGTCTTCCTTTGTCGGAACAGTCCAGATTCCGAAGCTCGACATTGAAGTTGCGCAGGCGAGACTACTCGGAACATCATCGCGGCGATCGCGTCGCGATGTATGTAATACTCTGTTGCGGCCTCAAATGTTCTTGTACGCAAGCGACTAATTCTCGTCCGAAGACCGCCGAAGCACCAGAGCGAGCTCGGGCATCGTGTCGCTGATCGTCGTTCGTTTCTGAGGAGATGGCATGAACAGCGTTCTAATCTCCGGGGTTGGAATTGCCGGGCCCACGCTTGCCTATTGGTTGAAAGCAGCCGGCTTCCAGCCGACGCTCCTCGAACGCGCCTCCGCTCTACGGAGCGGAGGCTATGTCATCGATTTTTGGGGGCTCGGCTACACCATCGCTGAACGGATGGGATTGATGCCGGAGATCAATCGCGACGGCTACTACGCCCGAGAGTTTCGGATCGTAGATGAAGCTGGCCGTCGGCTGGCCGGCTTCGGTACCGACGTCTTCTCCGAGTTGACGAATGGACGATACGTTACTCTTCAGCGCAGTGACCTCTCGCGCATGCTGTTCGAACGGGCCAGCGGCGTCGAAGCCATTTTCGGAGACGAGATCATTCTCGTCGAAGAGAAACCAGATTGCGTCGAAGTCCAACTGAAGCACGGCGGCAGGCGGAGGTTCGACCTTCTCGTCGGGGCAGACGGCCTGCATTCAGCCGTGCGCAATCTGGTCTTTGGACCACAGGCTCACTTCGAGCGGCGTCTGGGGTATATCGTGGCTGCCTTCGAAGCTCACGGCTATCGACCGCGCGACGAGGATGTGTATCTGATCTACGGTCAGCCGGGCCGCATGGTAGGCCGCTTCACGCTGCGTGACGATCGTACATTGTTTCTCTTGGTGTTTGCCGAGCATCACTCAGTTTTGCCGGAAACGCCGGCCTCGCAAAAGGCGCTCCTTCGGGAAGTCTATGGCGGAGACGGCTGGGAGTGCGATCAGATGCTCGCCGAACTGGAGCGCGCCGGTGAACTCTATTTCGACACCGTCAGTCAGATCAGGATGCCGAACTGGTCACGAGGTCGGGTGGCGCTCATTGGTGATGCCGCTTTCTGCGTCTCGCTCCTGGCAGGGCAGGGATCGGCGCTGGCGATGATTTCAGCTTATGTCTTGGCCGGTGAACTCGCCCTGTCCGGTGGACGATATTTGGAGGCGTTTGCGGGATACGAGGCGCGGCTAAAGAGCTATATAGGCCGGAAACAGCGGGGTGCGGAGCGCTTTGCCGGAGCAATGGCGCCGAGAACGCGTGTGGGAATGCTCTTCCGCAACGTCGTGGTCAGAAGCTTCTCGATACCGGGGCTGGCGAGGCTCGCAATTGGGCGGGACATCGCCGACGAACTGGAGCTTCCTGACTACCGTTGGGCGGGCACCATGAATCGACGGGCAACCAACAAGGGCGTCCAATGGCGGTGACGTGGAGGTCGATGGGCGCGGATTGTCGCCATGCCTCTCGGCAGGAACCGCCTTTCGGAACCAGAGTTCATATCGTTGTCTGTGCGCAATAGTGGTCAAATGCCCTCGGTCCTGACTTACGGCACGCGAAAAGCCCTGATCGGCAGCAGCATCAAGCCGTTTGCTGAAGAGCGGAAGGTCAGCCTTCTCGTGCTTTGCGCGCTCGCCTTGGTGATTGGCGTCATGACCGGACTTGGCGCCGTCGGCTTTCGCGCGCTGATCGGCCTCGTGCACAACTTGTCTTACAATGGCAGGCTGAGCGTCGTTTACGACGCAAACGTCAGTGAGGGACCCAGTCCTTTCGGCGACTTTGTTCTTCTTGCGCCTGTGATCGGCGGCCTCATCGTCGTTTTTCTCGTCCGGCGGTTCGCTCCAGAAGCAAAGGGACATGGCGTACCCGAAGTGATGGACGCCATACTCTACAAGCGCGGCAAAATTCGGGGTTCGGTAGCTTGATAAAGGCGCTGGCGTCCGCAATATCGATCGGAAGCGGCGCCGCCGTCGGGCGCGAAGGCCCTATCATTCAGATAGGCTCAGCCCTTGGCTCAGCCTTTGCTCAATTCATCGGGCTCTCGACCCGGCAGAGGATCACGCTGCTGTCCGCGGGCGCGGGCGCGGGCATTGCCGCAACCTTCAATACTCCGCTGGGCGGCGTGCTGTTTGCTCTGGAAATTCTTCTGCCGGAAGTTTCAAACCGGACATTCCTCCCAGTCGTCGTGGCCACGGGGGCTGCGACGACGATCGGGCGCATCCTGATCGGTCCGGAGCCGGCCTTTTCGGTTCCGGATGTGCAATTCAGCATGGTCGCATCCTTCAATGCGCAGGAAGCTCTCGCATTTGTCCTGCTTGGCTTGTTGTCTGGAGCGGCAGCCTGGGCGTTTATCCGTCTGCTCGTCTTCATGGAAGACGGGTTTCCGAAGCTGTCTGGCAACGAGTATGTTCAAAATATCATCGGCATGTCGTCAATCGGCCTGATGATGGTGGTGCTCACCCATGCCTTTGGCCACTCCTACGTCGACGGCGTCGGCTACTCCGTCATTCAGGAGATACTGGACCACAAGATGACGGCGGCGGGGTTACTGGCGCTGCTGTTCGTGCTGAAGCTGTTGGCAACGACGGTCAGCCTCGGCTGCGGGGCGTCGGGCGGGATCTTCTCGCCATCGCTTTACCTTGGCGCCACGCTGGGGGCCGCCTTTGCCGCTGCAACCAATCCAATCCTGCCTCATTCAGGGCTAACGCCATCTTCGGCCGCGATCATTGGAATGGCGGCCATCGTCGGTGCAGGTACGGGCGGCGTCATGACGGCAATCGTGATGGTCTTCGAGATGACCCGCGATTACGCAATCATCGTTCCGGTGATCGTTGCGGTGGCGTTGGCTGCAGGCGTCAGGCGTGCACTCGTCAACGAGACGATCTACACGATCAAGCTGCGCCACCGCGGGCACCGCATTCCGAAGGAGCGGCATATCAACCTCTATCTGGTGAAGCAGGCCCAGGACATCATGGAGAGGCGCTTTATCGTCGCCGGAGTAGGAACGACACTAAAACAGGCTATGGCTGCGGAAGATATCGATGATGCACTTCCTATCGTGGTTGAGCGCGAAGGCCGGATTGTCGGGCTGATCCCACCACGTTGCGGCTTATGGGCGGAGTCGCAATCGAACCCAGCTCTCATGGTCGAGCAATTCGTCGAGCGGCGAATGGTCATTTGCCGCGATCAGGACCTTTTGAGCTTGGTGTTTGCCAGGTTGAAGCGCCATCGGGTCGGGGCGGCAATTGTTGTCCGCTCTGCCTCGCGCCCGCGCGTGAACGATATCGTTGGCGTCCTCACCAAACGCGTGATCGCCGATGCCGTCATCGACAGCTATGAGGATTGATCCGTTCAAAAATGAGGCGCTTGTCGCCTGCGCTTGAAGGGTCATTGGAGACGAGACCTATTGTCCGACAGTCCGCTTTGCCACCCAGCCTAGAGTCGAGCCTTGAATGATGATGCTGAACAGGACGACCGCATAGGTTGAGGCGAGCATGGCGGCCTTGGCCGGGCTATCCGGGATTGATAGGGCGAGTGCAACTGAAATCCCGCCTCGAACGCCCGCCCAGGTGAGAAAGGGCGCGTTGCGCAGGGAAAGCAGCTGAGTCCATCCGAACAAAAACGGTTGGACTGAAACGGAGACAAACCGGGCGAAGAGAACGATTGGAATTGACGCTGCTGCCAGGCCAAGGCTGCGAAGATCAAAGCGCAGTATCAAGGTCTCGAGCCCGATAAGCAGAAAAAGGACGGAATTGAGGATTTCGTCGATGAGAGTCCAGAGCGCGAAGAGATATCCTTGTGTCCGCTCGCTCATCGCATATCGCGGTCCTCGGTCGCCGATGAGGAGGCCTGCGGCGACCATGGAGAGCGGCCCGCTGACGTGCAGATGTAACGCAAGTGCGTATGTTCCGGTGACGAGCGCGAGAGAGATCAGTACCTCTATGGCGTAGTCGTCGATGAGCCGCATCGCGCGATACGCAACATAGCCAGTCAACAAGCCCAGAACTATTCCGCCACCAGCTTCGCGAACGAGTAACTCAGCGACATCGGCAGTCGAAACCTGAGCGCCGTCTCCGGTGCTCGCAAAGCGAAGCATGATCGTGAACAGAACAATCCCGACGCCGTCGTTAAACAATGCCTCGCCTTCCGTCTCGATCTGCAGCTCTTTCGGCACTTTGGTGTTGCGAAGCGTACTCAGGACAGCAACGGGGTCAGTCGGGCTGATCAATGCGCCGAACACGAATGCCCAAGCCAACGATACGGGTAGGTTCACAAGGCCGCAGACGAACCAGAACATCAGGCCTACGAGGACGGTTGAGATCGAGGTGCCGAGAACGGCCAGAATAAATACCGGAATGGCGCGGCTTCTGAGTGTGTCCAGATCTACGTGCAACGCGCCGGCGAACAGCAGAAATGCAAGCATTCCGTTGACGACGACTTCGGTAAAGTCGATCTGTCGGAGTCCGTCGGCAAGTTGGTTTAGCAGATGAGCCGTCGGAACCGCTGCATCCAGACCGATCATCAGCAGCGACGTCAGGACACTCATCAAAAGAAGACCTACGCTGCGGGAGAGCGGCAGGAACTTATGATTGAGCCAGCCGAAGGCGGCAGACAATGTGAGCAGAACGGCAGCAATATCCATCAGCGAAAGCACGGCAGGCTCCCTTGTGCTCTGGCGAGAGTGCCTGTTCACTCCCTCCCGTTAAGGCCGCTGTTCGCTCTAGCCGGTGAGGGTAGTGCGTTCGAGATAGCGACTTTTGAGACGTGAATAAGCAAAAAGCAACTTCGGCAGTTCCTGCGGGACATCTAAGCGGATTGGGATAAGCCTCGATTCCAAGCACCTCGCAGCGGCGGGAGCAGCTATCCATTTTCTGCATCTGCGGCGAAAGATCGCGACGACGATTGTCAGTATCGTCGTTCACTCCGCATTCATTGGACCGACATAGAAGTGCGGAGGGGGCGTACGACAAGGAAAAACTATGAAGAAAATCGCCTATGGATTTGCGGCCGCTGCTTTGCTTGCGGGCACTCAGTTCTTGGTTCCTGCCAATGCGATGATGGCGCCACCGGTCGGCGCCGCGGCAACATCCGAGACGATGCAGGCTGGCTATCACTATCATCATCATCGGAGGGTCTGCACCGTGCGAACCATAGTCACTCGTGGCTATCATGGTCGGCGTATCGTCAAGCACGTGCGTGTCTGCCGATAAGCGCAAACTTGGAGGGCCGTCGATCGAGGCGGCCCTCACCTTGCATAAGAGCAATCTTCGCGCAGTGAGATGGGTGCGCCGCACTTTACATCGGAAGCTGACGCTCAAGAGTCCGGGAAAATCGACGTGCCGCGATCTCCAGCGCCGCGACACAAAGAGCCGTGAACAACATACCGAGGACCAGGAGCACCACGACTGTATCCATGATCGAGCGAGTTCCTGCAAAGGATCGGGACGATGAATCCGACTTCGTCATTCCTCGATGTCGGTTGCCAAACGCCTGTTGCCGTCAAGCAATCGCGTACGCCGAGAACAGGAGACAGGTGAGATAGATGCAAGCGAGGCAAATGCCCGCGGTTCTCGCCGTGCGGGCATCTAGCCGCGAGCTCGTCCGAGTGGCGAGCCCGGGCAGTTTCTCATACTGTGCAAAGAGCTGGCGACCGGGACGTCCTCGGAAAAGTACATTTCTCATGCATGCCTCCAAACAACCATGATCCGTCCAATACGTGCGGAATGCAGAAGCCGGAAAGAACGGTGTTCCGGCCGGCGATTTGCGTTGGTTCTCTCGTCCGCTTCATGGAAGATAATGGACGGCGTCCCATCGGGCAGTCAGGAGATGAGCGGGGCTTGTCGGGATAATCCTGACGTCCGCATGCCACGCAGGGCCGTTTGGCCCACCTCCTTCCCGCTCAAACTTGATCCGCACTCTTTCCCGAATGGCTCAACCAGCCAAGGGCCACGCCGTAGCGCACGATGTCGGCACGCGTGAACAGTCCGAGCTTTTCGACCGCCCTGGCCTTGTAAGTTTCGACGGTCTTGATGCTGATGCTTAGCTGATTGGCAATTTCCTTGTTGCTGAAGCCTTGTGCGATGAATCTGAGAACCTCACTCTCGCGCGGTGTCAGCTCGCCGGCTGTGGAAGCGCCGGAAGACGAGTGGGCGCCCTGCGCGGATGGAAGTGCTTTCTCCGCTATTGCGGGATCCAGATACAAACCACCTCCAGCGATCGCGCGAACTGCGCGCTCGAGCTCGTCGGCCGCAGAGCGCTTCAGCAGATAGCCGCGAGCTCCCGCTTGCAGCATCGGTTGAACGTAGGCGTGATCCTCGTGCACGGTCAGCGCCAGAAGACGAACTTGAGGAAGCTGCGTCGCTAGGGTGCGAGCAACTTCAAGGCCACTGATACCGGGCAGTGAAATGTCCAGGATAGCAATATCCGGTGTGGCCTTGCGAATGACCTCAAGGGCGGCCTGTCCATCCGTTGCTTCCCCGACGATCTCAATGTCCTGCACATCCTGAAGCAACGCCTTCATTCCGGCCAGAACAAGCGGATGATCGTCAGTCAACGTGATCCGGATCGGGCACATAGCCCATCTCCTCTATTGGCACCGGTATTCTCATGAAAAGAGAGGTGCCGTGGCCGGGTTCAGATTCGATCGCCAAAGATCCACCGAGCAGCGTGAGGCGCTCCTCGATGACGGACAGGCCCAATTTTGCGTGGCGGCTCTCACCCTGCGAGAATTCCTGAAAGTCGAAGCCGTTCCCGTCGTCTTCGACGACGATCCTAAGCTCAGCTGTGCGTCGGTCGATGACCACGCTGACGTTTCGAGCTTGCGCGTGTTTGACCACGTTGTTCACGGCCTCCTGGACGGCGCGGTAAACCGCGATTTCGACGTCCTGGCCGAGACGATCTCTTCTGCCCAGAGGCTGAAAATCGACGCTGATCCCGAACCGGCGCTGGATCTCTGCGCAGAATGCCTCCAGCGCCTTGTAAAGGCCCAGGTCGTCAAGGGCAGTCGGGCGCAGGTCAGAGGCGATTTGATGGATATCGCGCCCAATCCCTCTCGCGAGTCCTTGCAGCCAATTGAGCCTCTCCAATCCGAGCTTGCGTTTCGGGCTCGTGCCAAGAAGCGGCTCCAGGTTCTTTAGACCGAGAAGGAGACCTGTGACCGTCTGGCCGATCTGATCGTGAAGCTCTCTTGCGATTCTACGGCGTTCATTTTCTTCCGCTTCGGAAAGACGTCGAAGCAGTTGCTGTCGCTCCAGCTCAGCTCGCTTGGTCTCGTGGATATCCAGAATGACGCCATACACGACGTCTAGGTTGTTTTCGTCGAGTCGAGACAGCCGTCCGCTGGCCCGTAACCACCTGCTACGAGGGGCCGCAGTGCGGAAATCAGCAATCGCGACGTTTCCCGAACGGCAACTCAGCAACGAAGCCTCAAACTTTTGCTGGTCGGCGGGATCAATGCTGCTCAGCATCCGGTCGATCGGAACGCTCGTATCGCCTTCGGAGCGCGCCCCCTCGATCTGGAGCAATTCTCGTGCGCGGGGCGATACAAGCGCTTCTCTCGTCGAAAAATCACAGCTGAACACGCCGAGATCTGCGGCATCGATCGTCAGCCTCCGTCGCTCTTCACTTGCGCTGAGTGCCAATGCTGCCTGCGCCTCTTGCTCGCGCCGGCGAAGGGAAATGTCGCGTATGGTGTACCAGGCCAAAGTCAGAGCCAAGACGAAGCTCAATACCCCACCCCCGGCAAGGAAAATGGCTGAGCGCTGGACGGGACCATTCAGTTCCTGCGTCGGTATTCCGAAATGGACCGACCATCCGCTGGTTCCGGGGATGACTTTGTAGATCGAGTCGACTTGTTCGCCGGCAGGCGTGGTTTTGACGTAGCTTCCTTCTGGCGCTGAGGCTATCGCCTGGCGGACCGTAGCGCTGGCAGATTGTCCGAGTTCGGATTGTTCACCGAAGGTGCGGGCGACGATGTTCCCCTTGGCATCGACCACGAAACCCACCCAGCCGGCCGGGGCTCCTGCGCTCTTCAAAATCTGGCTTATTGCATCGGGCACCAGGGCCACCGTGAGTACAAACTTCAATTGCCCATCGCGCTCAACGGGGGCCCTGACGGCCACCACGCGTTTGCCGGTGATGGGACCACGTGGCCCAATTCCGCCGATCGCCGGCTTTCTCGTTTTCAGGATCTGTTCGAAGTTCTCTCGGTCGGCGGTGGCGCGCATCCCATCTCCGAGTGGGCGGCTGACATCAAGCACCTGATTCCCGTCAGGATCGACGAGCTGAATCGTCTGCCAAAGAGGACGTGCTTCGTTGACACGCGTCGCTTCGCGATAGAACGCGTCAAGGTCCGGCTTGTCGAGTGTTGCGGAAGCCGCGACGGTCTCGGCGATCTCGAGCTGGAGGCTGATCTCGGAGGCAAGCCGGTTGACGACGCTATCGAGCGTCTCCACGGCGGCAGCCTGAGAGCCCCTGCGCTGCTGCTGCGCGTTCAGGAAAACGACCCAACCCGCAAAAAGCGCAAGAGGCATCGCTGCCGCGATGAAGACGAGGATCAAGGGGCGGCGGGCTGCGCGCCGGGAGATTGAGGTGGGCGCCTCCATGCGGGTGGGTATCAAATGAGACAGCAAAACGCCCACGTGCTGGCACTTCCTCGATGTTTCTGGTTCTTGTCAGGTTTTTCCCGACAGTTCTATCGGTCACCCTGACTCCCAGGATCGCTCGATCCATCCCATCGTACAGGCAATCATTGTAGCGGTCTAGAATTGGGCTTGACATGGAACATTCTTCATCGCCACTGCGGTTGATCGAAAACGAATTCAACCCGAAGCGGCTTGGTTTGGACGAGCCCTTCTGCGGGACTAGCCGCAACGAACTCGTCTCCCGACTGTCGGCTTCATCGCAGTGCCGTTTGCTCGAAAGCTGCGAGACGGTGTCTCTGAACAAAGGACAAATTCTTTACGATCGCGGCACTCCTCTTCGCCATGCCTACTTCATCGAGTCCGGCGGGTGTTCTGTCACGACCCGCGCGGGCGACTGCCTGCCGGTCGAGATCCATACGCTGGGGATGAAGGATTTTGTCGGCGTGCCGTTGGTCCTGGGCATGCACGTTTCGCCGCACCGCTGCAGCGTGAGAGTGCCGGGCCAAGCGCTTCGGATCCAGTCCGATCAGCTGATTTCTTTGATCAAGAGGGACGTCGAGCTTGAAAAGATGCTTTTAGGCTATGTTCAGGCGATCCTGATTCACAGTTCGCAGCTGTCAGCCTGCAATTCCAGGCACACGCTGCACCAGCGCCTCGCCCGGTGGCTCCTGGTTGCCAGCGACAGGCTCGGGTCTCGCGAGATACCTTTCACGCATAGTTACATAGCCAATGCTCTCGCGGTCCGGCGCGCCGGCGTTACGGTCGCTCTCGGGAGTATGATGCGCGACGGAGTGATTGGATGTCGCAGGGCGGGGATCGTCGTCATGGACGAGGCCAGGCTGAAAGCGATGTCTTGCGATTGTCAGGGGATCATCCTGTCGGCGCACAACCGTTCTTGTGCGGTGCCGCCCCTCCGCATTGCATATTCGTGAACGCGATTCCCTACTGCCGTTAAGTCGAGGTGTACGGCAGCCAACAGAGTCCAGATATTCGTGAAGCAATAGAGGCGGAGATGTCATCGCAAGAAGTCCGGATCCGAACCGATACCGAAGTTCTGGTGGGGGCCTTGGAGGAGGCCCAAAGGCTTCTTGCCGCTTACGAGAACCCTTGCTGCAATCGCACCAGGGACGACATTATCGCTATGGTCGAGTTCATCATATGCAACCCTTCCGTGACACGTGCAATGCTTCATCAAAAGATGCGCAGCCGCCTCAAGCTAGTCGGATAAGTCTCGTGCGGGAGCGTACATTCGCATTCAGGAAAACGAAACTTGCGAGCGTGTGATGAGTTGACGATGATCCAACAGAAGTAGGAGCAATCGTCATGAAGATATCACTTTGCATTCTTGCCTCCGCGATGCTGCTGGCTACGCCGGTCATGGCGCAGTCGTCCCAGAACAACGCGACGACCGCGGCGCCCAACGTGCAGCCGGCTGCCTCGACCGCCTCCATGCACAAGGAAGGTGAATGGCGTGCATCGAAACTCGTTGGCGTGAACGTCTATAACAACAGCAACGAGAAGATCGGCGACATCAATGATCTGATCCTGGATTCCAGCGGGCGGGTTGCCAACGTGGTGATCGGAGTGGGAGGATTCCTTGGAATGGGCGAGCACAACGTCGCCGTAACGTTCGATCAGCTCAAATTCGCCAAAGAACCGGTGAAGACCGTGTCCAACGATGGCGCTGGAAAGACCGGCAATGCCGGTTCGACGAGCACGACGGGAAGCGCATCAACGTCGGCCCAGCGAAGCGACAATTGGTATCCGGATCACGTGGTGCTGAACGCCAACAAGGATCAGCTGAAGAAGATGCCCGAATTCAAGTACTGAGCCGATTTCGGTCCCTATTTCCAGCATGCTTATCGGCGGTGTCATCTGAGATGACGCCGCCTTTTGCAGTTGTCTTTGATCCGGTCGGCTTAGATTTGTGGCAGAGGAAAAGCAGTCTTGAATTTCTGCATTGAATCGATCAGCTTGCGTGCCGCTGGCTGAGGTCGACGATGTCTGATGAAGCACTGCCGCAAGAGGTAGAGGAGCTTGTCCGACGCTACATTCGCTCTGTGGCGCAGCTCGAAGCCCTTTTGTTCTTCCACAAGCGGCCCGGCGAGCGCTTCGACGTGGAATCGCTCGCTGCACGCCTTTACGCGGGCAAGATCGAGATGGCCGATGCTCTAGCGTCCCTGAGGAAGGATGGCTTCCTCGACGGCGAGGCAGGGATCTATGTGTTTGCGCCGCGGCCCGAATTGCGGCCAGTGGTCGATAGCTTGGCCTTGGCGTATTCGCGGCATTTGATCCCGATCACACATATCATCCACAACAGCCCACACCGCATCCAGGCATTTTCAGATGCCTTCAGGATTCGAAAGGATTAGTCATGGCTGCGGTGATTTACACACTTTGCGCGATCACGAGCGGCTTTTGTGCATGGCTGCTCATTCGGGCATATATCGGTAACAGGTCAAGGTTGCTCCTATGGAGCGCCGTCTGCTTCGCGGGTCTGACTTTCGAAAATGCTGCTCTGTGGATCGATAAGATCGTATTTCCTCAAGTTGATCTTTCCGCCGTGCGTCTGTCGATCGGCCTGTTCGCCATGACGGTCCTGCTTATCGGCATGATCTGGGAGGCCGAGTGATGGACCATTTGAATCCCGTTCTTTCAGGTGCGACGGCATTCGCATCGCTCCTGGCGAGCATATATTTCCTGAAGTTTTGGCGTAAGACGGGCGACACCCTTTTCCTGTTCTTTGCAGCTGCGTTTGTGATCGACGCCGTTGCGAGATTTGTCCTGGCCGTGGTGCAAGTGACGAATGCGAGCGAACCGGTGTACTTCATCCCGCGCCTGATCACATTCAGTCTGATCGCGCTTTCGATCGTCGGGAAGAACGCGCTGCCGAAGAAGCGCAAGTGAGGCTCGAATTCAAGAGGCGCTGACTCGCAAGACGCTCGGGGTGCAACCGTACACCCGGTTTCGCGCCTTGAACGACGGGCAGGGGAATCGACCACCGACCTTGCCCGGGACGGATGGACAGGTCATGCCGTCAGGGGAGGCGGACCCCAGCCGAGGAGCGCTGGGATTCCAACTCCCGCCGCGCGCTGGTTCACCCGGACGTTGGCGGGCTGCTGTGTGGGACAGGAGTGATCTTCGGCAGAGCGCGCACAGCTTGCTACGCGACGAAACAGGGTACAGTTCTGTACAATAGGCAGCCGATCTGCCCCGCTGCCGCTTGCTCGCGGGCGACCTCAGAAGGATATTGCGCAGGGGGCTTTCATGATCAGCAAATCGAATCAAACGGCACTCAATGTGTTTCCGCAAGCGTACTGCCTGTCTTGCGAGGAAAAGACGCCGCATCGGCATGAACGGCTGGCAATCCACGGTACGCAAATGGCACGTGCGACTTGTCTCACCTGCAACAACGAGCGTACGGGCTTTGAGGAGGGGAAGCGGCTCGCCAATCCGAGCTAACAGCAGCCGTTCTTTGGTCTGGTATATGTTCGCTCACTACCGCTTAGCGCAATCGGCAGTGCCCAATGCGCCGCGAGAGCTGCGCCTGCTAGACGGCTCGAGCAAATGCCTGCGGACAGTCGGGGTAGCTCCGGAGTGACCCCGATATCGTACAAGGAGTTCTTCCGCTATGGCATTTTCGGCCTGGCGGTAGCCGCAATCGTGGCGTTCGGTATCTCGCCATTTACCGGAGGAATCGTACAGCAGTGGTCGCGAAGCGATGTTGAAGCCAGATCCAAGCTGGTCTTCAACGCCATCCAGCCGTTGCTTAGTCGTGACGTGGAAGACCAGGCGTGGGACCGGCTCTCGGACCTTTTCAAGAGAGTGGCGCTCGACAAGAAGATTCTCGCGGTTGGATTTTGTGATCCGGAAGGCTCGTTGCTCGCGCCAACACCGGAGATGCCGGCGAGCTTCTCCTGCGAAAAGTCGGCCAAATCCGAGAACGAGAGTTTCGCAAGCATCGCCAGTGGCGGGCGACGAATTCTTGTAGCTGCGTTTCCGATCTCGAGTAGCCGAGGTCGTTCCTACCTCGTCATTCTAACCGACCTCAGCTTCGCGGCGGCCAGGTCCAGCCAGGTGCTGGCGTATCTGCTTGCCGCGCTTGCCGGCGTCGTTCTGGTCCTGACCGTTGGCACGATCATTTTCGCCGTCCTCATGATGCGCGGCTGGATGAAGGCATTGCGACGCGCGGTCGAAGAGGTCCGTCGAGGTGCCCAGGGAGTGCCACTCCCATTCGGTGGCTCGTCTATTGATCGAGAAATTCACAAGCTGTTGCGTAGCGCCGAACAAGTTACGTTTACAAGCCAGATCGAATGGACGCCGAAATCGCTTCAAGAGGTGCTGCAAAGCGTCCTGCCGGGGGCCGAAGTTCTCGTCGTTTCCAATCGGGAGCCCTACATTCACAACACTTCGGAAGCGGGGACTGTGGTGCAGCGGCCGGCGAGTGGATTGGTCTCGGCCCTGGAGCCGATCATGCGTGCCTGCGGTGGCACTTGGATCGCACACGGCAGCGGCAGCGCCGATCGGGAGACTGTCGACGACCACGATAGGCTCCGCGTCCCCGAGGCAGCCCCGGCCTACACGCTTCGGCGCATCTGGATCTCTGAGAAAGAACAGGACGGATATTACTACGGTTTTGCCAATGAAGGGCTCTGGCCATTGTGCCATATCGCTTTCGTGCGCCCTACGTTCAGGTCCAGCGACTGGCAAATGTATCGGCGGATCAATCAGCGCTTTGCCGATGCAGTCGTTGCCGAGGCGCGCGCCGAGGACCCCATTGTGCTGGTCCAGGATTATCACTTCGCGCTTGCTCCAAGAATGATCCGTGAGCGCCTGCCCAGGGCGACGATCATAACCTTCTGGCACATTCCGTGGCCGAATGCGGAAACCTTCAGCATCTGCCCATGGAAGGCGGAGATTATCGAAGGATTGCTCGGCAGCACCATTGTTGGATTTCATACCCAATTTCACTGCAACAACTTCATCGAGGGTGTGGATCGCTTCTTGGAGAGCAGGATCGATCGCGAAGTGCAGGCAGTCAGCCTTGGAGGACATGAGACCAGAATACGTGCTTATCCAATCTCGATCGAATGGCCGCCAAGGGAACTGGAAAAGCTACCACCTCCCACGGAATGCCGATCTAGCATCCTCGCCCAGTTCGGATTGGCGGAGGATACGAGGCTGATCGTAGGAGTTGAGCGATTCGATTACACCAAAGGCATTCTTGATCGCATGCGGGCCGTAGACGCGCTTTTGTCGCGAAATCCGGCCTGGACAGATCGGCTTGCCTTCATCCAGGTCGCAGCACCGACGCGCAGCAAACTCAACGCGTACTCGAAGCTCCAGGCTGAAGCGGAGGCGCTCGCTGCCGAAATAAACGAGCGGCACCGCGGTCGCCAACCCTTGATGCATTTGGTCGCGCGGCACTACGAGCCGTCAGACGTGTTCCGGCTGTTCAGAGCGGCCGATGCCTGCGTCGTCAGCAGCCTGCATGACGGAATGAACCTCGTCGCGAAGGAGTTCGTTAGCTCGCGAGAAGACAACGCTGGGGTCCTTATCTTGTCGAGCTTCACCGGGGCGTCACGAGAATTATCCGAGGCTCTCATCGTCAATCCCTATGACACCGAAGAAATGGCATCGGCTATCGAGCTTGCACTTACAATGCCAATCGAGGAACAGGCCGAGCGCATGAAGCTCATGCGACAGCAGGTCAAGGAGCATAACGTCTATCGCTGGGCAGGCACGATGCTGGTGGACGCAGCGAGAAGTCGCACCCGCGAGCGGGTTCTTGGCCTGGCCACCAAGGCCGGTCATGGCGTGAAGCAGATCTGAACGAGCTCTCCAAATGCCGATTTTACAACAAACACCGTACTGAAGCGTACCGTTCCCTCTTTCCACGGCGAATAGCTCGCTGGCACTCTTGTCGTCCGGGAGCTGTTGCCTTGGGCATGTGGACTTGGGCATGTGGAAAGGAAGGCGGAAATGGACATACTGATCGGAGCTGTCATGATCGCAGCTGCAGGCGTCCTGATTTTCATTGGGCTCCCGAGTCGCGCTGGCGATCATCCAAAATTCCTGCGCTTCGAAGCCGCTCTGGTTCTGTACCCTCCAGTCATTCTGTCGTTTCTGGGCCTTGGCGCCGCGGCGCTGATTTCAGGCCTGCTCACCAGATAGTCGCCTTTCGAGCCATGAGACGGCTCTCAAAATCCGGCGGAAAATGCGATCCGTCAGCCGCGGAGGTGGAAACCAATCGTCCAGGAGGCTGATGCGTAGCCGGTGCCGATAGCGCAAGCCTGAGTAGACGTGGCCTCCTTGGGGCTTAGCGCGCTGGTTTCGGCCCGCCAGATTCCCGAAACGACCTCAGCAGGCGATCCAGCGCCGGGCTCGCGGCACGGCGGAGCTCCTGAAGATTTCTCTGCGATAGTGCCCGCAGTTTCTGTTCACCTCTCCCGGTCAGCTTGAGGCGCACACGTCTGGCATCCTGCGGGTCGGCAACCCGGCTTACTAGCCCAAGCTTGGCCAAACGATTGATCAATTCAACCGCCGAGTGAGGTCGGATCAGCAGAAAGCGCGCAACATCACCGACTGTCGCAGGACCCGGGCGCACGAAGCCCTTGATGCCAAGCAGCGCCTGATGCTGCGTAGGCGTCAATCCCTGCTTTGCTGCGGCTGCCTCGCTGAAGGCCAGAAAGCTCCGGATTTGGTACCGGAACTGCGCCAGCGCAGCATAGTCGGAGTCATGCATCGTGTGGGTGGCTGCGGATGGCGCAGACCTGACCGCAGTCGCCCGTTGCGCCTTCTTCACCTGAACCATGCCATGCCGTCTCCGTGCTTCCCACCCGGCGACGCGGGCCGTTAGCCAAAAGTAGCAAGCAGGAGCGCCCGCACCAAGCAGCGGGAACTCCGGATACACAGCTATCCGGCGCTCTACTCGAAGCTCGAGAGTAGGATCTTCACCAGGATGACCTGAAACGCGATCGGGATCCGGGCGCTCTTCCGCCTGATCGAGCGCTGCAGTGCACCGGCGATCTCGGCGCCGGTCAGGTTGCCTGCCGAGGCATTGGCGATCAGCTCGCTCCACATCTGCGACAGCGAACCGCCGGGCGGGATTACCGGCTTGATGGTCACGCCGCAGGCCTGCGCCCAGTCCACGATCTCCCGCATCGTATGCGGCCCGCAATTGCGCGCCGTCGCGAGACGTTCGGCCGTGAGCGCCCGCAGCAATTCGCGCGACGGCGACCAATTCCCTTTCGGCGGTTGCTCGCCGTTGAGCTCGACTGCGAGCTCCTTCAGGACGTTCTGGGCACGCACGCTCAGCCGCTTCATCGGCCCGGGCACACGCTTCGCCTGAACAGAGCCGACTGCCGGTCCCCGCTCACCGGTCGTTCGATTGCGAGGGTCGGGCATGCGCGAGGCATCGCCGGACTGTGGTGTCGCCCCCTGTCCGTTCACCTCTTCCACCGACCACGCCGCCTCCTGCCGCTTCGCACCTTGCGGCCACGACCGTCGCTTCCGGGTACCCGCCACTGTCGTTCGCCGCGCCATTTCTCTCGCCAAGCTCGCCAGCCTCGTACTCACAAAGGCTAATATATATCGTGATGCGATATGTTTTCACGAGATAATTTTCGGCGTTCGACCAAAGACGAAATTGACAGAAGGCGTTCACAAGCAATGCTTGGGCCCAAGAGCTACACGCGGATGTGACGTGCCCGGCGCGGGCAGGCCCTCGAGGCCGGCCGCCGCCGGACAGGTCGTGCTTTGCCTGCAAACAACAACGATGTTCGGAGGAAACGATCATGACTGACAATCTCATCCGCCGCGGCCTCTCGCGCCGTGGCCTGCTTCAGACCACCGCGGGCCTCATCGGCGGCTCGATGCTGCCGGCGATGCCCGCGTTTGCCGAGGACAAGCCAGCGATCGGCTCCTACCCCGCGGGAGTCTCGGGTTCCACCGCCTTCATCGGCATCTCGGTGCCGCGCACCGGCACCTATGCCGTGCAAGGTGAAGACGAACTCAAGGGTTACCAGCTCGCGATCGAGCACATCAATGAAGGCCACCAGCTGATCAAGAAGATCTCGCCCAAGACCAGCAAGGGCGTGCTCGGCAAGGAGCTGAAGTTCGGCGTCGCCGATTCGGCGGCCAAGCCGAACGAGGCGGTGCAGGCGCAGCAGCGCTTCATCAGCGAGAACAAGGCGATCATGATCACCGGCGGCACGTCGAGCGCCGTTGCGGTGGCGCTGAACAAGCTCGCTCAGCGCGAGCATGTGATCTTCGTGTGCGGCATTTCCGGCTCGAACGACACGACCGGCAAGGACTGCGTTCGCTACGGCTTCCGCCAGAACTTCTACGGACAGACTGCGGCTGCAGCGATCGGCCCGGTGATGGTGCGGGAGTTCGGCAAGGGCAAGAAAGCCGCGTATCTCACGCCGGACTACACCTACGGCCACACCGTCACGAAGTCGATGCAGGACTTCCTGGCGACCGCTGGCTGGACCACCGTGACCAACCAGGTCGCCCCGCTCGGCGCGCCGGACTATTCCTCTTACCTGCTGAACGTCGCGAACTCTGGCGCCGACGTGCTCATCAACGTGAACTGGGGCCATGATGCGGTGCTGTCGACCCAGCAGGCAAAGCAGTTCGGCGTGCTCGACAAGATGAAGCTGGTCGTCCCCTACCAGGTGCCTTTCATCGCGCGCGAGACCGGCGGCCTGATGCAGGGCGTCTATGCCGCCACCGACTATTGGTGGACGATCGAGGACAAGTTCCCGCTGGCCAAGATGTTCAACGAAGCCTTCGAGAAGAAGTACGGTTACAAGCCCGAATGGGGCGCCGAGAACGCCTATGTCAGCTTCGCGCATTGGGCGCACATGTGCGAGCAGGCCGGCAGCTTCAGTCCGCCCGACGTGATCAAGGCCTACGAGAAGGGCGAAACAATCCCGTCGCTGGTCGGCGACGTGCATTACCGCCCCGAGGATCATCAGTGCGTTCGCCCGGTGATCATCGTCAAGGGCAAGCAGCAGAAGGACATGAAGAACAAGGAAGACTGGTACGACGTCGTCGAGATCGTCCCGGGCGAAGGCCTGATGCAGAAGCCCGACGCCTTCGGCTGCCATCTCGGCGACTACAGCTGAGACCTCGCAAACCCCTGTGACGCCGCGGATTGCACTCCGGTCCCGCGGCGTCACCTTTTTCTGACGCGCACCCTCGCGCGCCACAACAGCGATTGTCGCATGATAAGTTGGCCTAACCTCGTTTCACAGCTTTTCAACGGGCTCGCATTGGGTGCCTTGCTCGCGCTGATCAGCTCCGGCCTGACCATCATCTACGGCACGCTCGGCGTGCTGAACCTCGCGCACGGCGCGATGTTCATGATCGGCGGCTATGCCGGCTTCGTGGCCTACCAGTACACGGAATCGTTCATCCTCGCCGTGATCGCAGGATCGCTGTTCGTGATGCTGCTCGGCGTTGTCATGGAACGCGTCATTATCCGCCACTTCTATGATCGCCCGCACGAGGATCAACTGCTCGTGACCTTCGGGCTCGGCATCTGCTTCGTCGAGCTCGTGCGCCTGATCTTCTCGAGCCAGTCGCAGCTGGTGCCGCCGCCGGCGCTATTCCAGGGCATCACCAATCTCGGCTTCATGTTCTATCCGACCTACCGCCTCGCCGTGGTGGGCATCGTCGCGATCGCCCTCGGCGCGCTGTTCATCATCCTTTACCGGACCCGGCTCGGCCTGATCGTGCGGGCCGGCATCGAGGATTCGGTGATGGTGGATTCGCTCGGCATCAACGTCTATCGCGTCTTCATGGTGGTGTTCGGCATCGGCGCGATGGCCGCCGGCTTTGCCGGCATCGTCAACGCGCCGGTGGTGTCGCTGACGCCGGGCATCGGAGACGACATCCTGGTCCAGACCTTCGTGGTGGTGGTGATCGGCGGCGTCGGCTCGTTTCCGGGCGCGATCCTCGGCGGTCTGATCGCCGGCGAGATCATCAGCGTCACCTCCATGTTCAACCCCGGCTACGCCTATGTGATGCTGTTTGCGGTCATGACGCTCGTGCTCGTGGTGCGACCGCATGGCTTGCTCGGCGTCCAGGGCCGCGAGTAAGCGATTTTCCCATGTTCAAGCAACGCCCGTTCCTGATCGAGACACTGACGGCCGTCGGCCTGATCGTGGCTCCCTTCGTACTGCCCCATCTCGGCTTCGCGCCCAACACCGTCAACCGGATCCTGGTCTGGGGCCTGTTCGGCCTCGGCTTCGACATCCTGTTCGGCTTCACCGGGCTATTGTCCTTCGGCCAATCCGCCTTCTACGGCACCGGCGGCTTCGTCGCCGCCTACCTCCTGACGCGCGCCGGCTTCGGCAACGTGCTGGGTGCGCTGATCATCGGCATGATCGCGGCCGCGGCGACCGGATACCTCGTCGGCCTGATTGCGCTGCGCCGGACTGGCATCTATTTCGCCATGATCACCGTGGCGATCGCGCAGGTCTTCTTCTTCGTCGAGTTCAATCCTTTGTCGGATTTCACCGGCGGCGAGAACGGGCTGCCGGGGGTGCCGACGCCGAGCTTCAATCTCGGATTCACCACGCTCCACTTCACCAATGGCTGGTCGCTCTACCAGTTCATCGCGCTTTGCTACCTCGTCGGCGTCATCATCGCGCTCAGGATCGTGCGCTCGCCGGTCGGCGCTATTTTCAGCGCGATCCGGGACAATCCGCTACGCGCCACCGCGGTCGGGCACAACATCCACGGCTACAAGCTGACGGCCTTCGTGATCGCGGCGGCTTACGCCGGTTTCGCCGGCGGCCTGCTCGGCGTGCTCCAGGCCTTCATGCCGCCTGATGCCTTCACTTTCGACACCTCGGGCCAGCTCGTGATGCAGACGGCCATCGGCGGCAGGGGCACGTTGTTCGGACCACTGGTCGGCGCAACCGTGTGGCTGTTCCTGCAGGATTTCCTGCAGTCCGCGCTCGGCCTGGGAGCGGCCTGGAAGCTCGTGCTGGGCGTCGTGTTCGTGCTGCTGGTCTGCTTCCTGCGCGGCGGCATCATCGGCGGTCTTGCCGATCTATATCGCCTTGTCTCGGACGGGCGGAAGCGGAGGGAAGCGGAAGTGGGGCAAGAGGCCGCTGACGTCGAGGCCGCGCAGCATCTCCCGCCCGCGCCGATGCAGGCGAAGGAGGTCGCGCATCCCGTCTATTCCGGGCCGATCCTCAAAGCCACCGGCCTCACCAAGCGCTATGGCGGGCTCATCGCCAACAGCGACATCGATTTCAGCGTCAACCAGGGCGAATTGCGCGGCATCATCGGCCCCAATGGTGCCGGCAAGTCGACCTTCTTCAAGATGCTGACCTGCGAGATCGCGCCGAGCTCTGGTCAGATCGTGTTCGAGGGGCGCGACATCACGGGATTGAAGGTCACCGAGGTTTGCCAGCTCGGACTGACCAAAAGCTATCAGGTCAACCAGCTCTTCACCGGGCTGACGGTGCGGGAGAACCTGACGATCGCCGCACTCGCAGAGCTGCGCGGAAAATTCCGGCTCGACCTGTTCCGCACGCTCGCGGGCATCAAGGGCCTGACGGAGCAGGTGGCGCACACGCTCGCTTTGGTGAACCTGACTCGTCGTGCCGACACGCCGGTGTCCGAGCTTGCGTATGGCGAGAAGCGCAGGCTGGAAATCGGGCTTGCGCTCGCCACGTCGCCGCGCCTGCTGCTGCTTGACGAGCCGCTCGCCGGCATGAGCCCGCGAGAGCGTGTCGAGACCGTCAAGCTGCTCAAGTCGATCGCGCGCGGCCGTACCATGATCATCATCGACCACGACATGGATTCGCTGTTCGAGCTGGTCGAGCGCGTCACCGTGCTCCAGGAAGGCCGGGTGCTGGTCTCCGGCACGCCGGAGGAAATCAAGGCCAACGCCGCCGTCCAGGAAGCCTATCTCGGCGGGGTGCACGGAGAAATCGCGGCATGAGCCTGATCGAGGTCAACGGCCTGAACAGCTATTACGGGGACTCCCACATCCTGTTCGACGTCGCCATGCACGTCGAGCGTCACGAGGTGGTGGCGCTGCTCGGCCGCAACGGCGCCGGCAAGAGCACGACGCTGAAGAGCCTGATGGGCGTCGTGACGCCGCGTAGCGGCAGCGTGAAGTTCGACGGCATCGATATCGCCGGCCGAAAGAGCCACAGAATCGCGCAGGCCGGCATGCAGCTCGTGCACGAGGAGCGCCGCATTTTCGGCAGCCTGTCGGTGGAAGAGAATATCCTGCTCGCCGGGATCACGGCGCCCAAACGCTGGCCTCTCGACCGCATCTACGAGATGTTTCCGCGACTGAAGGAGCGGCGTAGCAACCGCGGCACCGAGCTGTCGGGCGGCGAACAGCAGATGCTCGCTATCGCGCGGGCGCTGGTGCGCGATCCCAAGATCGTGCTGCTGGACGAGCCGTTCGAGGGGCTCGCGCCCGTCATCGTCCACGATCTCGTCAAGGCCTGCCGCGAGCTCGCCGCCGCCGGCCAGACCATCGTGCTGGTCGAGCAGAATTTGGCGGCGACGCTGGCGCTGGCGAGCCGGATCTACATCATCAACAACGGACACATCGTGCACGACGGGCCAGCTCGGGAGCTCAAGGCACAACCGGAGCTGCTCCAGCGCTATCTCGGCGTCTAGTTGATTTCACCGAGCGCGACGTGACGACGCGAGGTCTTGACGACTTCGCGCTGAAATCGAAAAGGAGGAACACGTCAAATGAAATACATTGCGGTAAGAACGGTTCAACTGTTGCTGGCAGCGTCGATGGCGGTGACGACTGCACACGCGGCCGAAAACAAGGTCGTGATCGGCGATATCGACGACATGTCCGGCCTGTATGCCGACGTGATCGGCCCCGGCGGCGTCGAGGCGGCCAAGATGGCGATCGAGGATTTTGGCGGCAGCGTGCTCGGTAACAAGATCGAGTTCATGGTGTCCGATCACCAGAACAAGCCCGACGTTGGAGCGCAGAAATTCCGCGAATGGGCCGATCGGGATGGCGTTACGATGATTCTCGGCGGATCGAACACGGGAGTCAGCTTGGCGATGAACAATGTCGCCAAGGAGAAGAAAATTCCGTTCATCGCAATCGGCGCAGCGGGTGCATCGCTGACCGGCAAGGACTGCACACCCTATACGGCGCACTACGTCTACGACACGACGGCTCTCGGCAACGGTACCGCCAAGACCATGGTGAAGCAGGGCGGTAAAAGCTGGTTCTTCCTCACCGCCGACTACGCCTTCGGCACCCAGTTGCAGGAGTCCGCCTCGAAGGTGGTTGAGGCCAATGGCGGCAAGGTGATCGGCGCCGTGCGCGTTCCGCTCTCCACGTCGGACTTCTCGAGCTATCTGCTCCAGGCGCAAAACGCTGGTGCGCAGGTGCTTGGACTGGCCAATGCCGGCAACGACTTCACTAACTCGATCAAGGCTGCCGACGAGTTCGGCATCGCCAAGACGATGAAGCCGGCCGCATTGCTCGCCTTCATCAGCGACATTCACAGCCTCGGCCTCAAGACCGCACAGGGCCTGTATCTCACCACCGGCTGGTATTGGGATCTCAACGAGAAGACCCGCGCTTTCGCCAAACGCTACTATGAGAAGACGAAGCGCGAGCCCACCATGAATCAGGCGGGCTACTATTCGGCGACCATGAGCTACCTCAACGCGGTCAAGGCTGCTGGCTCCACCAATTCAGAGAAGGTCATGGCGGAGCTCAAGAAGATGAAGATCGACGACATGTTCACCAGCAACGGCAAGATCCGTGCCGACGGCCTGATGGAGCATGAGATGTATATCATGCAGGTCAAGAAACCCGATGAGTCCAAACAACCTTGGGACTATTACAAACTGGTGCACACTATGTCGGGCGAAGAAGCATTCGGAAAGTTGGCCGACTCGGCGTGTCCGCTGGTTACACACTGATAGTCGTGTTCCGACCGCGTGGTCGCATAACAGGAGCGCACCCGCAGGTGCGCTCCTGTTGGAGTACGTAGCGGGCGGGCGTGCGCGGCGGCACATCCGCGGCGCTTCCTCTCTCGCTGCCGGGCAGCCCGACCAAAACTCCGATCCTGGCGGCAACCTATGGTGTCGTGTTGTTCAGCGCTGCGCCGAGCCCCTGTAGAACTCCCCGCAACACCAACCAGAGGCGGATTTCAGTCCGCCGGGGACGTGCCGTCAAGCGCAAGGGCGGAGCCTGCCAGGCGTTGTAGCGCGCCGGTACCGCTCCTGAGCCTGAGAGGATTCCGAGCGCCTGCGAGCACACACACTCGGAATGAGTGCCGCCCGAGAGGGCGGATGATGCAGCTGCTGCCGCCTGATCCTCTCCACGGCCGACTTCCCGGACGCCGTGTTCCGTCGTGGAAGGTTGAAATGACGCCCATGCCATGTATAACCGGGGCCTCGGGTGTTCGCTGTATCGGCAGCGACAGGAAAGCGATGGTCGGGCCGCCACGCGGAGATCCTGCGCCCGTGAACCACAATCCTCCGTTTGACGATCTGCCGAAAGCGCAGCGGCTGGCCGAACAGGCCCTCAACACCCTTCAGCGGTTCCTGCATGTCGAGGCCGTCAGCGGTGCGGTGCTGCTCGTTGCCGCCGCTGCTGCACTGATCTGGGCGAATTCCCCGGTGGCTCACAGCTATCACGATTTCTGGCACCTTCCGGTAACGATTGGTCTGGGGGAATTCGTCTTTTCACGCTCGCTGCATTTCTGGGTCAACGACGTGCTGATGACCGTGTTCTTCCTCGTCGTGGGCATGGAGATTCGGCGGGAAGTCCACGAAGGCGCGCTGAGCAGGCTGGACCAGGCCATGCTGCCGCTGGTCGCGGCGATTGGTGGCGTCGTCCTCCCGGCACTGATCTATCTGAGCCTCAACGCCGGTCCGGATCGAGGGCAGGGCTGGGCCGTGCCTACGGCGACGGACATCGCCTTCGCAGTCGGAGTGCTCGCCCTGCTCGGACGAAGAATCCCGGTCAATTTGCGGGTGTTCCTCCTTGCTCTGGCTATCATCGACGACATCGTTGCAGTGCTGATCATCGCGCTCTTCTACACCGCAGGCCTTCAGCCTGGCGGTTTCGTCGTGTCGATGATCGGCGTTGTCGCCGTCCTGGGCTTTCGCCGGATCGGAGTCGGCTCTGCGCTTTTCTACCTCCTGCCTGGTTCTCTGGTTTGGATCGGGTTCATGGCGGCTGGGATCCATCCCACCCTAGCGGGTGTGCTGCTCGGGCTGATGACTCCCGCGCGCGCCATCCCCATGCGGGAGCCACCACTGGAGATGGTCTCTCGCGCTCTCAAGCAATTGCGAAGCAGCGATGCGGTTAGGACGAAGGATCCGCACAGGTTGGCGCAACCACTGCGGGACCTGCGCGTGGCCCAACGGGAGCTACTGCCGCCTGTCTCTCGGGTGCAGACGGCGCTGCATCCGTGGGTGGCATACCTCATCATGCCGATCTTCGCGCTGGCGAACGCCGGCGTCGGCCTGACGAGCGTCGATCTGCCCGCCGGTGGACGTTTGGTGATGCTGGGCACCGCGCTCGCCCTGGTCGCCGGCAAGCCGCTTGGCGTCGTCGGCGCGACTTGGGCGGCGGTAAGACTTGGCTGGTGCCGGTTGGCCCCGGGCGTTTCGTGGGCTGGGGTCTGCCTTGTCGGCCTGCTGGCCGGAATCGGTTTTACGATGTCGATCTTCATCTCGATGCTCGCCTTCTCTGATGAAGGACTGCTGACGGCGGCCAAACTGGGCGTCCTTCTCGGCTCGCTCATCGCGGCCATGCTCGGCCTCGGCTGGGGATTCAGCCAAGTCCGGCGCTTGTGAAAGTCCAACCGATGCCCTTTAGAGCCCCGCATGTCTCGTTCGTCTCATTTGCCGTCGAGGTCCAATCCTCCGGAGTGACACAGGTGATGATCGTCGAGACGGACCTGCACCTGAATCCGCGGCATCCCGCCTACGACGGCTTGGCCGTCACACAACTGATTGCAGCGTCAGAGGCGTACACGAGCGCCAATGTGGAAGGTCCTTCTTCCATTCGGCTCATTTCCACCCGCAACGGGGAAATCTAACGGTATCATCAGCCGCGGTGCTGGTACGGACTCGTGAACCGGAGGCGGGATGAGCGAGGCGAGGTATCTGAGCGCGGAAGGGGTAGTATCGCTCCGGCCGCCCGGAAGGGTTGGTAGGCGACTATGAAACATGTGCCGTCGTTGCTGGGCGTCATCGCCCTGTTTTGCATCGTGTTCTTCCTGACGAGAGCGTCGCTTTCAACGCCTCAACTAGCGGCTGGCATTTGCATTGCTCTCCTCGTCTATGCCGCCACCATGGTCTGGCATATCCGCAACATCCTTCGGTAATCGAAAGAGGCGGCAAGGCGCGAGCAGCCGATGGCCCAGTTCTCGGACCGGCCCTTAGGCCGCCAGTCGCACCGGCAATCTCGCCAACGCGCGGATGCCAAGCCGCTTGTGCCAACTGATGTCTTCGGGCTGCCGGGCAAGCCGCAAAGCGGGAAAGCGATCCAGGATGCGCTGAATGCCTATCGACGCTTCTGCGCGCGCGAGCTGAAATCCGAGGCAAAAGTGTGCGCCGGTGCCGAACGAGAGGTGCGGATTGGGATGGCGGCCGATGTCGAATGTGTGGGGCTTCTCGAACCTTGCTGGGTCGCAGTTCGCTGCGGCAAGGAGTGCCGCAAACATCTCGCCGCGCCGGACCTGGCGTCCTTGCCAGATCAAATCCCGGGTTGCGAAACGGGGCTTGGTCATCTGCACGGGGGAGACGTAGCGAAGACATTCCTCGATGCATGTCGGCATCAGGCCCGGGTCTTGGCGCAACCGGCTCAACTGGTCCCTATTCGCGAGCAGCGCGTAGAGACCGCCCGATATCAGATGCGTGGTCGTTTCCTGTCCCGCACCGAAGAGGAGGAAGATCATGGAGACGATTTCGTCCTCGCTGAGCCGCTGGCCTTCGATCTCCGCCTCGCGCAGCGCAGCGATCAGCCCCTCCGGCCGCGCCCCGCCGCCGGGTCTCGAAGCGCACCGAAGGTGCCGCACGACGCTGATCACACCTGGGATGGCGCGTATCACCGCAAAGACGTTCGCGGTATCCTTCAGGCCGCCCAACCAGTTCTTGAACCGGTCGTGATCCTTCTCCGGCAAGCCTAGCATCGCGCAGATTACCGAAAGGGGCAGATCTCGGCAGAACTCTGCCATGAGATCGGCCTCGGGCTTGCCGTCCAGCTTGTCGAGCAGCCGATCGGCCGTCTCAACGATCGTCGGCTTGAGAGCTGCGATCGTGCGCCTCTGGAAGGCGTGGTCGACGAGGGCACGCAGGCGACGGTGCTCCGGATCGTCGTGGCCGAGCATGTTCGACGCAAGAAGCCCGAGCGTCCTCGGGAGAACTTTCAATATCCGCTCCTGCGTTCTGCTTCCGGCGTTGGCGGGATCGCGCGCGAAGTCCTGGCTGTTTTTCAACAGGTCTGCGCAGCTCTCATGGCTCGCCGCGAGCCAGGTGCGGCCGACGATCGGCAACCTCAAGCGCACCACCGGGCCTTCGGTTCGCATGCGGTCGAGCGTCGTAAAAGGGTTCGCGTGAAACTCCGGGGACAAGATGTCGAACCGTCGCTCGTCGAACATGTCTGCTTCCGCGCTTCTGTTTGTTGTGGTTGGAAATTGAGCGGTGCTCCGTCCTGAACGCCGCGCGTGCGGGCGGTGCGTAGCCGCTCTGCCAGACACACTGAAAAGAATCTGCGTTCAGTGAAAGTACCGGAATTGCACAATGTAGACCGCCGCTCCGGCGAAGTATCCGAGAAGCGCGAGTACGCTGATTTTTCGCATGTACCAAATGAACTGGATCTTCTCGATTCCCATCGCGGCAACGCCGGCAGCGGAGCCGATGATCAGTATCGATCCGCCCGTGCCGGCGCAGTAGGCGATGAATTCCCAAAGGAAACTGTCTGGTGGATACTGGCCCATTCCATACATGCCCATCGATGCTGCGACCAATGGAACGTTGTCGACGATGGCGCTGAGCAGCCCCAACGCAAGCACGATTGCGTCGGTGCGTCCGATGCTTTGATCCAGCCAGGCTGCAAGGGCGGCTAGAATATGGGTGTGCTCCAGCGTGGCAACGGCCAGCAGAATGCCCAGGAAGAAGACGATTGAGCTGAGGTCGATCTGGGTAAGAGCGTGCGCCACAGTCAACGGCCTTCTCTCCAGCGGTTGCTTCCGGCGATGAATGACCTCTCCGACGAGCCACAATGTTCCCAAGCCGAAGAGGATGCCCATGAAAGGCGGCAGGTGCGTAACGGTTTTGAACGCTGGCACCAGGACGAGGATGGCAACCCCGAGGGTGAACATGACGTTTCGTTCGAAGGCGGGCGTGAAGGCATCGTCGCTGCCATCGACCTTGGGAGCCGCGAAGGTTCGCCCGCGCAACCGGTAATTCACGATGAGCAGCGGGATCAGCATGTTCGTGAGGGACGCGAGGAATAGCGTCTTGACTATGGCGAGAGCCGTGATCTGGCCGCCGATCCACAGCATGGTCGTGGTGACGTCCCCAATGGGGGACCACGCGCCGCCTGCGTTGGCAGCGATCACGATCATCGCGACGAACAACAGCCGATCACTTTGCTTGTCCAGCAGCTTCCTGATCAGCGAAACCATGACGATGGTGGTGGTGAGGTTATCCAACACGGCGCTCAGAAAAAACGTCACGGAGCAGATGAGCCACAGCAGGGTCGTCAATTTCTTCGTGTTGATTTGCGAGGTGATGATCTCGAATCCGTCGTGGGCGTCTATGACCTCGACGATGGTCATGGCGCCCATCAGGAAAAATATGATCCCTGCCGTCGAACCGATGGTCTCGCGGAGCTGATCGACGATCGCTTCGTGGTCAGTTGCAGCCACGGCATAGATCGTCCAGAGCAGGCCGGCCCCAAAGAGGGCGGAAGCTGATTTCTCTATTTGGATCGGGTGCTCAAGCGCTATAGCGGCATAAACCACAACGAAAACGACGACGAGTGCGACCAGCAAAACGAACCTCCGAATCCGAATTTCGGGCCGATCATGCCCGAACCCGACTGCGCTAAGAAGCCTCATGTGCTGAAAGGCCGCGGTCCAGTATCGTTGGCTTGGGAGAACAAAATGCCTCAACCAAACGGTAACGGATCAAGCTTGTGGGGCTCCCGCGCGAGCGGCCCCGTCGGCTGGATCGTCAGCATCGTATCCATTCTGATGTTCGTCGTGGCCCTCTACCTGTATGCAACGAGTGGCGCACCGGGTTTGTCTCCGAATGCGACGGGCGGCTCGAGCGATCACTCGCCGGCTCGCCTCCCAGCACCGAGTAAATAAGGACAAGGACAACGCGCCGCGATAGCCGCCGTTGCACGGCGGCTATCGACTGAGCAATCTCCAGCGAATGGACCAATAAACGTGGATTATCTCAGCCGCCGCTTCGGCCTGGCCGCTTGAGGTTTACCTTCAGGCGATCGACGCGCCGCGACCTCCAAGGCCACGAGGCCGAAGACGGAGAGAGCGATTAGCATGACGAGTAGCAGCAGGGTGCCGTACATTCAGATGACTCCTACCCAACTGCTCCTGTGAGCAGCCAGTGGTTCGACAACGTGCGGCGCCGAGATCGCGGATAGAGTGGAGTTGTCGATCGAGCAATTGCACATGCGGACAGAAGCGGGCAATGAGTGTGCGCCCGCAAGGGCCGTGCCTGCAGCCCGGGCCTTGCCGGCACCTGCACGCGAGTTTCTCGGCTCTACGGCGAGTAGTTTTTGATGCTGCGCAAAAAGTTGCCGGCCGGGGAGCCCTCAAAAAATGCGTTCCTCACGGGACTCTGCACGAACAATCACTTCAGGCCCAACGAAATGTAGCGATTGGCAGCTCGCCGGGCAGTCGGGAGATCGCTTGTCGCCCGTCAGGAAAATCCTGACTATCATGACCTCCGCTCGGGCGAGGAAGGTTCAGTCGTGATGTGGCTCGGTTCGCTGCACGATAGTAATCGCCCGAGGAGTGGGAGTATGCTTCAACGTCTGCCGAAGACGGCGCTCGAACGCCGCACACAATTACGTCCAAGGATGGAAAGGCCGCTCTTCGGGGCGGCTTTTCTGTGAGCATAGGAGGACAAGCAAATGCATCTGAAAGCTCCTATCGATCTTGACACGGAAAGGTCGCGCAAAAGGGCCGTGTGGTTGCGTCAACTAGCCGAAGGGGCGGCTCACCCGGAATTCGCTGAAAAGATCAAGGATCTGACTGAAGAATACAAGGGACTTGCCGAACAGTTGGAGCATGAGGACCAGTAGGCCCGCGACACGCAACGTGATCAAGGAAAGAAGCGGCGTGGGCCCGGCGGCTTGATGTCCCCGAGTGTCGAGCGCCTCCCAGCCCAATCCGTACCGCCGTTACCTTGTTTGCGGTGATGCCGCTCCGAACTACCGACCGCGTTTCGGCCGTGTGGGGGCCAGGTTGTGCACCGGGTCCTTACAAGGCAGGGAAGTCGCGCGACGAGGTGGACGTGAGCCGGACCCACATGTGTTGCAAGCTGCGTTACTTCTTTCAAAAAGGAATGCCTAATCCCGCAAACTGTAACGCCAATTCTCGAACAAGTAACGCGTGATCTGGGAGATACAGAACTCGGAATGCCTGGCTGATTGAGCTTTTCACCCTTCATTGGGTCTGCGACACAGCCATTGTGCTGGACGCGAACTCTCAAGCGGGTCCTTCATCAGCACAATCCTCAAGCGCGAGACGTCATCGGCTACTTTCGCACGGCATAGGCGACCACCGCGCGAACGACAGAACTTCGCCTAAGGGACGAACGCGAGGGCCTGCGCGGCGAAGCGTTGCCTCCGGTGCTCTTCCTACTGGCGGGCGAAGGTCGCCGAATCCTTTCGACTCCGCCGCGGCGCTGCTGCTGTCGCACACGTTGGCCGCGCGCCGCTCAAGCCGCACGACATGAAGGGCTTCCAGCTTGGGGCGGTATGGTCGCTCATCCTGTGTTGCGGTCGCTCCGGACGTGAGACGACAGTGTGGTGGCCAGTTGGTTCAGATGCGACGGCTTCAAGATTGCCGCCGCCGTTTCGGTTTTGGTGTTTCTTGATAGTGCGACACCAAGATGCTACACATTGCCAGTGTCGCCCGGATTTTCTCCAGTTTTTTCAGGTGCGTAGCTTCAGCGGCCACAGGTCGAAAACTGGCTGAGTACCCTCCCGCCCCAGCCAGAGCTTAGCTCGCGGTTACTCGGTCGCTTCCATGTGGTTTTGGTCGACGACCCGCAGCGTCCGTCGCACCATGCCCTCGACAATGACCGTCGACTCGCTTGGACGCAGATGGATCGCCGTGGACCTGAGCAGCCATGGCAACACCGACTGCTCGAGCCGCTCCTCATAGGCGTGGCGCATCATGTCGAATGCCATCAGGCCTGGACCCGCCAGGATGACATGGTGCGGCCGCAGCACGGATATCGTTGCCGCGACCGCCTCGGCGAGCGCACGACCCGCCTGCAGGAATAGGTGCTCGAGACGTGGATCACCGCCCAGCGCGCGCTCGCGCAACAGGGCCATCTGTCCCTCCGATGGCTGCTGCGAGTCCGCCGGCGGCAGATCGAGAAAGGTGCGGGCGTCGCGGTAGAGCGCATAATCGGCAAGATAAGCCTCGATGCAGCCGCGCTGGCCGCAGCGGCATTGCGGGCCGTCCGGCGCCAGCTTGACATGGCCGATCTCGCTGCCGGCGCCCCAGCGTGCTTCACCGTCGGCAACGACGCCCATGCCGATGCCGTGACCGACCATGATCGTGGCCGAGAGGCCTTGCGCCAATGCCGGTTCGGCGGCCGTGAGGGCGAGCGCGACCGCGACAGCGTCGTTCGCCATGACGACATCGACGCCGAACGCCTGACGTATCGGCGTCGCCAGATCGACTTCGGTGATCGACAGCGCGGGACTCCACAATGTCGTGCCGGTGTCGACGTTCACGATGCCTTGCAGCGCAATCCCGATTCCCAACAGCCGATGGCGCGGTGTCGCCGTCGCATCGAGCAGCGCGTTGATCTGCGCGATCACGAGATCGCGCAGCGCGCCTGCATCGAGCGCGCGCGTCGACAGTGCAAGTCGCGACTGCGCCACGCCGGAGCCGCGGAAATCCGCGATCAGCGTCTCGATCAGGTTCATGCGGACCGAGATCGCGACGATGCGCCCGAACTCCGGGTTCAGGGTCAGCAGCACGGCCGGCCGGCCGCGGCGACGGCCATTCGGCCCGTCCGCATCCTCTTCCTCGCCGTCCTCGGACCACGGCGTTGCCGCCGTCTCGGTCTCGCAGAGCAGCTCTTCCGCGATCAGCCGCGACGTCAGGCCGGAAACGGCCGGGAAGCTCAGCCCAGTACTCCGGGCCAGCGCCACGCGTGGCAGCGGCCCCTGGCGTCGCAAGACGTCGACGAGCCGGCCGCGGTTGGATTCGCGGGCCGTGTTCGACACGCGTCTGGACGGCTCAATTTGGTCAACCATGCTGCCTCTTTAATTCATCAGGTAAATTTAATGGAGGGAACGAGATGCCAGTGTGACTGGAAAAGCACAATCGGATTCGGTTTTCAGCAGCCATATTTACTATTATCGTACCATCTGTACTATTTAGACTTGAAGAAGGGGCAAGTACATCCTGATCCGGCTGCTTTGCCCTGCGGCATTTGTTCGCGACGTAAATAAAAGATGGCGCATAAGCGCCGTGAAACCCCAGAACTGGGGTGACCAAGGGAGGTGTACATGAACGGATCGATGAAGAAACTCATGGTGTCGCTGTTTGCGACCGCAGCTGCGCTGGCGCTTGCTACGGGGGCGACGCAGGCCCAGCAGAAAAAGACCATCGCGCTGGTGACCAATGCCGCGGCCGATTTCTGGACCATCGCCGGCCGCGGGCTCGAGAAGGCTCAGAAGGAGCACCCGGAATACGACATCCAGTTGATCGTCACGAACGAGGCGACCGCGGCGGGCCAGCGGCGCGAGCTGGACGACCTGCTGGTGCGCGGCGTCGCCGGCATCTCGATCTCGGTCGACGATGCGCCGCATGCAACCGAAGAGCTCAACAAGGTTGCGGCCAAGACCGTGCTGATCACGACGGACAGCGACGCGCCGCAGAGCAATCGGCTCGCTTATATCGGCACCGACAACGTCGCGGCCGGACGCCAAGCGGGCGAAGAGATCAAGAAGGCGCTGCCGAACGGCGGCAAGATCGCGCTGTTCGTCGGCACGATGGACGCGGACAATGCCCGCGAGCGGGTGCAGGGCATCAAGGACGCGATCGCCGGCACCAAGGTCGAGCTGGTCGACGTGTTCACCGACCAGGTGGACTTCGCCAAGGCCAAGGCGAACATGGAGAACGTGCTGGTCAAATATCCCGACATCGCACTGTTGTCCGGGCTTTGGAGCTACGAGACACCGCTGATCTATGACGCGGTTAAGGCGGCGGGCAAGGCCGGCAAGGTGAAGATCGTCGGCTTCGACGAGGACCAGCGCACGCTCCGGGGCGTTTCCGACGGCACGATCGAGTCGACGGTGGTGCAGCAGCCCTACGAGTTCGGCTATCTCTCCGCCACCAACATCATCAAGACGCTGAACGGCGACAAGTCCTGGATCCCGGCGGGCGGCAAGCTGATCGTGCCGACCAAGGTGATCAGCAAGGCCAACGTCGCGGCGTTCACCGCAGACATGAAGAACCTCCTCAAGAAGTGAGTATCAGGCGCCCGGCGGCACGCCCGCCGGGCGTCGTGCGGGAGGAAATGAATGGCGGAAATCCTGTTCGAACTCGCCGGGATCAGCAAATCCTATCCCGGGGTCATGGCGCTCGATGACGTCAGTTTGCGCGTGGATCGCGGCGAGGTCGTGGGCCTGATCGGCGAGAACGGCGCCGGCAAGTCGACGCTGATGCGCGTGCTTGGCGGCGTGATCGCGCCGAGCGAGGGCGTGATCCGCATCGGCGGCACCGACCACGCACGAGTGACGGTGACCGAGGCGACGCAGGCCGGCATCGCCTTCGTGCACCAGGAACTGAACCTGTTCGAAAATCTCGACGTCGCAGCCAACGTGTTTATCGGGCGCGAGAAGCTGATGGGCGGGCCGCTGAAGCTGGTGGACAATGCCGAGATGCGTGCCCGCGTGACGCCGCTGCTGGAGCGGCTGGGTGCCGATTTCGCGCCGGATACGCTGGTCGAAGACCTCTCCATCGCCGAGCGCCAAATGGTGGAGATCGCCAAGGCGCTCTCGATCGACGCCCGCGTGATCATCATGGACGAGCCGACCTCCAGCCTGACGATTTCGGAGACCGAACGGCTGCTGGAAGTGATTGCCGATCTGAAGGCGCACGGCATTTCGGTGATCTATATCTCGCACCGGCTCGGCGAGATCATGACCTGCGCTGACCGTGTCGTGGTGCTGCGCGACGGGCGCACCGTTGGCGAGTTGGCGCGGGACCAGTTGAGCCACGCCGCAATGATCCGGCTGATGATAGGCCGCGACCTGAAAGCGCTGCATACCCCGCCGAAACAGGCGCCGCAGCCGGGCGGCTGCGATATCGTCGGCGTCGTGACATCAGCCTTCCCCGACCGGCAGGTTGATCTTTCCGTGCGGCATGGCGAGATCCTGGGCCTGGCGGGGCTCGTGGGCGCCGGCCGCACCTCTCTTGCCCGCGCAGCATTTGGCATTGACCCGCTGCTGGGCGGCGAGATCAGGATCGACAACGCACCGGTCGCTGTCGCATCGCCGCGCGACGCGATCAGCCAAGGCATCTATCTGGTGCCGGAGGACCGCAAGAAATCCGGGCTCGTGCTGGAATTGCCGGTCCGCGAGAACATGACGCTGGCGAGCCTGTTGGATCATGCGCGGATGTGGCTGGTCAGCGGCGCGGCCGAGCGCAAGGTCGCGAAAGAGCAGGTCAGGCGCCTCTCCATCAAGGCGCCAAGCATCGACATGGAGGTGGTGACGCTCTCCGGCGGCAACCAGCAGAAGGTCGTGCTCGGCAAATGGCTGTCCATGCAGCCGCGCGTGATGTTCTTCGACGAGCCGACCCGCGGTATCGACGTCGGCGCCAAGGGCGAGATCTACGCGTTGATGCGCGAGCTTGCCGACCAGGGCGTCGCGATCGTGATGATCTCGTCGGACATGGAGGAAGTCATCGGCGTCTCCGACCGCGTAGCGGTCATGCATGAAGGCAGCGTCAGCGGCGTGCTCGAGCGGGAGCAATTCAGCGAATACAACGTATTGCGACTGGCCATGGGCCAGGCGCTGGAGACAGCGGAAGCGGCCGCGCCATGATCAGGAAAGAGCTCGGTCTGGGATTGCTGCTGGTGGTGATCGCTGCCATCACCGGCGCGATCAATCCCGCCTTCCTGTCGCTGGTGAACCTCTTGAACATGGCCAATCTGATCGGCCTGTTCGGTGTGTTCGCGCTCGGCGAGGGGCTCGTGATCATCACCGGCGGCATCGACCTGTCGCTCGGCTCGATGTTTGCGCTGCTCGGCGTCGTGTTCGTGGATCTTCTGACGACCTACGAGGTGCCGTGGCCCCTGGCGCTGGCGGCCGTGCTGCTGGGCGGGCTGGTGCTCGGCGGCATCCAGGGGTTCCTGATCACCCGGCTGAAGATGCAGCCCTTCATCGTGACGCTGTGTGGCTTGCTGATCTATCGCGGCGCCGCCCGCTACTACACGAGCGATTCGACCCGCGGCTTCGGTTACGGCGACGAGGCGGCGACACTGAGCAACGTCGCTTCGGGCAATGTGGCGGGAATCCCGAACACCTTCATCCTCCTGATCATCCTTGCGCTGATCCTCGGTGTGCTGCTGCACCGCTCGGTCTACGGGCGCTGGCTTTATGCCGTCGGCAAAAACGAGGAAGCCGCGCGCTTCTCGGGCATCAACACAAACTTCGTGATCGCAACCGCCTATATCATCAGCGGCGGGCTCGCCGGAGTTTCGACGGTCTTGTTCGTGTTCTACACGAACTCGGTCTCGCCGAGCTCCTTCGGCAATTTCTACGAGCTCTACGCGATCGCGGCCGCCGTCCTGGGCGGGTGCAGCTTGCGCGGCGGCGAGGGGTCTATTCTCGGCATCGTGCTGGGCACGGCGCTGCTGCAGGTGTTGCAGAACCTCGTGAACATCCTGGGCATTCCCAACTCGCTGAACTTCGCGGTGATGGGCACGGTCATTCTGATCGGCGTGTTGGCGGATCAGCAATTGCAGGCGCGACGGCGGCGCAAGCTGGCACTGGCCGGCATCGCCCGCGCCACGCCGAAATCGACATTGGCGGAGCAAGTCCAAGGCGCGTCACCGCGCGCCGCGGATGCGTTGCCGGCGAGAACGGGTGATCGGGCATGACGGATCCAGGCTCCAGTTGACACAAGGCTGCCTGGTCGGCGGCCGCTGGGGAGGGAGTGCGTTCCAGGCTCGAGGGCTTTGGGCAGGGACGTGAGGCGAAACAAGCAAAGCCTGAGACGGCGGGAGGACGAGTAAAATGTTGCGCAGGTTTATAAACACCGCAGGGGTGTGCGGTGTGGGGATTGCTTTCTCATCGCTGTTTTGCGGTGGAGTATATGCGGCCGATTTTTCGACGAAAGCTGCACCTGTTCCGTATGGTACGGCTGACGATTTCTGGACGCGGCCGTATCTGTTCGGCGATCTCGGCAGGACCAAGCTGAAGGAACAGGGCATCGAGCTGGGCCTGACGCTCGGCAACGAATCCGTCGGCAACCTCTCGGGTGGAAGCAGGAACACCGCAGCCAATGCCGGTCAGTTGTGGTTTGGCGCCAAGCTGGACATGGGAAAACTCGCCGGCATCCCCGGCGGCACCGTCGGTCTCACGCTGGTCGACCGCTTCGGCAAGAACCTGAATACCGAAGCGGACATTCCCGCCCTGCAGCTGACCAACGAAGTGTTCGGCCGCGGCAATATTCTGCGCCTGACGCAGCTCTACTACTCGCAGAAGCTTTTCGATGATCGTCTTGAACTCAAAGGCGGCCGTCTTCCGGTCGGCTCCGATTTCTTCTTCGGTCTCTGCGAGTTCATCAACCTGACCTTCTGCGGCGGTCAGCCCGGCAACATCCAGGGTGGCTACATCTACAATTGGCCGGTGAGCCAGTGGGCCGGTGTCGTGCATTACAAGATCGCGCCGGAATTCACGGTGTCGGTCGGTGTCTACGATGCCAATCCGGGTTACCTGACGACGTCGGACCCGGGCGTCTACTTCCTGCCCGGCATTCCCGCCTCGAATCGCGCCAGTGGCGTGATGGTGCCGGTGGAGTTGGTCTGGGCGCCGAAGGGCCCCTTGACCGGGACCTGGAGACTTGGCGGCTGGTACGACAGCGCCTCCTCTATTGATGGCGGCCTTCCGGGTGTCATCAGCACCATCCCGGGCGTCGGTGGCGTCCCGGATCAAAATATCAGCGATCAACGCGGCCGCTTCGGCGTTTACGAGTCGATCCTGCAGCGGTTGACCGTCGAGGGTCCGGGCGCGCAGGGTTGGTATACCTTCCTCAATACGACTGTCGCCGATCACCGGACGTCGTACCAGGATTACCAGATCGCCCTGGGCTTCAGGCATACCGGAACGTTCTCCTGGCGTCCGCAGGACGAAGTCGGCTTCGCGGTGGGCACGACCCACGTGAACACGGCTGCCCTCAGTCCCAACGCCGGCGGCAACGAAGTGCCGCTCGAAGTCTGGTACGGATGGCAGGCGACCGGCTGGCTGAATCTCAAGTTCGACGCCCAGTATGTCATCAATCCCGGCGGGCGCGGCTATAACGCGGTGGGCGTGAAGACCGATAACGCCGTGGTTCTTGGTATGCGCACCGAGGTCCACTTCTGACGGGACGCTCACCCGTCTGATGCGAAAGGTGGGGCATGCCCGTCCCACCGGAGCGCACGCAACATGTGGCGGCTCCACTCAGCGGAGCCGCCCGGCCGCGACTTCGGTCATTCCGACGTTGCTGCGGCTGGGCGCGGGGCTTGGTTATCGCCTATCCCTCGTACTGATCTGGTCCCATCGCCCACAGCGATTGATCGTGGCCGGATGCGTAGTTGCGATTGTTCAGCGCCGGATTGCGATTGACCATCGGCCGCATGAACATCGGGTGGGTGGCGCTGCGCACCTCGTGCTCGACCGTGAATAGCGGCTTGCCGCTGTCGAGATCGACGATGTCGCAGAAGCGGTACTGATATTGATTGTCCTCGCGCGAGATCAAATCGCGCGCCAGCAGCTTGCGATACGGGCCGGAAAAGTCGGTGATGTACATCTGCACATGGTGGCCGTCATAGTCACCTTGCGGCCGATCGGTCTCGCGAAACAACAGATGCTGGTCGCGGCCCGTCTTCACGGCGGCAACCGTGCCGTCGCCGTTCCGCAACTCGGATGGCATGCCCATGATCTCGGGGTAGAAGGCACAGATGCGCGCGGCGGATCCCACCGGTACGTCGAACTCGACATAGGGGATGCCGAGCGCGACGCGGCCGAAGCGCGCGGCGTCCGGCTCGTAGCAGCGCAGGCGGTTGCCCCACGGACAAATCGCCTCGACATGGTCATTATGCTCGGTGAAGGCGAACGCGGTGCCCTCGAGCTTCTTGGCGACCGACGCCAATCGCGCCAGCAGCGCCTCGCGGCCCGCGATGACCAGCCCGACATGACCGCGCAGCACCTGCGGCCTGCCGCTCGGCAAATGAAACTGGCTCCGTCCGGCGTTGATCCACATGTTGGTGTCGGACACCATCAGAAAGGGATCGCGGGTGAGCCCAAGGCCTGCGACATAGAACAGTGTGGCAAGCCGCTGGTCCGGGACCTGGATATTGACGTGCTCGAAATGGATCGCGTTGCCGAGATCTTCTTTGGATCGATCGAATTGTTGCGGCATGGACGGGGCTCTGATGGGAGAGGGACAGGTCCATATTAGAGCACAATTTCCGCCAGTCGAAATGATTCGCCGATCACATCTCGAGGGCGGGGCATGGCGTCCGTTGCCACCTTGCCGCAAATGCCAATCCCTGTAAGCTGACGAACAACACAAAGGAAAGAGATCGATGGGAGGGGTTCTGGACGGCGTCCGCGTTCTCGATTTCGGGCGCTATATCGCGGGGCCCTATTGCGCGACCTTGCTGGCCGAATTCGGCGCCGAGGTCATTCGCGTCGAGAAGCGCGACGGCAGCGAGGATCGCTTCGTGGCGCCGGTCGGCGAAACTGGCGAAGGCGCGCTGTTCCTTCAGGTCAACCGCAACAAGAAGTGCCTCACGCTCGATCCGATGAAGCCGGAAGGGCAGGAGGTGATGCGCCGCCTGATTGCGACCGCGGACGTGGTCGTCGCCAATCTGCCGCCGCAGACCTTGCGCGCGATGAAGCTCGATTACGACTCGCTGAAGGCGATCAAGCCCGACATCATCCTGACGACCGCCACCGCGTTCGGCGGGCCGGGGCCATGGTCCGACCGCGTCGGCTTCGACGGTGTCGGCCAGGTCATGTCGGGCTCGGTGTACATGACCGGCGCCGGCGATCCGCCCTACCGGGCCGCGGTCAACTGGGTCGATTTCGGGACCGCGCTGCATTGCGCGTTCGGCACGCTCGCCGCGCTGATCGAGCGCGGCAAATCCGGGCGCGGGCAGATCGTCGAGGGCGCATTGCTCGCCACCGCCTTGTCCTTCACCAATGCCACGCTGATCGAGCAGGCCGTCATCAACGTCAATCGGGTGCCGACAGGCAATCTCGGCCAGACCGCGGCGCCCGCCGACATCTACCGCACCAGGGACGGCTGGGTGCTGTGCCAGGTCACGGGGCATCCGCTGTTCAAGCGCTGGGCGAAATTGATGGGAGAGGAGGAGGTCTGGCTGAACGATCCGCGCTTTGCCGACGACATCAGCCGCGGCAACAACGGCCCTGTGATCAGCGAGCGGATGGCGCGCTGGTGCGCCGAGCGCACCACGCAGGAGGCCGTCGACACCCTGGGCAAGGCTATGATTCCGACCGGCCCCGTGCTGAGCCCGCAGCAGGCGCTGGATCATCCGCACGTCCGCGCCGCCGGCTTCATGCAGGACGTCGACTATCCCGGCCTGCCGAAGCCTGCACCGGTGGCACGCGCCGCCGTCCGCCTGTCGCAAACGCCCGGCGAAATCGCGACGCGCCCGCCCACGCTCGGCGAGCATACCGACCTCATCCTGAGCGAGCTCGGCTACGACAAGGCCGCGATCGCGGCGCTCCGGCAAGGCGGCATCGTCTAGCGAGGAAGGGTAGGGTATCTTTGCCGCGAAACACGACCTCATCCTGAGGGCCCGCCCGCAGGCGGGCGTCTCGAAGGATGACCGCAGGCGAGATTGCCGCATCGTGCACGCCATAGGCAATGTCCTGCGCTTGTGGGCGCTACAGCAATTGCTTCAGCGCCTGTGCATCGGCCGGCGCCGCGCTCTTCTGGTCGTTGTCGAAATAGACGTAGACGTCGCAACCCTGCCGCTTCCAGGACTTGATGCGCCGCGCCCATTGCGCGAGCGTGGGTTTCGTATAGTGCCCATGATAGCGCCCGCTTGGTCCGTGTCCGCGCACATAGACGAAATCCGCCGTGCGCTTCCATGGCGCGGGCGCGTCGTGATGGTCGGACAGGCACAGCGAGATGTTCTCGTCGGCCAGCATCCGCAAGATGCGCGGCTGATACCAGCTCGGATGACGGAATTCGAAACTGTAACGCCGCTTCCGCGACAGCAGCTTGAAGAAGCCGGCGAGGCGGTCCGCGTCGGCTTCGAATTGCGGCGGCAGCTGGAACAGGATCGGGCCGGCCTTGCCGCCGAGCCGTGAGATGCGATCCTCGAGCAGCTCGAGGCTGTTCACCGAGCGATCCGACAGGCGCTTCCAATGCGTGATGAATTTCGAGGCCTTCCAGGCAAAGACGAAATCGCGGCCGGTCTGCTCGCGCCACCCCTCGACGGCCTCCGGCGTCGGGGTGCGGTAGAACACGCCGTTCAGCTCGGTGGTGTCGAACTGTCCGGCATAATAGCTAAGCTGCTGCTTCAGCGTCACGCCCTCGGGAAAGAACGGGCCTCGCCAGGAGGCGTAATGCCAGCCGGAAGTTCCGATCAGAACGCGCGCCATATTTGAGGTGTCCATCCGTTGCGATTTGCCGGATGGGAACGTCCGTGCGGCCGATACGTTGCTCGTGAGCTTGATCAACGCAGGACCGGAACCGATGTACGCGCTGTTCGAAGGCAATAAGCAGATCGGCGACCCCTTTCCCTCCGAGAAGGAGGTGTGGGAAGCCGCCTTGATCGAGGGGCTGGTGACCGACGTGCCGGTCGCAGACGAGGAGGGCGGCCGGCTTCTGCCTGCCGGCTATCACGTCGCGCAGGTCGAGGAGACGTTCGAGCCGAAGCCCGGCTGGAAGCTGCCGCGCGAGATCTCGTGAGCGGGCCTAGTTCGAGGCCAGCGCCGCCTTGGCAACTTCCGCCATCCAGCTCGAAGCCACCGGCAGGATCGCGTCGTTGAAATCATAGCGCGGGCCGTGCAGCTCGGCGCCGTCCCGCAATTCACCGTTGCCGATCCAGACGAAGGCGCCGGGGCGCCGCGAGAGAAAATGGGCGAAATCCTCACCGGCCATGCTGGGCGCGAGGTCGCGCCGCAGCTCGGCCCGCACCTTGTCTGCGGCGAGGCGCGCGAGATCCGCCTCGGCCGGCGTGTTGATGACGACGCCGACGCCAATGACGATCTCCGGCGTCACCTTGACGCCGAAGCTCGTGGCAATCCCGGCGCAGATCTGTTCAATCCGCGCCACGACGGTGTCCTTCACCGCATCGCGATGATAACGCAGCGTGCCGCCGATCGAAACGCGTCCGGCGATTTGGTTGCGTGCCGTGCCGCCTTCGAGCGTGCAGAGCGAGAGCACGGCGGTGTCGAGCGGATCGACGCTGCGCGACACGATCGATTGCAGCGCCACGATCAAATGGCCGGCCGCCATCACCGGATCGCGCGTCAGATGCGGCATGCCGGCGTGACCGGCATGGCCGTCGATGGTGATGGTGATGCGCCCGCCGGAGGCCATGACGACGCCGTCATGGACCGCGATGGTGCCGGCGGCGAGTCCCGGCCAGTTGTGAAAGCCGAACACCCGATCCATCGGAAAGCGCTCGAACAGCCCGGCCGCGACCATCGCGCGCGAGCCGCCATAACCTTCCTCGGCCGGCTGGAAGATGAAATCGACCGTCCCGCTCCAGCTGGTGTCGGCGGCGAGCAGTGCGGCGGCGCCGAGCAGCGAAGCGGTATGCCCGTCATGGCCGCAGGCATGCATCACACCGGGATTTTGCGAAGCGTAAGCTAGCCCCGTATCTTCGGTGATCGGCAGCGCATCCATGTCGGCGCGCAGGCCGACGCGGCCCTGTGCAGCCCCTCGCGTGAGGGTCGCGACGATGCCGTGACCGCCAACGCCTGACACGAAGGGAATGCCGAGCTCGGTGAGCTTGTCTTGCACGAAGGTGGCGGTGGCTTTCTCCTGGAGGGACAGTTCGGGATGCGCATGCAAATGCCGGCGCCACGCGGTCAGTCTCTGGTGCAGCTCGGGGCTCAAGGCGGGAATCTCTCGGATTGTGTGTCGGCATCGACACCATAGCCGAATAACCGCAGCTTGCATCAAGCGTCAGCGAATGCCTCGGGTGCAGCAACGCGTTGATGCTTGCTGGTGCAAACCGACCGCGCCGCGCGCTCCACTTCACCTCTCCCGCGTGCGGGAGAGGGGGCACACCTGCCGCTGCGGCTCCGTGCTACGCCGACAGCTTCGCCAGCCCGTTCCAGTCGAAACTGATGCCGTGGCCGATACGGTCCGGCGCGAGCGCCAGCCCGTCCTGCAGCACCAGCGGATGCTCGATATATTTGTCGAGCCCAAAACCGTGCGCCTCCAGATACGACCGGTTCGGGCAGGCCGCGAGCAGGTGCACGGTGATGTCGTGCGCGCCATGGCTGGTGACGGGCAGGTTGAACGCCTCGGCCAGCCGCGCGATCTTCATGAAGGCGGAGACGCCGCCGCAATTGGTGACGTCAGGCTCGGGATAGGACACCGCACCCGCGACGATGTAGTTCTTGAACTCCCACAGCGAACGCAAATTCTCGCCCGCTGCGATCGGCACGCCGCCGGCCTGCATGATGCGGACATGGCCCGCGACGTCGTCGGGAATGATCGGCTCCTCGAGCCAGGTGAGGTCGTAGGGTTGGAACGCCCGGGCGGCGCGGATCGCGTCCTCGACCGTCCATTTCATGTTGGCATCCACCATCAGCGGAAAGCCGTCGCCGAGATGCTGTCGCATCGCGGAGACCTTCGCTACGTCGGTTTTGAGATCGGGCCGGCCGACCTTCATCTTGATGGCGCGAAAGCCTTTGGCGAGATTGCCGTCGGTCTGCTCCAGCAGCGCCTCGACCGAGAGATCGAGGTCGATGCCGCCGGCATAGCAGGGCACGCGCGCATCGAACCCGCCGAGCAATCGATACAGCGGCAATTTCGCGCGCCGGGCCTTCAAGTCCCACAGCGCGATGTCGAGCGCCGAGAGCGCCAGCACCGCCGGCCCGCCGCGCCCGCCATAATGCAGGCCCCACCAGACCTGATGCCAGATCGCTTCGGTATCGTCGGCCTCGCGTCCCTCGACCAGCGGCGGGATCTCGCGCCTGAGGATGTCGGCGACGGCGCCGCCATTGCGCCCGACCGTGTAGGTGTAGCCGACGCCCTCGGCGCCATCGGCATCGCGCACCCGGCAGGTGATCAGCTCGAACGCCGCGATGTCGCCATGGGTCGAGTCGGAGAGCATGACGGGGAGGGGGATCCGGTAGAATCCGGTCTCGATGGTCGAAATGCGCGGCATGCGGCCTCCCTGCGTTTTCTTGCAGGCTAGGCGGCCAGGCACGGGTGGGCAACCGCGTTTGCGGCAATGCTGCTACGTCTTTGCTCGACCCATCCTGCAACATCAAGCGAAGAAACGACGCAACTCCATGGCGACGCGGATTGGATCGCCTTCGTTGTCTGCGGCAATATGGCCGGCACCCTTGAATTCGACACGTGTTGCGTTCTGCAGGATCGTGACGAGCGCATCGAGCGCAGCGGCGAGATAGCCTTGGCTCCGATCGCCGCCAAGCAGCAGCGTTTCCGTGCTCAAGCCTTTGAAGCGGTCAAGATCGCCGGCCGTCTCTGCAATAAGCTCAATGTCGTAATGGACTGTCGGGATGAGAGTAGCCAGAGGGGGCCCATCGCCCACGCCTTTGTCCGGACGCAGCCGCATCATCACGGCGAAGAGCGGTCTCACGATAAACGCAGGGAGTTTCGTCAAAACCTCGTCGTCACCAGTCCCTTTGAGCGCGGCAACAAGGGCCGCTGCCAAATTGCCTTTCGTCAGGGCCGCCTCATATTCCGATGTCCAAAATCTCGGTTGGACGGGGCCGAACTCGAGCGGTGGTTCGTAAAGCGCGAGGCGCGAGATCGCCGGATTGACGAGCGCGGTGTGCATGGCAACCAGCGCTCCGGAGCTCAATGCAAACACATTGTGTGCGCCCGTCTCGGCGAGAAGCCGACCGAGATCATCAATCTCGGTCGCCATGCAGTGGTCGGACCGGAACGGCCCGCTCAGACCTCGACCGCGCCGGTCCGGGATCAGAACGGTGAAGCGGTCCGTGAGTGCCGCTCCAAGGTCGGTAAAGCTCGCTGCGCTTTGCAGCGCGCCATGGAGCAGCACCAGGCCAGGACCTGAGCCCAGTTGCCGATATCCGATGACGGTGCCGTCATTGGCGACAAATGTTCTTTCCGAGGTCACGCAAGGCGCCTCACCGCATCGTTGCGAGCTGCACGGCCAGCGCGCAGGCGCGATCGTATTCGTCCAGATTGATCCACTCGTCGACGGTGTGCACCTCGTTTTGGCCGGCGCCGAAGGTGACGGTCGGAACGCCGTGACGGACCATCCAGTTGGCATCGAGCCCGCCATTGGCGGTGCGCACGTTCGGGGTGCCGCCAACCGCGGACACGGCCTCCACCGCGCGTTTGACGACGGGAAGGTTGTCCTTCATGCGGAACGGGAAATAATCGGTCTCGGCCTTGAACTTGACCTTGCCGGATTTGCCTTGCGCGTTGGTGACTTTCTTGGCCGCCTTCTCGAACGCGGCCTTGTAGGCTTTCGTGATCTCCTTGAAGAACTTTCCGTCATGGCTGCGGCTTTCGCCGCGCACATGCACGTAGTCGGTGACGACGTTGGTGGCGTCGCCCGCAGGCCGCCCCTCGCCGCCGGTGACGGGGCCGACATTGCTGGTGCCTTGCTGCTTGCGCTTGACCACCTTGCCGAACCAGCCGCCGGCCTTCACGTCGGCCAGCGCAAGCGCGAGGATCATGGTCGAGGAGATGCCGCGCTCCGGCGCAACGCCGGCATGCGAGGCCCGGCCGAAGATCTCCACGGTCCAGCGGTCGGCCCCCACCGCGCCGATGACGACGTTGGAAGCCGAGCCGCCGTCATAGTTGAAGGCCATCACCGGCGAGCCGAGCTCGTCGAGCTTGACGTGGCGCGCGCCGTAAAGCCCGCTCTCTTCGCGCACGCAGAACAGCAGCGTGATCGGCGGATGATCGAGCTGCTGCTTCTCGAGCTCGGCCGCCAGCGTCACCAGCACGCCGCAGCCGCAGCGATTGTCGCCGCCGAGCGCGGTCTTGGCCTCGTTGACGATCTTGCGACCGGACTTCTTTGGCCTGGCGCCGGCGCAGAGCGGCACAGTGTCCATGTGGGTCATGAACATGATGCGCGGCTGGTTGTGCAGCGCGCCGCGACCGGGCAGGTCGACGATGAGATTGCCGGTCTCGGTCGGCACCGGAATGCGGGTATTGGCATCGTCGAGCCGGATCGCTTTCGCCGGCACGCCGCTCTCCTTCAGCGCAGCCGTGAGCTCACGCCCGATCGCGGCCTCCTGTCCGGTGACGCCCTCGACGGCGAGAAAGCGCATGAGGCGGTCGGTGGCGGCTTTGGTGTCGACAGGCATGGACTATTCCTTACGTCATCGCCAGCGATGCTGGGGGCTAGTGCTTCGCTGGCGGATCAAGCTTGGCGACCGCCGCTTCGATTGTCTTCGTGCACCGAACCAGGTCGGCGAGAAGCTTTTCGTCGATCTCCATCCGGCCCTGATATTCGGCAAGATTTCGTTCGTTGTGGGCCTTGAGGAAGACCTGTATCTCCGGCGCACTCGTTCCGATCGTATGCACCAGCGTCTGAAATACCGTGATACGGTCTTCCGAACGATAGCCCTCGCGCCGGAGTGCAGCCAGCGCAAGCCGGTGTGCTGCGCCATAGGCCAGGTCAAAACGGCTATCGGGATCCAGGTCTTCATTCTGAGCATCTTTCAACCGGCTGCCCGCGGCCGCAACCATGCCAAGATACTCGCTGCGTGTGGGCGGCTCGATCTTGAGCCGCTTGATCCTCACGAGATTGTCGAGCTCGGTCTTGCTCATGCGCGCAAATCGCGTTGAGTGCCAAGAATGAACGTCTTCGGGCCGAGAGCTAGCTTCCTGGCGAAGGAGCCGGCCCGCGAAGACCGCTGCCGCCATTCTTCCGATGTGAGAAAAGCCGGGCTGATCTTGCGAAGCAGGCGATCCTCGGCGTGTTGAAAGGCGGTGTAGAGGTCCGAGTAGTCCAAGTCGTCTCCGATCACCATGACATCGATATCGCTTTGCGCGGTGTCCGTTCCCTTGGCGACCGAGCCAAAGATGAAAGCAGTCTTTATCTTACTCGCGAAGGGTTCAAGAGCTTTCTTCAAGAACTCGCTCAGCGCCACGGTCTTGAGGACGAGGCCCTGCAGCTCTTCGAAAATCGGCGAATGCCGGTTGGCGCGATAGTGCTTTTGATTGCCGATGTGCTCGACCGAGACAAGGCCACTACGCCGCAGGCGCGATAGCTCGCGTTCGACCGCCCCCGTGCCGGAGGCAACGGTCCGGATGATCTCCGACGTGTAGAAGCTGCGGTCGGGATGCGCGAAAATGAGACCAAGCACGCGCTGCTGCACCTTGGAGAATAGTGCATTTGACAGGTTTATGGTTTCTGCATTCGTACCCATATTGGGGATTATACTACCCAAATTGGGAATATCAAGCGACACTGCTGATAGTGGTGGAGCTCGTTCGAAGAGTTTCCCGACGCGGCGGTCCCCTCTACGAACGCGACGAGGTATAGATCAAAAAGATCAGCGCGCCGATGCCAAGCATGGCAGCCATGAAAAGCAGCACCGCCGGCAGCCCCGCGAACGCCGCCACGGCGCCGGTGACCGACTGCATCAGCGCCGCGCCGAGGAAGAAGGCGAGATTGATCGCGGCGAGCGCCTTGCCCGCGACCTGTGCGTCGACCAGCTGCCGCGACATGCCGAACAGCAGCGGCTGCGCCGAGGTCGCCAAGCCGATGAGCACGAACAGCACGAGGTCGTATTGCGGCGGCATCACGGGAAGGCCGAGCAGCATCGAGACGGCATAGTGCGGCGCCCCTAACGCCATCAGCGCCAGCAGCACTGCGCCGGCCAGGTGCGTTCCGGCCACCAGCGCGCGGCGGCGTCCGATCCTGCGGTCGATCATGCCGATGACAAGCGGACCTGCGATCATCGCCAGCGTGAACGCGCCGAGCTGGTTGCCGGCCTCGACCCGCGACAATCCCTTGACCTGCATCAGCCACGGTCCGCCCCACAGGCCGCGCAGCACCAGCGAGGTCGCAAGCGACACCAGCGCCAGCGCGATCAGGCCGCGCAAGGGCCGCGACAGTCCGAGCCTGAGCACCTCGATCATCTGCGACAGCGGCGAGGATTCGTCCTTGTGCTCGGCCGGCTGGTTCGGCACCAGCAGGAACACCGCGAGCGCCACGGCGACGCCGCCTAGGCCTGCGATCCAGAACCCGGCGCGCCAGCCGTAAGTGTCGACCACGAAAGCGAGCGGGCTCGACGACAACAGCATGCCGATATTGCCAATCGAGAGGATCGCGCCCGACCACAGCCCGAAGCGCGCGGCCGACAATTGCTTGGCCGCCAACGTCATCGGGCACATCAGCATGCCGGAGGTGGCGACGCCCAGCAGCACCTGACCGACCGCGAAGCTTTCGGGACCCGTCGCGAACCCCGACGCGATGGCGCCGACCACGGTTCCCGCGAGCAGGCTCAACGACACCGGCCGCACGCCAAAGCGGTCCATCGCCGCACCGACCGGGATCTGCGCGGCCGCAAACGCGAACGGATAGACCGAGGTGAGGCTCGCCAGCGCCTGCGGTTCGATGCCGAAATCCGCCGCCATCAGGTCGAGGCTGACCGCCGGAATGGTGCGCAGCAAGGTCGAGAGCATGTGCCCGCAGGCCAGCGCGAGCAACGCAAAGATCAGCGCGCGAGTGGCTCCCGCGTCGTTGGTGGCGGCGGTGGTCATGGGCGTTGCGTCCCGGCAAGGTTTCGGGTGGGGTTACATGATTGGCGCGTGCATGCCAACATCGGGAACGCCATGCCCGCAATGTCATTCCCGCAATGTCGTGGATGCACAAGGCAACGGACGCGCAAGATCCTAAATGTGCAAGGCAAGCGACATCATGTATCTCGGCATCGACCTCGGCACCTCCGCCGTCAAAATCGTCCTGGTCGACGACGCGCAGCGCGTGGTGGCGAGCCGCAGCCGGTCGCTAACGGTCTCCTCGCCGCGTCCCGGCCATTGCGAGCAGGACCCGGCACAGTGGATCGAGGCGACGTTTGCCACGCTGGACGCGCTGAAGGCGGACCACGCGCGCCAACTGGCTGCCGTCGAGGGCATCGGCCTGTCCGGCCAGATGCACGGCGCGACGCTGCTCGACGCCGGTCACACGCCGTTGCGGCCCTGCATTCTCTGGAATGACGGACGGTCCTTTGCGGAATGCGCCGAGCTGGAGCGACGCTGGCCCGCCTTGCGGACGACGACAGGCAACAAGGCGATGCCGGGATTCACGGCGCCAAAACTGCTGTGGGTCGCCAGGCACGAGCCGGAGATCTTCGCGGCGACAAAACTCGTGCTGCAACCCAAGGCCTATCTGCGCCTGGTGCTGACGGGCGAGGCGATCGAGGATGTCTCGGACGCCTCGGGCTCGCTGTGGCTCGATGTTGTCACTCGCGACTGGTCGGATGAGGGGCTCGCCGCGACCGCGCTGTCGCGGCGGCAGATGCCGCGCCTGGTCGAGGGCTGCGCGCCGGCGGCACGGCTGCGAAGCGAGTTGGCGCAGCGCTGGGGAATGACCGGGCGGCCGATGATCGCGGGCGGGGCCGGCGACAATCCGGCGGGAGCTGTCGGCATCGGCGCCGTCAATCCCGGCGCAGCCTTCATTTCGCTCGGAACCTCCGGCGCATTGCTGGTGCCGACCGAGACGATCGCGGCCAATCCGGAGCGGGTCGTGCACATTTTCTGTCACGCCGTCCCCGGCAGGTGGATACAAGCCGGCGCGATCCTCTCCGCGGCATCGTGCCTGGCCTGGATCGCGCGGCTGTTAGGGACTTCCGAGGCCGACCTGCTGGCGCCGCTCGGGTTGCGCCCGAAGGCGCCGTCGCCGGTCAGCTTCCTGCCGTACCTCTCCGGCGAACGCACCCCGCACGACGATCCCGACGTGCGCGGCATGCTCGACGGGCTCAGTCACGCCACCGATCGTGACGCGATCGTGCAAGCCGTGCTCGAAGGCGTCGCCTTCGCGCTCGCGGATTGCCGGGACGTGCTTGCCGAGACCGGGCTGGCGATCGCGGAGGCCGATGTCATCGGCGGCGGCTCGCGGTCGCGGTTCTGGTTGTCGGTGCTGGCCAATGTCCTGAACATGCCGGTGCATCGCTTTGCCGACGGCGAGACGGGCGCGGCGTTCGGTGCGGCGCGGCTCGGCCGCCTCGCCGTCACCGGGGAGGCGATCGATGCCGTCTGCACCGCGCCACGGCGCGTCGAGACGTTCGAGCCTGAGCCCGCGCTTGCGCAGGCCTATGCCGAGCGGCTGCCGCAATGGCGCCGCCTGTACCGGCTGCGGCGCTGATCGCGATACGCGATGATGTGGCGAAGAAAAGGCATCACACGCGGGATCGGTTCCGTCTGCGAAAGATAAAAGCAGCGCCGGACCGTTGGTCGGCAGGCGGGAGGTATTGCCCTGCGCCACAACCTTTTGTTTAATGCTTGCACCCGCGCCAGGGACCAACGAGACGCGGGTGAGATTGCGATGCCGCCGGTCGGCGCATCGGGGAGGTGTGATGAGCGAGCCCATCCTCGAGATGCGCCGGGTCTCTAAATCGTTCTTCAGCATCAAGGCGCTGCGCGACGTCGACCTCACCGTCTACGCGGGCGAGATCCACGCGTTGATGGGCGAGAACGGCGCCGGCAAATCCACCCTGATGAAGATCCTGTCGGGCGCCTACCGGCCGGACCCGGGCAGCGAGATCCGCATCGACGGCCAGCCCGTGCAGATCAGCGGTCCGCTCGGCGGCCGCGCGGCCGGCATCGCGATCATCTATCAGGAACTCTCGCTCGCCCCCAACCTGAGCGTTGCGGAGAACATTTATCTCGGTCGCGAGGTCTCGCGCGGCGGCTTGCTGGCGCGCGAGGCGATGCAGGCAGGCGTCGGTCCGATCCTGGCGCGGCTCGGCGCGGATTTCACGCCGCAGACGCTGGTCGCCAATCTCTCGATGGGCCAACGCCAATTGGTCGAGATCGCGCGCGCGCTGCACGCCCGCTCCAGGATCCTGATCATGGACGAGCCGACCACCGCGCTGTCGGCCGGTGAGAGCGAAAGGCTGTTCGCGCTGATCCGCCAGCTGCGTGCCGAAGGTCTTGCCATCATCTACATCTCGCATCGCATGGACGAGGTCTATGCGCTCGGCGATCGCGTCACGGTGCTGCGCGACGGCACGCTGGTCGGTTCGCTCGACAAGGGCGACATCCGCGCCGACACCATCGTCCGGATGATGGTGGGACGCGACGTCTCGTCCTTCTACAAGAAGCAGCATGATCCCAGGAATGAGGCGCGGTCGGGCGCTCCCGTGCTTGCGGCCGTCGACATCGCCGACGGCAGGCGCGTCAAGGGATGTTCGCTGACGGTGCATGCGGGCGAGGTCGTCGGCCTTGCCGGCCTGGTCGGCGCCGGCCGCACCGAGCTTGCGCACCTCATCATCGGCGCCGCGCCGATGGTGTCGGGCCATGTCGAGATCGAGGGGCGGGCGGTCTCGATCCGCACGCCCGGCGAGGCGCTGGACGCCGGCATTGCCTATCTCACCGAGGACAGGAAGGCGCTCGGCCTGTTCCTCGACATGTCCTGCCTCGACAACATCAATCTCGCGGTGCTCGGCCGGGATGCGAAATTCGGCGGCATCCTCGATCGCGACAAGGCCCGTGACCGCGCCAAGCGCGCGTTCGCGGGGCTCGGCATCCGCGCTGCGAATGTCGGTGTTCCCGCCGGCGGGCTCTCCGGCGGCAACCAGCAGAAAGTGCTGCTGTCGCGGCTGCTCGCGATCGGCCCGAAGATCCTGATCCTCGACGAGCCGACGCGCGGCGTCGACGTCGGCGCCAAGTCCGAGATCTATTCGATCATCGACAATCTCGCGAAGTCGGGCACCGCGGTTCTTGTCATCTCGTCCGACCTGCCCGAGATCATCGGCATCTGCGACCGCGTCATCGTGATGCGCGCAGGACATATCGCGGGGCAGATCCGGCGCAACGCGACATCGCCGCTCAGCCAGGAGGACATCATGGCCCTCGCCACCGGAACGGAGCAGCTCGATGCCTGAGAACGGCGCTTCCGCCAACACCGCCCCCGTCAAGGTCGCCCCCGTGGCGCCCGGTCTTGCCGCCGCGCAGGAGACCAAGCGGCAGCGGACGCGAATGATCATTCGCGCGGTCGGCATGCTGCCGGTGCTGCTGTTGCTGTGCATCGGCTTTCACGTGCTGTCGGACGGCCGCTTCTTCACCGGCCAGAACATCGGCATCGTGGTGCAGCAGTCCGCGGTCAATACCGTGCTGGCCGCAGGCATGACCTTCGTCATCCTCACCGGCGGCATCGACCTCTCAGTCGGCTCCATCCTTGCGGCCTCGGCGATGGCCGGGCTGATCATCTCCAAATTCCCGGATCTCGGGGTGCTGTGGTTGCCGGCTGCGGTGCTCACCGGTGCGGTCTTCGGCATTCTCAATGGCGGCTTGATCGCGCTGTTGCGCCTGCCGCCCTTCATCGTCACGCTGGGGTCGTTGACTGCCGTGCGCGGCGCGGCGCGCCTGCTCGGCGCCGACACCACGGTGTTCAATCCGTCGATCCCCTATGCCTTCATCGGCAACGGCGCCTTGACTCTCATCCCGGGCGTATTGTCGATTCCCTGGCTCTGGGTGATCGCATTGCTGGTCATCCTGGTGTCGTGGCTGGTGCTCAAGCGCACCGTGCTCGGCGTGCACATCTACGCGGTCGGCGGCAACGAAAGCGCGGCGCGGCTCGCCGGCATCAAGGTCTGGGCCGTGCTGATCTTCGTCTATGGCGTGTCCGGCCTGCTCGCGGGCCTCGGCGGCGCAATGCAGGCGGCGCGGCTCTATGCCGCCAATGGCCTGCAGCTTGGCCAGTCTTACGAGCTCGACGCCATCACCGCCGTGATCCTGGGGGGCACCTCCTTTGTCGGCGGCATCGGCTCGATCTGGGGAACGCTGGTCGGCGCGCTGATCATTGCAGTGTTGTCGAACGGCCTGATCCTGATCGGCGTCTCCGATGTCTGGCAATATGTGATCAAGGGCCTGGTGATCATCGGCGCGGTCGCGCTGGACCGCTATCGGCTGCAGGGCTCAGCGCGCACGTGAGCGCGGAAAAAAGTGCAGCGGGTGCTGCGCCGTCATGTTCATTCCGTCACGGCAACTGGTCGCCGTGCCGGAGCTTCAAACAGACCAGGGAGGAAGCCAATGTTGAAGTCGATCTCGTTTGCCGGCGCCGCGATGGCGCTCGTCCTGAGCTCTGCGCCGTCCGGCGCCAAGGAGCTCAAGTCGATCGGCGTTTCGCTGGGCTCGCTCGGCAATCCGTTCTTCGTCGCGTTGTCCAAGGGCGCCGAGTTCGAGGCCAAGAAGACCAATCCCAATGTCAAGATCACCACCGTCGGCTTCGAATATGATCTCGGCAAGCAGGTCACCCAGATCGACAATTTCATCGCCGCCGGCGTCGACCTGATCCTGCTCAACCCCGGCGATCCCAAAGCGGTCGGACCGGCGATCAAGAAGGCGCAAGCCGCCGGCATCGTCGTCGTTGCCGTCGACACCGCGGCCGAAGGCGCCGACGCCACGGTGACCACCAACAACGTCCAGGCCGGCGAGATCTCCTGCCAGTACATCGTCGACAAGCTCGGGGGCAAAGGCGACGTCATCATCGAGAACGGCCCGCAGGTCTCCGCGGTGATCGACCGTGTCGTCGGCTGCAAGAACGTGCTCGGCAAGAACCCCGGCATCAAGGTCCTGTCCAACGACCAGGACGGCAAGGGCTCGCGCGAAGGCGGCCTCACGGTGGCGCAGGGCTATCTGACCCGCTTCGCCAAGATCGACGCCATCTTCGCCATCAACGATCCGCAGGCGATCGGCACCGACCTTGCCGCGCGCCAGCAGCAGCGCACCGGCATCGTCATCACCGCCGTCGACGGCGCACCCGACATCGAAGCCGCCCTCAAGGACCCGCAGGCGACGCAGATCCAGGCCTCCGCCTCGCAGGACCCGTTCTTCATGGCCCGCCGCGCCGTGCAGGTCGGCGTCAACATCCTCAACGGCCAGAAGCCGGCGTCCACCGTCGAGTTGCTGCCGTCGAAACTCGTGACGCGCGACAATGTCAAAGACTACAAGGGCTGGACCTCGGACCGCTCGCAGTAGCGGGCGGAAGACGGCTGGCGCCAGGTGCGTGGCGCTGGCGGGCTCGCGTGGTGCGGTGTTAGCTGGGCGTGCAGCGGTCGACCGCGGCTGGGTCGGCCGCGCTCGCTCGTTACGCTCATGATCTTGAGGTCATAGGCTCAAATCCTGTCCCTAATCATACCCGCAGACTCAACCACCCGACGTCCGCTTTTCGACACGAAGCGGGCCCCTGGCTTTCGATGCACCAGTTCAGCTTGTGACCCATTGCGGACATCCTCTGGTTTGATTCCCTAGATTGGGTTAGATCGGCACCACAACTATTCGACGCAGGATACCGAGATGAATTCGGTCAAGGTGGGTATAGAGGAGACCGGACCGTTACCGTTAACCGTTACCTGGCGCGGGCGTAGTTGTATCGTTTGTGCCCGATAGGTTCGGAGGAAACAAGCTTGAGGCTTATCGGCATCATATCGATCCTTCTGCTTATGGCGGGTTCAGTTTGCCAAGCTCAGTGGCAACCGATCGATCCACCCGGCGACGCCGTCGTCAGAAGCGAAGGTGGCTTCATTCGCATTGGGTGTCGGAGAAGTGCAGATCAGCCGCCGGATGAGGGAAAGCTCACGATGATGATCTATGAGCCACGTGCCGAATGGACGCCTGGCCAAGAGGTCACTGTTCGATTCAATACCGATACCGGCAGTCACTCAAGCAACACTTCGGCGACTGCCTCTACATCTCATGTGGCGATAGTCTGGGAGGGACACGTTCTTTTTGAGTTCGCCTCAATCAAAAACGCAAAGAAATCGTTTGTCTTGCGAGGTGATAACTTCGAACGCACATATTCAGCTCAGAACCTCATGGCGAGCGTGCAGCCGGCATTGAGGCGGTGCGGGTTCACTTCGCCCTGGACCGACCCTTAACCGAGGCGGGGCTGAATAATTCAGACGTTGCCATGGTTCCCCTTCCATCTGCCGGCGTATTCCCGACAAGGTTCTTGTCCTTCGCCGGTAGCTCGCGGGTCCGCTCTTGGCCCATAGCTGACCTGCCCGCGCAGCCGGTCCATGACCGTTTGTGACCCTTAGCGGACCTCGCGCCGCTTTGGCTCAGGTGCGGACATCAAGTTGTCGTCGGACAATTCCACCCGGTTGCGCAGCGGCATCGTGTGTTAGTGGGTTGCGCCGCCGCGTCAATGCGTTACCACGATGAAATCCGTGTCTTTTCCCGTCTCCTGGCTAATTCCGTTGTCGGAAACAATCAACGAAGAAGCCGGCGTCAGGAGTTCAGAGATCTTCTCAACCGTATCCTGGGTCATTTCGATACGGTCGAGCGCAGCGTTGGCGTTGTCGGGTAACGGTCCCGGCGCGGTTTGCTTCGCGGGCGCTTCTCGCCGTTTCGTGGCAGCTTCGGACATACGGGGCAATTCCTCTGGAATCGACACGACGCTCCAGCGAATAGCCGTTCCCTCGTTCTGGAATTCCATTGCGGTAAACACGTGCGTTCCCCGCGGCTCCTCCGGATTTTCGATCTTGACCGGGACATCAAACAACGGCGTGAAGCCCTGACGCACGAACAGCTTGCTCAACTTGCGACTGACGAAGATGGAGATCGGGATGATCTTTTTAGGCCCGCTTGCAGCGGGAGCCGAGCCCGGCTCCTGGAGACTGGCGGCTTCTGGAGGTTCGGCGTTTGACACCAGTGATCGCTGCGTTGCCGCGGCTGCCCCGATGCTCTTGGTTGCGACGGTGGCACTCTGGAATTCGGACGAACCGGACGCGGCTTTCGGTTGAAAAAGATGCGGATTGGTTATCTCGACCGGCTGGACATCACCATGCGCAATGATCACGCGCGTGCCGCGCTTCGTGAGATGCCAGAGTCGAACGGCAAAATCATTTTTCAAACGGATGCAGCCGTGTGACGCTGGATGCTCGGGCACGACACCGGCGTGCAACGCGATCCCTGACCAGGTGATGCGTTGCATGTAGGGCATGGGGGCGGCGCTATAAATATTTGAACGGTGCCATCGTTCTTTGCTGATGACGCTGAACACGCCGAGGGGCGTCGGATGCCCCGCCATTCCTGTGGACACCGAAGAGCGTGCAATCAGGGCCCCGTTGTCAAAAAGCGAGACCCGTTGGTCTGCTATCGAGATGATGATCTGGAGCGGGCCCTTCGGAACGGGCTCGGGCCGAACGCTCTTCGCCCTTTCAGAGCTTGTCTGCCCGTGGTGGTGCTTGTCTTTGAACGGAGCATATTGGCTTCGCCAGAACGTGTGTTGGGGTCCAAACAGAAATTGAGCGTGTGCGATCCCCGCAGGGAGCATGAAAATGGCGAGTACAGCGGTTGTTATCGCGCGCTGCATTGCTGGTAATTCCTTAACGAGCATCGCCCGCCCGTAGGCGCGATTCCATCGTTTCGAGACGATGCGCGAAGCCGAACCTGATGCGTCATCCTGACAGCGCACCAAGCCTCTCCTCCAAATCTGGTCGCCAAATCTGGTCGCAGTGGGTCGAAAATTGGACCGTACTCACAATTACCGTGGGAGTTGCCGCTGAGACGGGCGCGATTGCTTGTGATCGACGCGTTGCAATCGGGCAACACGCTTCGGAAAAATTGACGAGCGGCCGTTCACGCCATTGCGCGGCCCACATTGATTCCAAGAATGAGCCTCTTCGCATGCTTGGCTTTTCTACACGGCTCCGGCGGAGCCTATGGGGGCGACGGCATCATGAACCCGCGGCGATTTGCGATAGTGGCGCCGGCATTTTGCGGAACGGTCGTTCTCGCGGGGTGGATCGTTGGCTGGCTGGCTGGCTTCGGTCCGGCCGGCTCCGAGAACGCCCGCGCAGTGACAGTCCAGGACCGCGCAGGTGCCGCCGCGATGCTCGCGGATGAACCGCAGGCAATCGCAATGGGCAACACCGGACCCGCGAACGCCGCTGTCGCTAGCGCCGAAGTGGCGACGGCCGCTGAGCCCGCGGCGGTGACAGCCACCGACACGACGGCGGCCTCGGATAAACCGGAATCGATCGTCGTGGCCGCGTTGCCTGATCCGTCGCAAACGCTGTCGGCCGATTTACCGCCTGCGCAGGACTCGGTGGACCTGGGCCACCACGATGTCGCCCAGCCGGCGCCGACCACGTGCGGTGCATCCGGCGGTGCCTCCAGCACGGGGCCGCAGGATTTCCGGTATCTCATTTGTTATGTCTGGTCCGAACTGCCGCCTGCCGAGAAGCCGGCGGCGATCGTCTTGCGTTCGTTCAAGGACATCCCGGTCGGAACGCCGGTTGAAGAGATCAAGCGCGCGTCCGACGCTTTCGGTCTGGATTTCAATTTCATGAAGGCCGTGGCCAAGGTCGAGTCCGGTTTCGACCCCAAGCAGCGCACCGGGTCGTATATCGGGCTGTTCCAGCTGAGCAAATACGAGTTCAGAAAATTCGGCTCCGGAGACATTCTTAATCCCCGCGATAATGCCGTTGCGGCAGCCTACAAGGTCATCACGGAAGGCATTCTATTCCAGTGGGTGACGCACAGGAAGCCGGACTTGAACGATCTTTACCTGATCCATCAGCAGGGCTGGGAAGGCGCCGCGGAGCACCTCAGCCAACCCAATCGCATCGCCTGGAAATCGATGTGCGCCACCGGCGAAGGTAGGGAGAAGGGCGAAAAATGGTGCAGGCGCGCGATCTGGGGCAATACCCTTCCGGCCGTCAAAGAGGCGTGGAAATCCGTGGAGAAGCTGACGTCGGAGGCGTTCGTCGGAATGTGGCGTGAGCGGGTTGCTTATTTCCAATCGAAATACATGGGCACCGCGACCGCCGACGCCGAGCGGGCGCCGGCACCAGTGAATGTCCGTTGAGTGGTTAGCAGGAGTTGCCGCACCCGCGGGCGGGCGGGTTTCACCGTCGCCGGTCGCGCGGATGCACTTTACATCGTTGCCTGATCAGTCGCTTGGGGAGGCAAGTGAAGCTGCGTAGACGAAGTCCGCTTCTGGCCGGAGCGGACGGGCCACTTGACGCGGCTCTCGTTCGAAAGCGTGGTTACCTCTTCCCCAAATCCTCAGCGAACCGCAGGAGGTAACCATCGGGGTCTTGGACCAAGAATTGCCTGTTGCCGCGCTCCTCTCCGGCGATCCGATACCATGCGTCGTGACACTCTCTGAAGAGAGCCCATTTGTGCTGCTTCAGTGCATCCAGAAGAGGAGCAACAGAGTCGACGAATATTTGAAAATTAATCCCGCGCCCCAACGGCCGCTCCAGAGGCCCGGTTTCCCAGTTGCCATTTCTCTGATTCAGCATGACCTGTGCCCCTTGTAGTTCGATGTATATGAAGAGATTCTCAGGCCTTTGATAGGCAATCTGGAAGCCAAGTATGTCGCACCAAAAACCCTTGCTGCGTTCCAGGTCGAATACGTCAAACTCGGGTACAAGCCGAGCAAAGCCGCCACTAGGCAATCTATCCATCGTTATTCCCATCGCTCGGCATTCCTCCACGCTCTTGGTTTAGCGAACCGCGGCAGGGCCGATGCCGATCTCGTGAGGGGCCATCTATCACGATCCTCTGCAAGTGCTTGTGGCCCGTAGTTGACCTGCCGCGTGCAGCCGGTGGAGGACCGCTTGTGACCCGTAGCTGACCCCACCATTTGATCAAAATTTAGCGTTTAACTGAGGTCTATGGTTGACACGTTCGGTTATCGTTGGATGGTCTGGCGGAGCTATGGTGACGCTCGGTTGCGGCCTGAACCGGCTGTTTTGGGTTCTCATTGCGAGGAATGTTGTGCCCTCTCCAAACACAATTGCAAAAGTTGTATTGTGCGCCGGGCTGTTATCGCCATTGATCGCGATGATGGTCCCGAATTTTAGATGGCTGTTCCGTGTGGCTCTGCTCGCGGCCGTGCTCATTGGCGCGGCGGTTTGGGTCATCGGAGAGGCGGTCGATATTGAGGCCGCTAAGCCAAATGAAAGTCTCGATGCCCTGCTTGGGTATGCGATAAATTTCTGGACAGTTATTCTTGGCGGATCGTTGTTCATGGCAAGCGCTGCTGTGAGGGCGACTTGGTTCTATTTCCGCAGAAGGCAACAGGTCGCCTTAGGCTAAGGAAGCTGGCGAGGTCTGCAATTGGCCTTGAGCCGAAGAGCTCCTCAGCCGCCGTGATGTCCGCTCCCAAGGCTCAACCGGAAGGTAAGCAGCCGGGATACCGGAAGGCCGCTTGTGGACCCGTTGCGGACATTGGAAAGGATTGGCAATGTTCGGACTTCGAGTTGGTCTCATGAGGGCTGACTGGTTCTTGGCTGGGTACCAACGTCGGTGATCGAGCATGATCTATGATGTTTCCGTTGCGACTACGGGAGATGTCCCCGAAATACTCGCGCTTCAGGCCGAAAATCAGATTGCTAAAGGTGGTGCCTTGTCGGTCGAGTTTCCCGCGGCTTGGTTCGAGACGACTGTACAGGAGATGCCAATTATCATTGCTCGGCGTCGTGGACAGCTCGTGGGCTATCTTGTTTCGAGCGCACCGGAAAGGACGAAGGACTACGCACTCGGGCAAGCAAAGTTCACGGCGTACCCCGCCAAGGCGGGCGCCTACAATTCGGGTCCTTTGTGCATTGAGGCAAGCGAGCGCGGCCAAGGTTTGGCGGAAAGGCTATTTGAATTGCAGGGATCACTCCTTCGGGGACGCGAAGGCGTCGGGTTCATTCGCAGGGACAACGCAGCATCACGAGCAGCTCACACCAAGTACGGCTTCTCGGAGGTCGCTGAATTCACCTACCACACCATTGAATACCTGGTGGTCGCTCGTACAACCTAAGCCACGATCTCCTGTTGGCCTGAAGGCGAAGTGTCCGGCACGCCGCCAGCTAGGGCCATAGCGGACATCGAGAATACGCGGGCAAATCGACCGAATGATCCGAAGCCGAGCACATTGAAAGTGAAGTCAAGTCATGATGCCAGGCATGAAGCATCGGACGCGCGGATGGCCGTCTATGTAATGCCTCCAGACCATTGTACGGCCGAAGAGGTTTGGTTCTGTGACAACCGCAGCGTCAGGTACGAGCACCCATTCGCCGTCGATGAGGACGCGGTAACGGCCCCGACTGGACTCCCAATCGGCATCGGACACGATGTATCCGTCGGCATCGGTACAGCACTTTCCAAATTCGCTCTGCAAGCTTTCAAACCACGACTTCAGCGGAGAGTGGTCGTATCGGCCATCGTCGCGTGCAAGGACCGGCGTCAGTAGCAACGCTGAACCCAGCAACGATGCCGCAAGTTTCGCTGGAAACATCTGTTTGCCTCCGCGATATTCGCCGGCCGATCCGCTGGCTTGGTGCGGCTTAGGCTGGCAACCCGGAAACCGAGTCCGTTGCAACTGCCGCTGACGAGTGACGATAGCTACAATCGCTCGATGCTGTGATGGGGCAGTTCATTCCCATCGCCCGCTGACGTGAGTCCGGCAATTCGAGCGAAGGTTCAAACACGACAACGCTTCAACTAAAGGTCAGTGCAGCTGCTTCTTTGCCTAGCTTGCCCCTTGGCCGACCTCCAGGCTGGCGCCGAGCTTGTCCGACCAAGACGGCGCAGCCGACCAAAGCCATCACAGACTTATGGAAATGACCCGCGATGCAAGTCTGCAGAGCATCTGTTGCGGGTCTCAGCAACAGTATCGTCAACAACAATTGCGATCTACGCTGGTCGCCGCAACGTCTATTCGGCAACTCGCGACAGCTCCGCAAGGAGCTTCAACGCATCATCCAGCACGGCCTGGTCCTGCGTTCGTTCAGCGACCGCATCACGCGTGAAAGCGCCATGCGTTCGCGCATTCTGGTTTCCTTTCGGCGCGCCCGATCTCCGTGCGCCGCCGTGCATGCGGCAGCGCGTCTTGCCGTGCAGCGCCGGCGCGCGGCAGGTCGTGCCGCTTCGCGTCTCGGCGCCACAGCGCGGGGTCGTCCACATCGCATGCGTGTTGCGGATGTGATCGCCGCTCATGCGCTGGCGCCTTGCCTCGATTCGGCCTGTTCGCATTCGCCGGTCTCGCGCGGCGGGACCGTTCCAGCGGCTGTCGCAACGTTCGGCTCCGACACGATCAAGCTTGCGTGTTGCGTGACGTTGCCCACGATTGCCCTGCCGCCATCCTGCACCGACAAATTCCGGACCGTGATCGCACGCTCCCCGTTGTTGCGGTGGCGGCTGAGAGCCTCGATCTGGCTTGCGAAGGTGCGGGCCAGCCGGGTCAGCGCGCGTGTGAGGCTCTCCTGCTGCGGAATGTCATCGGTGAGGGCGAGGCGGCAGGCAGCGCGCATCGCCGCCGCTTGAACGGACACCATCTGCACCGCGAGCATGGCCTCGATCGAATCCTTCGGCGCGATGCTCTTCACCAGCGAGATCATGAAGGCGAGATTGGCTTCATCGGGCTTCCGTCCGGTCATGCTGGCCTTCACCAATTGCTTGAGAAGACCATGCAGCGCGTCGCGGTCAGCGGCGCCGAGCGCCTCAGCCAGCAACCGTTCGCCGGCTTGCGGGTCGGCATGGAGGATCGCAATCCCCCGCTTGTAGAGCTTGATCCGCGGGCTCGCGGCGGGGCCGCTGCGATTGGTTGCCGCAACCGGCAGCGTGTTGTGGCGTTTGGCCGATGTTGTCATGTGCTGTGTCCTTTGCCCGCGCGGGCTCATTGCGCGCGAAATCAATCGCTCGGCTCGCGCGCCTGTGGGATTTTTGAGATGTCGATGAAGGGCTTACGCGCAATCACCGCGAGCCCCCCGTGGTCGGGTGGCGTGGACGCTGGCGATTGTTGCGATGATCGCATTCTGCCAGTGTTTTGCCCGACGAGTCAAACGGCATTACGAAGCGCGCAATCCTCGTTCGTGCCTATCCGCGTTCGTGCAAGTGCTTGATCTCGCAAGCGCCGGCTACTGTGCATGGGGTTGTTTTCGCATTTTTGTTTCGGAGCGGCCCTGACCTGCCGCGCGACGGAATGCCGGCGCGCAAACGCGATTGCGAAATCCGGCGCGCCCGCTCATCATGATCTGCGAATCCGCCGCGTTATGACAAAGCGGCGCGATTCGTCTGGGGAGAAAACGAATGCAACGAACGCTTCGCTTGCTGGCGATCCTCGCCGGATTGTGCGTGACGACGGAGGCCTTCGCGCAAAAATATCCGGTGCGGCCGGTCAAGATCATGGTCGGCTTCAGCGCGGGCGGCCCGGTCGACGTCGTCGCGCGCATCGTCGCCGATCGGCTGAGCAACAAGCTCGGACAAGCCTTCGTGGTCGAGAACCGCGCCGGCGCCAACGGCATGATCGCCGCCGAAGGCGTCGCGCGTGCGGAAGGCGACGGCTACACGATGCTGGCGTGCAACTCCTCCACGATCACGCTCAACAAGACGCTGTTCAAAGATATCCGCTACGACCCGGAAAAAGACTTCGCGCCGCTCACCACCGTCGTGTCGGCGCCGCTCGTGCTCGTGGTCAATCCGGAGAATCCCAAGACGGCGAACATCAACACCGTCGCCGATCTCATTGCCGCGGCAAAGGCTGCGCCCGGCGCGCTTGCCTACGGCTCGGGCGGCAACGGCAACCTCGCCCATCTCGCCATGGAGCTGCTCAGCCAGAAGGCCGGCGTCAAGATGATCCACGTGCCCTATCGCGGTGGTGCTGCGTCCGAGGTCGGCATCCTCGCGCAGGAGGTGCTGGCGGTGTTCGATCCCTTGTCCGCCGTGCCGCTCGTGAAGGCCGGCAAGCTGCGCGCGCTCGCGGTGTCCTCGGCCGAGCGGCTGCCGGCGCTGCCGGATGTGCCGACCGTCGCGGAAGCCGGCTATCCCGGTTTCGACATCTCGTTCTGGGTCGGCTTCTTCATGCCGAAGGCAACGTCCGCGCCGACCCTCGAGATGCTGCACCGGGAGATCGTCGGCGCCGCCAACGATCCGGTGTTACGGGAGCGGCTGGAGACGCAGGGCGTCGTCAGCGTGCTCAGCCCGGCCGAGTATGCCGCCAAGATCGCGAAGGAGACCAGGGAGCTCGCCGAAGTCGTGGCGGCGGCGAACATCAAAGCGGAGTAGGGCGTCTGCTTGGCGTGATGCCGACCACCTGAGCCAGCCGCTCGAGCAGCGGGCGCTGTCCCGCGTTGATCTTCTCGTGCGCTTCTGCGAGCGTGAACCATTCCGCACGATCGACCTCCGGGAAGGTCTGGCGTTTGCCGCTGCGCGGCGGCCATTCCATCTCGAAAGTGTTGCTGCGAACGCTGCGCACGTCGAGGTCGAACTCGGCCGCGAACGCGGTGACGACCTTGCCGCCACGCTGCTTGACCTGACCAAGCGAAGTCAGCGGCACGGACAGCTCGAGTCCAAGCTCCTCGGCAAACTCCCGTCGCGCGGCGATGTCTGCGTCTTCTCCGTCCGCATACTCGCCCTTCGGGATCGACCAGGCGCCGAGGTCCTTGTTGCGCCAGAACGGTCCGCCGGGATGAACGAGCAGGACCTCGATTTCCCCATGCTTCCGATAGGCAATGATCCCGGCGCTTTTCGATGGCATCGCAGGTTCCGTGCAGGCGCGGACTTCGCCCGGGAAAAGTGGAACAGACGCTTTTAGCGCAGGTTAATAGCCAACGCTTTAACCGAACAAGGGAGTGAACCATGATCCGCCTGTTGGCAACGACCGCCTTGGGGCTGGTGCTGGCGAACGCCGCATTTGCGCAATCGCCAAGCACCAAATCCGAGCAGACGCCGCGATCCCAGTCCAATTCCGCAGCTCCGTCCAACACGTCGCCGTCTGGCGCGGCACAGACGCAGCAGTCGCCATCGCAGCCGCAGCAATCATCAACGCCGGCAGCGTCGACACAGAATACCCAGGCGACGACTCCGCCTTCCGGGTCGGCCAATTCCGGCTCCGGGACCAACGCCACCAACAGCGCGGATACGTCCTCCCGGCCGCCCAGCGGCACGGCAAACTCGAACACGGCCGGCAACCAGCCCGGCTCGCAGCAGAGCGCCAATCCGCCGGCGGCGAACGCGAACCAGGCGCAGGATCGCTCCAACCCTCCGTCGAACACTACCAATCAGGCGCAGCAGGCGCCTGGTGCGTCTGGCACCAACCAGGCCCAGCAATCGCCGAACGCGCCGAGCAGCAATCAGGCGCAGGACCAGCGGACCGGTGCCAATTCACAGACCGCCGCCCGCACGGACGTCAACCTCAACAAGCAGCAGGAAACCAAAATCAGCGCGTCCATCTCCCACCTCAACGTGCGGCCGCTGACCAGCGTCAATTTCTCGCTCAACGTCGGCACGGTCGTGCCGCGCGATGTCCAGCTGTCGACGCTGCCACCCGACGTCGTCGAGATCGTGCCGCAATATCGCGGCTACAGCTTTGCGCTGGTGAAGGATGAGATCGTCGTGGTCGATCCGGCGACATACAAGATCGTCACCGTGCTGCCGTACTCGGGACAATCCACCGCGACAACGACAACGACGACGACACGCGAGCGCAGCGCCAGCAAGTTTTCGGATCGCGATCGCGAAGTGATCCGCAAGCATGCGAAGACCCGCACGGAGGGACGGAGCGAACGACAGACCACCGGCAGCACTGCGCGGTCCGAGATCCATGTCGGTGACCGCGTTCCCGAGAGTGTCGAGGTGGAGGAATTCCCGAGCACCGTCTACCGGGACGCGCCCGACCTGCGCGAGTACCGCTACATTCACCGCGATACGCGGACCTATGTCATCGAGCCCCGCGAACGCCGCATCATCGAGGAGATCGATTAGTTCGTGGACCACCGGAAGCCGCTCCATCGAGCGGCTTCCGGATTTGCGCATCAGCCTGAGGATCGTTCGCGCGCCGCAAAACGGATGGCGCGGGCCTTCGCGCTCTTTCCCGCCGCGCGCGCGGCGATCATGCTGCGTGCCCTGCCCGGGTTGCTCTTTCGGATCAGGGACGCGAGCCGCTTGCGTGCGCGGCTGGCGGTCAATCGTGCCGCCAGCTGCTCGGCCTTGCGAATGATGGTCGTGACCGAGGGCGTCAGGTTCACCGGAACCCAGGCGACGTCTTTGGTCTTGGACAGGCTGCCGATGCCCTCGCATGGCGCCTCGCGCGGCAGGTCGATCCGGATCGCGAGGGCTTCCGCACGTTCGGTCCAGTCCTCGGCCTTGGTGCCGGTGATGATGCGGACATAGTCGCGGGTCTCGCGCGGCAGCTCGCTCTCTTTGGCTAGCCATTTCTGGATTCGGCCGGGACCCGCGTTGTAGGCGGCTGCAGCAAGTCCGAGATTGCCGAAATCGTCGCGCAGCTTGCGCAGGAATTTGGCCGATGCCGGCAGCGCCTTCATCGCATCGAACGGATCATCCAGCCCGACCTCCGCTGCCGTTTCCGGCATGAACTGTGCGACGCCTTGCGCGCCGGCCTGGCTGACCTCGTTGGACTTGAAGCGGCTCTCCTGCCAGATCAAACGCGCGAAGAACGGCACTGGAATGCCGCTGGCTTCGGCAGCGCCACGAAGCGCGTGGCAGAAGCGCTCCGTCGGCGAAACCGGCGCCTGCGCGACGGGGTAGACCGTATCCCGCGGCTCGGGTGTCTCCTCATAGGCCGCACGCGCATTGGCAAGCTCGAGGGCCTGTACGCTTGCAAGGAACAGTTCGACCACCGGAACAAGTGGCGCGGCCTGAGTGTTTTGAAGAACGGTGTGATCGAAAGCTGATGTTTGGCGGGACGCCGACGGATCGAAGTCGCACATCAGAATCATGAACGCGGCGCAAGCCGCGACGACAAATCGCATTTGCTGGAGCAACCTCGAACTGTGGGTGAACGGCCAGCGGTGCGCCGGCGATAAGGAGTTATTAACCGAGCGATTGCGGCAAAGCTGCGGTCTCGTCGGTTCCGCCGGTGTTACTACGGTGTTCCCGACGGGAAACTCCCTTCTCCGCGATTTTGCGGGCATGGCGAATTGGGACGAGCGAGATGATGCGGTGGATGCTTGGCGCGGTGATTTCGCTGTCGATGATCTCTCCTGCGTTTGCGGGCAATCTCGATGCAGCAGCGGTGAACGACGCTGCGCGTCCCGCAAGGCAAATTGCTGCCGATAAGCTCAACGCATCGATCGTGAAGCTTCAGATCTTGCTCGACCGTGCCCGGTTCTCGCCCGGGGAGATCGACGGCAAGCTCGGGGAGAACGCGCAGAAGGCGCTGAAGGCATTCGCTGAGCAGAACGGCGTTGCAACCGACAAAGCGATCGCACCGGAGCTTTGGGACAAGTTGAATGCCGCGAGCGAAGGCGCCGTCCTCGTCGAATACAAGATCACGGACGCGGATGTGAAGGGCCCGTTTCTGAAGGAGCTGCCCGGCAAGCTTGATGACATGAAGCAGCTGAAGACGCTGAGCTACACCAGTCCGCTCGAAGGGCTTGCCGAGAAATTCCACATGAGCGGAGACCTGCTTCGGACGCTCAATCCCGGCAAGTCCTTCGACAAGGCTGGAGAGACGATTACCGTTGCGAATGTCTCTGCACGAAGCGATCTGCCAGCCGTTGCGCGGCTCGAGATCGACAAGAAGAACGGCACGCTGAAAGCATTCGACGGGGGCGGCGCCCTGATCGCATTCTATCCCGCGTCAATCGGAAGTCCGGATCGTCCGACGCCGAGCGGTACGCTCAAGGTCACCAGCACCCACGAGAATCCGGTCTATCACTACAATCCCGACTACAAGTTCAGAAGCGTCAAATCGAAAAAGCCGTTCGATGTTCAGCCGGGCCCGAACAATCCGGTGGGAGCATACTGGATCGGCTTGTCCGCGCAGGGTTACGGCATCCACGGAACGGCGGAGCCTGACAGGGTCAGCAAGTCGGCGTCACATGGCTGCGTCAGGCTGACCAATTGGGACGTGCGCGCGCTCGGCGAGCACGTCAAGCGCGGCACGCCGGTGGTCTTCCTGGATGCGCCGACGGACTCCTCGGCCAGGCAGCAGGTGAAGTCCGGCGGCAGGCGCGCCTCGAACTAATCTTTGGGAAAGTCCTTGCGCATCGCGATCTCGGCGGCATCGCCGGGCGATAGCACGGTCTGGTCGAACGCTGCTTGCGGCCTCGTCATGATATCGTAAAGCGAGATGCCGTTGATCGGCTTGCCCATGAGCTCGCGGACGCAGTCGGCGAGCGTGCCGTTGTAGACGAGATAGGGCGGACCTCGATCCTTCTGCCTCTCGCCTTTCAGCGACGGCCACTTCTTCAGTTCGGCCGGCGCGTAATAGGCGATCGGCGATTTCTCTTTGAACATGCGCTTGGCCCCTGAAGGCGCGGGTAGCCCAGAAGCCTAGGGCGGCCCGGTAAAACGCTTGTTAAAGAATTAGTTCAAATCAGCCGGCAACAAAGGCGAGCAGGGTGCCGTTGGCCTTGGCCGGCGGCACGCAGATCGCAGGCCCGCTGCGCACCGCTGCCGAACCAAGCGCCTTCTCGGTGGCCGCGAGATCGCCGCTCACGAGCACCAGGGCAGCGCCACCGCGTTCGGAAAGACCCGCGAGCGGCACGCCGGGATAGCGTTTGCCGAGCTGCTCCAGCGTCAAGTAAACGAAATCGGCCCGATCGCCACCGGAGGCCACGGTCACCGCGCCATCGGTTTCACTCTTCGGCTCGCGGTCGATCAGCCGCCCCAGATGCGCGGCTTCCTTCGCGGGCTCGGGCGTCGCGATCAATGTCTGCTTGATCCGCTTGGCCGCATTGGCATGCTTCATCAGCTCGGGAATCCACACGGTGTCGCGCGTCTTGTGCTGGCAGGCGAAAATGCGCACGCCACCGGGCGCTTCGGCGGTCGGCCACATGAAGGTGCGGAATTTCGCCGCCGACACCGTGCCATCAGGCAGCGTCACGGGCCTTTCGAAATCGGTCGGGCCGATCGGCTCCAGGCCACGCGCGCGGATCTCCTCCGCGCCGGCGGTGGAATCGACCGCGGTGAAGGCGATGCGCTCGATGCCTTCGCCGCGGCTGTCCAGGAAGGCACGCGCCGGCGCGTTGTGCTCGGTCGCCGCGAGCACGCCGAGCAGCTCCATATAGTCCGGGTCGAACATGATGGTGTAGTTGCCGGTGCCCATATGTGCGCTGTGAGTGCCGCGCGGCGAGATGGTGAAGCCGAGCTGCCGGTAATTCTCGGCGGCTTTGTCGAGGTCCTGAACCATAACCACGGCGTGGTCGATACCGATGACGTTCTTGAGTGCCACTGTTCTTTCCCCGCATGCAAACTGACTGGACCGCCGCTGGCGGCCGCAAGTCCTGTCTACGCCGGATAGGCGGTCAAGTCATTTTCAAATCGGCGGGACATGCGGAAAATTCATTCCGCGAAACGCGATACCGACGCGCGATGGCGTCAGCGCGCCTGCTCGATATAGGCGGCGAGGATGGCGCGTTCCTCGCTGGTCATCTCGGTGATGTTGCCCGGCGGCATGGCGTTGGACCAGGCGGCGACGCGGCCGATCAGGCGGATGTTGCGATGGATGTGCTCGGGCGCGTCGAGCAAGATGCCCTTCGGCGCGGTGACGATGCCGGCCCAGACCGGCTCGGTCGCATGGCACATGCTGCAGCGGGACATCACGATCTCCTCAACATTGGCAAGCGTCGGCTGCGCCGGCAGCGCGCTTGTCTTGACCTCGCGCGGGCCGGCCGCCGAGAGGAAGAGGATCGCGATCACGCCCGCCGCTGCGATGCCCCACACCCACCACGGCGATTTGCGTCCGGCATGCCCCTCGTTGAAGAAGTGCCGGATCACGGGGCCGAGCGCCAGGATGATGGCGACGATGATCCAGTTGAAGCGGGTGGCATAGAGCAGGGGATAGTGGTTGCTGATCATCAGCACGACCACGGGCAGCGTCAGATAGTTGTTGTGGACCGAGCGCTCCTTGCTAGTCTTGCCGAGCTTTGGATCGGGCGCCTGTCCCGCGATCAGGGCGGCTGTGATCTTCTTCTGGTTCGGGATGATCAGCGCGAAGACGTTGGCGACCATGATGGTGCCGATGATCGCCCCGATCTGGTTGAAGGCGCCGCGCCCGCTCAGCACGTGGGTGAAAGCATAGGTCAACGCCACCAGGAACAGATAGCCGCCGAGGGCGAAGGGCAGCTCGCGCTGCGCCAGCCCGGTGCGGCAGGCGGCTTCATAGAGCAGCCAGGCGAGTGCGAGGCTGCAGAGGCTGAACAGGCCGGCCTGGAATGGCGTGAGGTCGAGGATCGACTTGTCGACCAGGAACAGATCGGCCTCGAGATAATACACCACCACCATCAGCGCGAAGCCGGACAACCAGGTGGTGTAGGCCTCCCATTTGAACCAGGTCAGCTCGTCCGGCATCTGGGCGGGCGCGACCAGATATTTCATGATCCGGTAGAAGCCGCCGCCATGGACCTGCCAGGCCTCGCCCTGCACGCCGTCCGGCAGCTTGCTGTCAGGCCTGAGGCTGAGGTCGAGGGCGATGAAATAGAAGGAACTGCCGATCCAGGCGATCGCGGCGACCACGTGCAGCCAGCGGAGCAGCAGGCTCGCCCATTCCGATATGATGGATCCCCACATGATCACCCCAACAGATGCGACCCCAATGCCGCAGCCTTGATGACCGCAACCGGCGGTCCCGCCCTTACCTTGCCCTTACAATGTGTCGCACCGATCAGCCGCATTTTCCAGTACGATGGGCTGCGGCTGATGCACATCGTGCGGGCATGAGCTGACGTGGGATTCGGCAGGCATTTGACCTGTCGCAGAACGTTTGCGCGTCGATCGACGTTGATGCGCCCGACGTAACGGCCGGGAGGAAACGACGTGAGGAATAGGATTTCGTTGGTGGCGATGTCCGCGGGGTGGCTGGTCGCGGTCACGAGCTGCGCCCAGGCGGAGCCGGTGCTGCAGGGCAAGGACGCCTACGGCGATTGGCAGGCCGACAAGCCCGGCACAGTCAGGTTGATCCGGCCGCAGGATCTGGTCAGGCCCGGCGCCACCCGGTCGGTTGCGAGTTCGTCGCGCGTGGTGCCGCGCCCGCCGGAGGGGGCGCTTCAGGTCCCGGCCGGCTTCAAGATCGAGCTGTTCGCAGAGGGCCTGCGCGCCCCGCGCATCGTGCGCGTGGCGCCGAACGGCGAGGTCTTCGTCGCGGAGACGCGCGCGGGCACCATCCGCGTGTTGCGCGCCGGCGACGGCGGCAAGGCCGCGACCAACGAGGTTTTCGCTGCCGGACTGCGGCAGCCGTTCGGCATCGCCTTTTTCCCGAACGGCGACAATCCGCAATGGGTCTATGTCGCCAACACCGACAGCGTCGTCCGCTTTCCCTATCAGGCCGGCGATCTCAAGGCGCGTGGCAAGGCGGAGACGATCGTCGCAAGCCTGCCCCACGACGGCGGTCATTCCACCCGCGACATCGTCTTTACGCCCGACAACAAGCGCATGCTGGTGTCGGTCGGCTCGCTCAGCAACGTCGCCGAGGGCATGGGCACGCCGCCGGGTGGCGTGGAAGCCTGGTCGAAGGCGCAGCCGCTCGGTGCGGCCTGGGCTAGCGAGACCGAGCGCGCCACGGTGCTCGCCTTTACCCCCGAAGGCAAGGAGCGGAAGATCTACGCCACCGGAATCCGCAACTGTGTCGGGCTCGCGGTCCAGCCGCAGACCGGGCTGCCCTGGTGCTCGACCAACGAACGCGACGGGCTCGGCGACGATCTCGTGCCTGATTACGTCACCAGCGTGAAGGAAGGCGCGTTCTACGGCTGGCCATGGTTCTATATCGGCGGCAACGAAGACCCGCGCCACGCCGGCGCGCGGCCGGACCTCAAGGACAAGGTGACGGTGCCTGATGTGCTGGTGCAGCCGCACTCCGCCTCGCTCGGCATGGCCTTCTATCAGGGCACGCAGTTTCCGTCCGAATACCAGGGCGATGCTTTCGCGGCCGAGCACGGCTCCTGGAACAGGTCGAAGCGCACCGGCTACAAGGTGATCCGAATCCGGATGAAGGATGGCAAGCCGACCGGCGAGTATGAGGATTTTGTCACGGGATTCGTGGTGAGCGACACCGAGGTGTGGGGGCGGCCGGTCGGTGTTGCCGTGGCGAAGGACGGATCGCTGCTGGTGTCGGAGGATGGCAACGGGACGATCTGGCGGGTGAGCCGCTAGCCTCGCCACGGTGGAGGTGCACCCTCGCCCCTTGTAGGAGAGGGTGGCTCGCCGCGCAGCGGCGGGACGCGTGAGGAGTTCTATCGGCGAGTCACTTCGCTACTTGAGTTCGTGGATGCAACCCCTCATCCGGCGCTTCGCGCCACCTTCTCCCGCAAGGGGAGAAGGGAAGACGCACTGCGCTTGCGGAGCTCACCCCCGTCGCACACTCGCTCCGCCATCCACCGGCAACGTCACACCCGTGATGAAATTCGCCTCGTCCGACGCCAGGAACAGCGCGGCATTCGCGACGTCCCACCCCGTGCCCATCTTCCTGCGCAGCGGCACCTTGCTGTCGCGCTCGGCTTCGACTTCGGCGCGGGTCTTGTGCCATTCGCGGGCGCGGGTGTCGACGGCCATCGGTGTGTTCATCAGGCCCGGCAGGATGACGTTGGCGCGGATGCCGTATTCGGCGTTCTGGTAGGCGAGCTGTTCGGTGAAGGCGATCATCGCCGACTTCGTCGCCTTGTAGGCGACGTAAGGGTAGGTGGTGATCGCCGCCATCGAGGAGATGTTGATGATCACGCCGCTGTTCTGCGCGCGCATGATCGGGATCACCTCTTTCGCCGCCAGAATGCAGCTCTTCAGATTGATGGCGACGACGCGGTCGAAGGCCTCCTCGGTGATTTGCAGCAGCTCGGCGTCGCCGCCGGACAGGCTGACGCCGACATTGTTGTGCAGCACGTCGATCCGGCCCCAGCGCGCCTGCGCCTCCGCGACCATCGCCTTGATATCGGCGATCTTGGTCACGTCGGCCCTGAACGCCGCGGCGGTGCCATGCTTCGCGGCGATCATGGCGGCGGTCTCCTGCGCCGATTCCAGATGATGATCGACGCAAAGCACCTTGGCACCCTCGCGCGCTAAGGTCAGCGCCGTCGCGCGGCCGTTGCCCATGCCTTCGCCGGGGCTCTGGCCGGCGCCCACGACGACCGCAACCTTGTCCTTCAAGCGCATGTCAGTTCACTCCCGGGATCGGGTACTTCTGGAGTACCTCTTTGTAATATGGCTCGTTGTCGATCTTCATGGTGGCGAGCACGCGCACCACGCCGCAATAGAAAGCGATGGTCAGCACGAGGTCGACCATGTGTTCGTCCGAGAGATGCTGCTTGATCTCGGCAAAAGTCGCATCCGACATCGCGAGTTCGCGTACCATCTCGCGGGCACCTTTCAGGATCGCCTTGACCTGTGGCTCGAGCGTCGAGGGCTTGCCCTCGGTCTCAGCCATCAGGCCGGCGATGTCATCATCGGTGACGCCGAACTCCCTGCCGATCTTCACGTGATGAGTGAACTCGTATTCCGATTTCTCCATCCAGCCGACCTGGAGGATCGCAAGCTCGCGCAGGCGCGGGTCGAGCTTGCTCTTGAAGCGGATGTAGCCGCCGATGCCGTTGAAGGCGCGCGCCATCTCCGGCGAATTGACCAGCAGCTTGTGCAGATTGGTGTTGCGCTTGAGCATGTCGCGATATTCGGGTGCGACCTGGTCGGCCTCGAGATAGGGCAGGCGAGCCATCCCTGATGTTCCTTTCAGTGTTCTTGTGATTCACGTTCGGGCGCTTGCAGCGTCACGCCGCCGTCCACCACCAGCACCTGGCCGGTGATGTAGCGCGCAAAATTGCTGAGCAGGAATTTGACGGCATGGCCGACGTCCCAGCCGGTGCCTTCCGTTTTCAGCAAAGACGCCTTGGCCCGCTGGGCGCGGGCCTGCTCGCTCATGCCGCGGCCATAAACCATCGGGGTGTACATCGGCCCGGGGCAGATGCAATTGACGCGGATATTGTCGCCCCCGTGATCGACCGCCATTGCGCGGGTGAGACCGATGATGGCGGCCTTCGATGTCGTGTAGCTCGTGAGTCCGCGCGGCCGCAGCGCCGAGATCGAGGAGATGTTGACGATCGCGCCCCCCTTGGCGGTCTTGATCATTGCGGGGATCGCGTGCTTGGAGAGCAGGAACATGCTCTCGACATTGACCTGCATGACGCGGCGATATCGCTCGGGGGCTTCATCGACCACGCTGCCGCGGCTGCCGATGCCGACATTGTTGTCGAGGAAATCGATCCGGCCCCAGCGGTCGAGCGCGGCTTCGACCAGTGTCTTGCAATCGGTCTCGCTGGTGACCTCGCCGCCATGAGCCGCGGCCGCGCCGCCTTCGGCTGCGATCATCTCCACGGTGCGTTCGGCGAGCTTGAGGTTGCGATCGGCCACCAGCACTTTGGCGCCGGCGCGAGCGAGTAGAATTGCGGCGGCGCGGCCGTTGCCAATGCCGTCGCCCACAGCGCCGCCGCCGCTGACCAGCGCCACCTTGCCGGCGAGACCGGAATCGTCCTCGGGCCCCTGCATGTCGTTTCATCCCAAATATTTTCGTGCAGTCTAGCAATCGCGCGGAGCGGCGAGAAGGGCCGGGCTCCCGCTTTCATGTCATTGACATCGCATGGAATTGCATGCCGCCGCACGAGAAGGGCGAACGATCGACCCGCGCCGTTAGGAACCGACCTCACGCGATCGCGTTTGTTGCGGAGCCTTTCCCGCGCTAGGCTCTGTCCCGGGGCTTCCCAACCGCCAGTGGCTTGCCGATGAATCTGCTCGATCCACAAGGGCCTGTGGCTGCGGCCAACAGCACCATCCTGGTCGATTCCGTCTTCATCATGCTCGCGATCGTGGTCCCGACCATTTTTGCGATTTTGGCCTTTGCGTTCTGGTTTCGCGCCTCGAATCCCAAAGCAAAGTTTCAGCCCGACTTCGTCTATTCCGGGCGGGTGGAGATGGTGGTGTGGGCGATCCCCGCGCTCACCGTGATCCTGCTCGGCGGCGTCGCCTGGATCGGTTCGCACCAGCTCGATCCCGCGGCACCCGTGCCGGGCACCGGCAGTCCGGTCCGCATCCAGGCCGTCTCGCTCGATTGGAAATGGCTGTTCATCTATCCGGACCAGCGCATTGCCACCATCAACACGCTGACGGTGCCGGCCGGCGCCGAACTGAATTTCCAGCTGACGTCCTCGAGCGTGATGAACACCTTCTTCATCCCGCAGCTCGGCAGCATGATCTACACCATGAACGGCATGGTGACGAAGCTGAACCTGCGCGCCGATAACGAAGGCAAGCTGCAGGGACTGTCGGCGCACTTCTCCGGCGACGGCTTTCCGGACATGATGTTCGACGTCAACGTGATCTCGCCGCTCGCGTTTCCGGATTGGGTGGCGACCACGGCGAAGAGCGATGCCGTCCTCAATGAGGACAGCTACAAGAAGCTGATGCAGCAGGGCATCGAGAAGGGCAGGCCGACCTACAGGCTCGATGATCCCCGACTGTTCGACCTGATCGCGACCCAGCACATTCCGCCGGGACCGGGGCCGGAGCTCGCATCCGAAGCAGGCCGGTCGCACAGTGGAGGCCATGATGCTCGGTAAGCTCGATTGGTCGGCGATCCCGTTCGACCAGCCTATACCGCTGATCGCGGGCGCCGTGGTGCTGGTCGGGATTCTCGCCGTGCTGGCCTGGGTCGTGGTGAAGGGGCATCTGCCGTATCTCTGGCACGAGTGGATCACCAGCGTCGACCACAAGCGGATCGGCGTGATGTACATCCTGCTGGCCTCGGTGATGCTGCTGCGCGGCGGCAGCGACGCCATCATGATGCGAATCCAGCAGGCGGTGGCCTTCCAGTCCCAGGGCTATCTGCCGCCGGAGCACTACAACCAGATATTCTCCGCGCACGGCACCATCATGATCTTCTTCGTGGCGATGCCGTTCGTGATCGGACTGATGAATCTCATCGTGCCGCTCCAGCTTGGCGTGCGGGATGTCGCGTTCCCGACGCTCAATTCGGTCGGCTTCTGGCTGACCGCGACCGGTGCGCTGCTGGTCAATCTCTCGCTCGTGATCGGCGAGTTCGCCCGCACCGGCTGGCTCGCCTTTCCGCCGCTGTCGGAGCTGTCCTACTCGCCGGGCGTCGGCGTCGATTATTACGCGTGGTCGCTGCAGATCTCCGGCGTCGGCACGTTGGTTGCCGGCATCAACCTCGTAACGACGGTGCTGAAGCTGCGCACCAAAGGCATGAACTATCTGCGTATGCCGATGTTCTGCTGGACCACACTGGCCTCGAACCTCCTGATCGTCGCGGCTTTCCCGATTTTGACTGCCACCCTCGCGATGCTGCTACTCGACCGCTATCTCGGCTTCCACTTCTTCACCAATGAGGCCGGCGGCAATGTCATGATGTTCATGAACCTGATCTGGGCCTGGGGGCATCCCGAGGTCTACATTCTGGTGCTGCCGGCCTTCGGCATCTTCTCCGAGGTGGTCTCGACCTTCTCCGGCAAGGCGCTGTTCGGCTATCGCTCGATGGTGCTGGCGACCATGGCGATCTGCGTCATCTCCTTCATGGTCTGGCTGCATCACTTCTTCACGATGGGCGCGGGCCCCGACGTCAACGCCATCTTCGGCATCGCCAGCATGATCATCGCGATACCGACCGGGGTGAAGATCTACAACTGGCTGTTCACGATGTATGGCGGCCGCATCCGCTTCGAGACGCCGATGCTGTGGTCGATAGGCTTCATGGTCACCTTCATCATCGGCGGATTGACGGGCGTGCTGGTCGCGGTGCCGCCGGCCGATTTCATCCTCCACAACAGCATGTTTCTGGTCGCGCACTTCCATAACGTCATCATCGGCGGCGTGCTGTTCGGCGCCTTCGCCGGCTTCGAGTACTGGTTCCCCAAGGCGTTCGGCTTTCGCCTCGACGACCGCTGGGGCAAGCTCGCGTTCTGGTTCACTTTCCTTGGCTTCTACGTCACCTTCATCCCGCTCTACGTCGCCGGCATGCTCGGCATGACGCGGCGCATGCAGCACTACGACGTCGCGGCGTGGCGGCCCTGGATGCTGGTTGCAGCCGTCGGCATGGCCGTGCTGACGATCGGCGTGATCTGCCAGATCGTGCAGATCGTGGTCAGCATCCGCAACCGCGAGGCCCTGCGCGACCGTACTGGCGATCCCTGGGACGGTCGCTCGCTGGAATGGGCGACCTCATCGCCGCCACCCGTTTTCAACTTCGCTTTCAATCCCGATGTGCGCGGCGAGGATGCCTACTGGGATCTGAAGACCCATGCCAAGCAGCAATCCCTCGATCATGACGCGCCCGAGTATCATGACATCGAGATGCCCAGGAACTCACCGACCGGGTTCGTCTGCGCGTTCTTCGCTACGGTCATGGGCTTTGCGCTGATCTGGCACATCTGGTGGATGGTGATTTTGGGGGGCATCGGAGCGTTCGCGACCTTCGTCGTGTTCGCCTGGCGTGACCATGACGAATACGTCATTCCGGCCGAGGAGGTCGCGGCGATCGATCGTGTCAATCTCGAGGAGCGGCGTAGCCTCGTCAGCATGGCGGGGACAGTCTGATGTCAATGACCGCGACCGCCGGCCGTGCGCACGCCGATCCCCATCACATCGGGCTCGTCATCGAGCATCCTGGCCCCGCGCCGAAGCGCATCGTGACCGCCTATGGCTTCTGGATCTTCCTGCTCTCCGACATCGTGATGTTCTCCTGCTTCTTTGCGGCCTACGCGGTGCTAGCCGACCAGACCGCCGGCGGCCCGAAGGGTTCGGAGATATTCGAGCAGCGGAACGTCGCGATCGAGACTGTCTGCCTGCTGCTGTCGAGTTTCACGTGCGGCATGGCGAGCATCGCAGCCGATGTGCGCAACCGGTTCTGGTTCTATCTCGGGATGGCGGTGACGTGTTTGCTCGGCCTCATCTTTCTCGTCATTGAGTTTCGCGAATTCGCTGATCTCGTTGCCCGCGGCTATGGCCCATCGCGCAGCGCTTTCCTGACCTCGTTCTTCTCGCTGGTCGGCTGCCACGGCCTCCACGTCTCGGCAGGCATATTGTGGCTGCTCACCATGATGGCCCAGGTCTTCGCAAAGGGTTTTCGTGCCGACGTGCTGCGCCGGATGATGTGTTTTGCGTTGTTCTGGCATGCGCTCGACATCGTCTGGGTCGGAGTCTTCTCCGTCGTCTATTTGCTTGGGAGTGGCGTATGAGCGATCAGACGCATATGCCGGCCGGCCATGACCTTGCGCCGGGCGATGAGGAGCAACACAGCGTTGGGACGCGTATCCTCGGCTACGTGGTCGGTCTTGTCCTCGCGCTGCTGCTGACGGCGACCTCGTTCTTTATCGCCGGCACGGATCTGGTCTGGCAGCCTTCGATTCCCGTCGCGCTAATCGTGCTGGCGATCGCGCAGATGGGCGTGCACCTCGTGTTCTTCCTGCACATCACCACCGGCCCTGACAACACCAACAACGTGCTGGCGCTGGCCTTCGGACTGCTGGTCGTGTTCCTGGTGGTCGGTGGTACCGTCTGGATCATGGCGCATCTGAATGCGAACATGCCGGCCATGGATCAGATCATGCCGATGCGCCGCTAAGGGCGCACAAAAAAGAAGAGCCGCTTGTTGTGACAAGCGGCCCAAGTCTAGGGAGGAAACGCCCGAGCAAAGCAATCGGGCCGGAGCCGGATTGCCGCCAAGGAAACGCTCGCGCAAAGCGCTTGCGTACGCTTACAAATGCAGCAACTCCCGATAGAGTTCAATTCCGGATGAATACTGTCTCCGGCTGCCGCTCACGGCTGCGTGATGGGCGTCGTTATTTCGGCCGCCGGCAATTGTAGGCCTTGCGGAAGCCCGCAGCCTGGGCGTCGTCCTCAGAGCAGAACCAGCGGTCCGGCCTGGTGGTCGCGGGGTAGCTCGGACAGCCCCGTAAATGGTAGATGCCGATATTGCCGGTCACGCGCGCGCGGACCGCAAGCTTGCCCTTGATGCCACAGCTCGGCGGCATCGTCGGATCCTCAGGAAACAACACCGCGCGAATCTCCTTGTCGCGGTCGGTGCGACAGGCGGCGCCCAGGAGCGCGCCGTCCTTCTTGCCGGTGCGGAATTCTTGCGGTGCAACAAAGCAGCCCTTCCAGATTCCGGCCGAGCTTGATTTCGCGTCGGCCGCGGCCGACTTGACGTTCGCCTTGACCGGCTCGCGAGCAATGGCATAGCCGAGCTTGACCAGCTGCTCGTTCAAGCTGGTCTTGTCGCCCTCGGCCGTGCAGATCGCGCGGTGTCGCTTGCCAAAACTCTTTTCGGGTCCGACATCGTCGCAACGCACCGATCGCTTGCCAATCAGCTTGGCGAGCTGGTCGCGGGCCTCGATGCCGCAGGTCCAGGGATCGGCGTGATCGTCGATGCAGACCTGGTCCAGCTCGGGTGCGTCGACGCCGTCGAGGCGATAGGTGACGTCGCCGAGCTGGATGGCGTTGCCGTCGCGGACCGTCGCGGCGGCGGTCAGCGCCGAGGCGGGGCCGGAGGTGCCCAGAAATCCGGACAGGGCGAGAAGGAAAACGAGCGCAAAAGCGCGGGCGCTGGCAAAGGATTTTCGGAAGGACATAAGGTCTCGCTATCGATGGCTCGTGCGCCTTGTTCCTAGCATCCGGATGTGGCGATACCAATGGTCTGCGCCCCGCGAAGTGCGACATTCCGGCCTCCTGGCTTTACTCAGCCGTAGCTCTGATCCTATCGTTCGCCGGCCTTGCGGAGCGGAGGCCGAATCGCCCGGGAAGCGGCGAAGGGAGGAAAATTTCGCGATGAAAGATCCCGTGGACGTCCTGATCATCGGCGCCGGCGCCTCAGGCGCGGCGGTGGCGTGGTCGCTGGCCGAGACCAAGATGCATATTCTCTGCCTGGAGCAGGGCGGCTGGATGAACCCGGCGGAATATCCCAGCACGGGCCGGGACTGGGAGGCCAAGTTCTACGGTGAGTGGTCGTCGAGCCCCAACGTCCGCGGGCGGCCCGAGGACTATCCGATCAACGACGACGATTCGCCGATCAAGGTCGTCAACTACAATGCGGTCGGTGGCTCGACGGTGATGTACACCGCGCACTGGCCGCGGCTGCATCCCTCCGATTTCAAGGTGAGGACGCTCGACGGCGTCGCCGACGACTGGCCGATCGACTACGACGCGCTGACCCCGTTCTTCGAAGAGAACGACCGGATGATGGGCACCTCCGGCTTGTCGGGCGATCCGCTCTCACCGCTGACGCATCCGCCGATGCCGCCACAGCCGATGGGGTTGTCCGGTGCGATCATCGGCAAGACCATGAACAAGCTCGGCTGGCACTGGTGGCCGTCGGATACGACGGTCGCGACCATGGACTACGAGGGCCGCGCGCGATGCATCAACCTCGGCCATTGCACGCCGGCCTGCGCGCAGGGCGCAAAATCCTCGACCGACATCACCTATTGGCCGCACGCGGTCCGCGCCGGAGTCGAGCTGCGTACGCACTGCCGGGTGCGCGAGATCACCACCGACGAGAACGGCATGGCCACCGGCGTGGTCTATTACGACAAGGACGGCGTCGAGCAGTTCCAGCCGGCGCATGTCGTGATCATCGCCTGCAACGGCGTCGGCACGCCGCGGCTGCTGCTGAATTCGGCGTCGAACCGCTTTCCGAACGGGCTTGCCAATTCGTCTGGCCTCGTCGGCAAGAACCTGATGTTCCATCCTTATGCGCAGATCTACGGCTACGTAAAAGAGCCGACCGATAGCAACCGCGCGCCGCCGACCTGCCTGTGGAGCAAGGAATGGTATGACACGGACCTCTCGCGCGGCTTCGTGCGCGGCTATGGCGTTCAGTTCGTGCGCGGCGCGGGGCCGGTGTTCGAGGCTGTCGTCAGCGAGCAGAAGGGGATATTGCCGTGGGGCGCCGATCATCACCGCATCTTCCGCAAGCTCAACGGCCACCGGCTCGGCTTTTCCGCGATCTGCGAGGACCTGCCGGAGGAGCATAACCAGGTTACGCTCGATCCGGTCTTAAAGGACGGCCACGGCATTCCCGCGCCGAAGATCAATTACACGATCAGCGAGAACAGCCGGAAGATGATGGAGCATGCGCTGGCGCGCGGGCGGGAGATTCTCGAAACCGCCGGGGCGAGCGACATCTGCGTCAACTCGCCGATCCCGTGGGGCGGCTGGCATCTGCTCGGCACGGCACGCATGGGCACCGACCCCGAACGCTCCGTCGTCAACGAATGGGGCCGCTCGCACGACGTCAAGAATCTCTTCATCGTCGATGGCAGCATCTTCGTCACCTCGGGCGGCGTCAACCCGACGTCCACCATTCAGGCCCTCGCGCTCTACATCGCCGACCAGATGAAGCAGCGCCTCGCCAATTTGTTCGATTGAGGCCGACATGTCCGCAGACAATCAACTGACACGCAGCCAGCGCGACGACCTCCGCGCTATCGCCGCGATGATCGTTCCCGCCAGCGATGAGTACAAGGTGCCCGGCGCCGACGACCCCGCGATCCAGGCTGACATGCTGGCGACGCTGGGGCGTGACGCCAAATTGGTGGCGGCGGCGCTCGACCATCTGGCGCGGCTCGCGGGCCAACCGTTCGCCGAGCTCGATGCGGCCAGGCGCGATGCGGTGGCGCAGGAGTTTCGCAGTTCCGGCGGCGCGGCTGCCGCGACGCTCGTCCGCGTGGTGCTGCAATGCTACTACCGCGACGACCGTGTGCTGCGCTCGCTCGGGCTCGAGCTACGCGCGCCGTTCCCCCTGGGTTACGTGCTGCCGGATGGCGACTGGTCGCTGCTGGACCCGGTCAAGGCAAGGGCGGGCACGCTGCGACGGGCACCCTAGCCACCTGGGCAGTCCAGCCTTGCACCCCGGGCGGGTCCCTTGCGCCTAAAGGAGCAGGCCACCATCTGTGTGAGCCTCAAGGACTCCTACCATGTTGGATTTTACTTCAGACATCGTCGATGACGCCGCGTCATCGCGGGCGACAGCGGCTGTCCCGGACAATGACCGGGACCTGCTGGACGCCTATTCCAATGCCGTCATCGACGTGACCGACCGCGTCGGTCCTGCCGTCGTGCGCGTCGAGACCGGACCAAAAGTGCCGAACGGCCGCGAGCGCGGCGGGCTCGGCTCGGGCATCGTGATCTCGCCGGACGGACTCGTGCTCACCAATAGCCACGTGGTCGGCTCGTCGAAGGAGATCCGGCTGCGCGACGTCGAGGGCCATGTCGGCGACGCCCGGGTGCTCGGTGTCGATCCCGACACTGATCTTGCGCTGCTTCGCGCCAACGGGGTGCGTGACTTGCCCTATGCGGCGCTCGGCAACTCCAAGACCTTGCGGCGCGGCCAGCTCGTCATCGCGATCGGCAACCCGCTCGGCTTTGAATCGACCGTTACCGCCGGGGTGGTCTCGGCGCTCGGGCGCTCGATCCGCTCGGTCAGTGGCCGCACCATAGAGGACGTGATCCAGACCGATGCTGCGCTCAACCCCGGCAATTCGGGCGGGCCGCTGGTGTCGTCGAATGCCGAGGTGATCGGCATCAACACCGCGATCATCAATGGCGCGCAAGGCATCTGCTTTGCGGTCGCCAGCAACACCGCGCAATTCGTGCTGTCGGAGATCATCCGCCACGGCTATGTCCGCCGCGCCTATATCGGCGTGGCCGGCCAGACGGCGCCGATCCCGCGGCGGCACGCGGTGCTGGCCGGCGTCGAGAACAAGATGGGCGCGCTGCTGGCGCAGATCGAGCCGGACGGGCCGGCCGCGAAGGCGGGCCTGTTGTCCGGCGATGTCGTGATCGGCCTCGACGGCGTCGAGATCAACGGCGTCGACGATCTGATCCGTGTGCTCGATCGCGACCGGATCGGCCGGCGGCTGGCGATGGACGTGTTGCGGCTCGGCCGCCTGCGGGCGATCGACATCGACCCGGTCGAGCGCAAGCCGGCCCGCTAGCGTGTGGGCGCCGAAGCGGGGTATGACGGTGTCATGCCTCGCTTCGGGAACCCCGCCGCATGATGCCGGCGCATGAGACCTACGATGTCATCGTCGTCGGCGCCGGCGCCGGTGGCATGACGGCCGCGGCCGTCGCCGCCGCCGAGGGCCTGCGCGTGCTCGTGATCGAGAAGACCGCTTTCGTCGGCGGCACCACCGCATGGTCTGATGGCATGGTCTGGATCCCCGCCAATGCCAAAATGAAACAGGCGGGGCTCTCCGATAGCATCACGGACGCCGTGCAATATTTGTCGAACACGGTGCCGGAGCCCGCCAATGCGGGCCTCCGCGCCGCTTTCCTCGCGCGCGGACCGGAGGCGGTCGCCTATCTCGAAGTCAACACGCAAGTGCGCCTCCAGCCGGTGAAAGCCTGTCCGGACTATTATCCGGAGCGGCTGGGCGCAACGCTGGGCGGGCGCGTGCTCGAGCCGGTCGTCTTCGACGGCACGCGGCTGGGCGCGCATTTCGCGCGGCTGCGCGCGCCGCTGCCGGAGTTCACGTTGTTCGGCGGGATGATGGTCAACCGCCTCGACATCCCGCATCTGCGCCGGGCCGGGAAATCGCTGCGCTCGACATTGCGTGCGACCCGGCTCGTTTTGGAGTATGCGTGGCAGCGGCTGCGCAGCCCGCGCGGCACGACGCTGCATCTCGGCAATGCGCTCGCCGCGCGGCTGTATGCCTCGCTGCTGGCCCGGCAGGTCGAGATCCTCTTCAGTGCGGACGTCGAAGGCCTGTCGATGCAGGGCGAGCGCGTCGGCGGTGTAATTATCCGTCATGGCTCGCGCGATCGCCTGATCGCGGCGCGTCGCGGCGTGGTGCTCGCGACCGGCGGCTTTTCGCATGACGTAACCTTGCGCAAGCGCTTCTTCCCACCCGCGGCCGGATTCATCTCGGCGACCCACGCGTCCGCTACGGGCGACGGGCTCCGCCTTGCGAATGCAACCGGCGCAGCGCTCAATACGGATGCGACGAGCCCGGCCTATTGGGTGCCGGCCTCGCTGTTCCGGCGCGCTGATGGAAGCCGCGGCGCTTTCCCGCACATGGTGACCGACCGCGCCAAGCCCGGCGTGATCGCGGTCAATGCGGCCGGCCGGCGCTTCGTCAACGAGGCACTGTCGTACCACGAGTTCGTTCTCGCCATGCTGCGTGACGGCAATGCCGAGCCGGAGCGGCCGTTCCACCTGATCTGCGACCGCCAGTTCCTGTGGAGCTACGGCCTCGGCCGCATCCAGCCGTTCACGCGCAATATCCGGCGCTATGCGGCGAGCGGCGAGTTGGCCGAGGCCGCTGATATCGCGCAGCTCGCAGCGAAGATCGGCATCAAGCCGTCGACACTCGCGGCGACCATCGCCAACTACAATTCCGATGCGAAGGAGGGCCGTGACCCGGAATTCGGTCGCGGCAGCACCATCTACCAGCGTCATCTCGGTGATATCAGTCACAAGCCGAACCCCTGCGTCGCGCCCATCCTCTGCGCGCCGTTCTATGCGATGCGGATCTATCCCGCCGATCTCGGCACGGCGATCGGCATGAAGGTGGATGCCCAGGCGCGCGTGTTGCGCGAGGACGACACGCCGGTCGCGGGCCTCTACGCCTGCGGCAACGACATGGGCTCGATCATGAACGGCAATTGTCCCGGGCCGGGGATTGCACTGGGGCCGGCGCTGACGTTCGGGTACATCGCAGGAAGGCATCTGGCGGAGGGGAGTGTGGCCGGCGCGAGTACTAGCGTGTCAGCCTCTGTCTAACCATCCTCTCCGCTGTCATGCCCCGCGAAGGCGGGGCATCCAGTACGCCGCGGCCTATCCGTATCCACGCTTGGCCTCTGGAATACTGGATCGCCCGCCTTCGCGGGCGATGACACCGAGAATGTAGCGCCAGTCTTCCGCTACTCCGCCGCCGCCGCAAAGCGGCTGTTCTCCAGTTCCGCTTCCAGCCGCGCCTTCTCCGTCGCCGCCAGCTTGATGTTAGCTTCCTTGACATGCCCGAAGCCGCGGATCGTCTCCGGCAGCCGCGCGAGCCTCGTCAGCAGCGGGATCTGCTCCGCTTTCAGCCCGGCGATACGCTGATCTATCATGTCGAGATAATCCGCGACCAGCTTCCGCTCGGTCCGGCGTTCCTCGGTGCGGCCGAACGGATCGAACGCGCCGCCGCGCAGGAATTTCAGCCTGGCCAGTACGCGGAATGCGTGGATCATCCAGCCGCCGAATTCCTTCTTCTGGAGATGTCCGGTGGTCTTGTCGCGCTGTGCGAAGATCGGGGGGGCCAGATAGAACTTCAGCTTGAAGTCGCCGTCGAATTTCTCTGAGACCTTCTTGGAGAAGCTGCCATCGGTGTAGAGCCGCGCGACCTCGTACTCGTCCTTGTAGGACATCAGCTTGAACAGGTTTTTCGCGACGGCCTCGGTCAGCTCCGTGGACGCGGGCGAGGCGGTTGCTTCCGCCTTGCGCACCTTGGCGACGGCGGCGAGGTAACGGTCGGCGTAGGCCTTGTCCTGATAGCCAGTCAGAAACTCGGCGCGCGTCGCGATGATGTCGTCGAGCGACTTCGTCGGCGCGGAGGCCCGACTCCTGAATTGCAGCACGCTGCGCACCCGCGACATGTCGTGGGCGGCGAGGCGTCCCCAGGTGAAGGCGAGCTTGTTCATCTCGATCGCGGCGCCGTTGATCTCGATGGCGCGGAGCAGCGCTTCCAGCGACAGCGGGATCGCGCCCTTCTGGAAGGCGAAGCCGAGCATGAAGGGATTTGTCGCAATCGAATCACCCATCAGCGCCGAGGCAATACCGGTGGCGTCGATGATGTCGAGGTTCTTGTCGCCGACAGCGTCGCGCAGCACCGTCTGCATCGCGCCCATCTCGAAATCGAGATCGGGATTTTGCACGAAGCTCGCGGTCGGCTGCAGGTCGGCGTTGATATACGCTTTCGTCGTTCCGCGTTCGGCGCGGCTGAGCGCGGAGGGACCTGCCGAGACGATCATGTCGCAGCCGAGGATGACGTCGGCGCCGCCGGTGGTGATCCGGACCGCGGAGATGTCTTCCGGCTTCGCGGCGATGCGCACATGGCTCATCACCGCGCCGTTCTTCTGCGACAGGCCAGTGAAATCCAGCGCCGAGCAGCCGCGGCCGTCGACATGGGCGGCCATGCCGAGCAGCGCGCCGATGGTGATGACGCCGGTGCCGCCGATGCCGGTCACGAGGATGTTGTAGGGGGCGTCGAGCTCACGCGCGGGGGGCAGCGGCAGGTCGGCAAACAACTGGCCTGAATCCACCGCCGAGGTCTTGATCCGCTTGAGCGTGCCGCCATGCACGGTGACAAAACTCGGGCAAAAACCCTCGACGCAGGAGAAGTCCTTGTTGCAGTTCGACTGGTCGATCTGGCGCTTGCGGCCGAACTCGGTCTCCAGCGGCTGCACCGAGACGCAGTTCGAGGCTTGCGAGCAATCGCCGCAGCCTTCGCAAACGAGCTCGTTGATGAAGGCGCGCTTGGCGGGATCCGGATACAGCCCGCGCTTGCGGCGACGGCGCTTTTCCGCGGCGCAGGTCTGGTCGTAGATGATGACCGTAAGACCCTTGATGTCGCGCAGCTCGCGCTGCACGGCGTCGAGCTCGCGGCGATGATGGACGGTCGCGCCTTGCGGGAAGTAGTTGGCGTCGGGGTATTTGGTCGGATCGTCCGAGACGATCGCGAGGCGCTTGACGCCCTCGGCCCAGACCTGATGCGCGATCTGGGCGACGTTGAAGGCGCCTTCGGCCGGCTGGCCGCCGGTCATCGCGACGGCGTCGTTGTAGAGGATCTTGTAGGTGATGCTGATGCCGGCGGCCGATGCCGCGCGAAGGGCGAGCAGTCCGGAATGGGTGTAGGTGCCGTCGCCGAGATTCTGGAAGATGTGCTGCTCGGTCGTGAAGGGCGCTTGCCCGATCCAGTTCACGCCCTCGGCGCCCATATGCGAGATCAGATCGGTGCGGCGGGTCGGCATGCTCAGGGCCATGCCGTGGCAGCCGATACCGGCCATGGCGCGGCTTCCCTCGGGCACGCGTGTCGAGGTGTTGTGCGGGCAACCCGAGCAGAAGAACGGCGTGCGGGCCAGTTTGATTTGCGCGGAGGCCGGAACAGGAGTGTCGAAGGCCTCGAGCCGGGCGAGGCGCTGCTCCAGCACCGGGCTGTGGTGGCCGAGCTTGCGCAGCCGCGCCACCAGCGCGGATGCAACGATAGTCGGCGTCAGCTCGCCCTCGCTCGGCAATAGCGGCGCGCCGCGCTCGTCGCGTTTTCCCGTCACGGTCGGGCGCCTGGACGCATCGATGTTGTAGAGGATGCGCATCAGCTGGTCTTCGATGAAGCCGCGCTTCTCCTCGACGACCAGCACGTCCTGAAGTCCTTCGGCGAAGCGCTTGGCCCCGCTTTCTTCCAGCGGCCAGGTCATCGCGACCTTGTAGATGCGCAGGCCGAGATCCTGCGCGTCCTTGTCGGTAATGCCCAGATCTGCGAGCGCCTGTCGCAGATCGAGATAAGCCTTGCCCGTCGCGACGATGCCGAGCCGTGCCGGCCTGGAGTCGAGTACGATGCGGTCGAGCTGGTTGGCACGCGCAAACGCCTGGACAGCGGCCATCTTCGGGCCGAACAGGCGTTTTTCGGCATCGAGCGGCGGATCGGGCCAGCGGATGTTGAGGCCGCCGGGCGGCATCTCGAAATCGTCGGGGAGCTTGATCTGGATGCGTTCGGGATCGCTGTAGATCGAGGCCGAACTCTCCACGGTTTCGCTGATCGCCTTGAAGCCGACCCAACAGCCGGAGAAGCGCGATAGCGCAAAACCGTAGAGGCCGAGGTCGAGATAATCCTGCAGCGTGGCGGGATTGATCACGGGGATCAGCGCTGCTGCGAAGACCTGCTCGCTCTGGTGCGCCAGTGTCGAGGATTGGCAGCCGTGGTCGTCACCGGCGAGCGCGAGCACGCCGCCATTGAGCGAAGTGCCGGCGGCATTCGCATGCTTGAGCGCATCCACCGAGCGATCAACGCCGGGGCCCTTGCCATACCAGATACCGAACACGCCATCGACCTTGGCACCGGGAAACAGACCGACCTGCTGGCTGCCCCAGACGGCGGTCGCCGCGAGGTCCTCGTTCAGGCCGGGGACGAAGGCGATGTCGTGCTGCTGGAGATGTTCCTTCGCGCGCCACAGCGCGTGGTCGTACATGCCGAGCGGGGAGCCGCGATAGCCCGAGATGAAGCCGCCGGTGTTGAGCCCCTGCAGCCGGTCGCGTTCGCGCTGCAACATGGGCAGCCGGACCAGCGCCTGCGTGCCGGACAGGAAGATCCGCTTCGATTCGAGCCGGTATTTGTCGTCCAGCTCGACCTGCATCAGCGTCATTTCAGGAGTCCTCGTCTCTTGTTCGGCTTTTATTCGACTTGGTATTCGACTTGGGGTTTGCGCTGCGGGAGGGAGGAGCGGCTGCGCGACGCGAATTGTGACAGTCAAAGGCATGGACAGACGAAGTCAATATCGCTGGCCGCATCCGTGGCGCTCCTGCTAGTCATGGCTTGCTTGCGGAGGACAGGATGGCTGCAAGCGCGTTCGATACCGAGTCATGGAGACGGCTGAGGCTCTGATCGAGCCGTGGCGCCACCCGCACCAGATGCTCCACGCAGAAGTATTGCGCGGCACGGCCGAAGGTCGCTCTACATGGCGACGCTGAATGCCTCTTGCGGACCTTACGGGGAGGAGTATCCGGCTGTATGGAGCGGGTCGCTCACGCCACCTTCGTCATTCCGGGGGGCGCGTAGCGCGAGCCCGGAAGCCATTTCACCACGTGTTTAGCCGCCCGATGGATTCCGGGTTCGACGCTTACGCGTCGCCCCGGAATGACGACAGGGAGCGCTCATCCTTTGGGCAAATGCACGTCGCAAAGCCGCCGCACAGCGAATAAGCAGACCTCGGCTTTTCCAATAACATTCTGACAGCGCAGTAAATTTTCCTGCGCCGTCGGCTTAGTCGCAATTGTACACAATGGCATGGCGCTTGCAGAACTCCTGGGGAGAGAGTTCTCGCGGGGGCCTTGAGTCATGTTGAACTCAACCAAGCCGACACTGGGTGTCATCAGCGCCGAGCCGGAGCCGGTCAAGCTCGACTGGCCCGCCACCGCGCTCCTCATCATCGACATGCAGCGCGACTTCATGGAGCCCGGCGGCTTTGGGGAGACGCTGGGCAACGACGTCAGCGAGCTCACGCGCGCGGTGAAGCCGATCGGTGCCGTGCTGAAGGCCGCGCGCGACACCGGCATGCTGGTGATCCACACGCGCGAGGGCCATCTGCCCGATCTCTCCGACGCGCCGCCGGCGAAAATCGAGCGCGGTGCGCCATCCTTGCGCATCGGCGACCCCGGTCCGATGGGGCGCATACTCATTCGCGGCGAGGCCGGCCACGACATCATTCCGGAGCTCTATCCGCTCGACAGCGAGATCGTGATCGACAAGCCCGGCAAGGGCGCGTTCTACGCCACCGAGCTCACCGACGTGCTGGAGAAATACGGCATCGAAAATCTGCTCGTGTGCGGCGTCACCACCGAAGTGTGCGTCAACACCACTGTGCGCGAGGCTAACGACCGCGGCTATCGCTGCGTCGTCATCTCGGACGGCTGCGCGTCCTACTTTCCTGAGTTTCACGAGATGGGCCTGAAGATGATCAAGGCCCAGGGCGGCATCTTCGGCTGGGTCGCAAGCTCAGCCGCGGTACTGGAGGCGATGAAGATTTCCACATCAGCGTAGGGGCATCACGATGAGCACAGGCACGACAGGGACGGCCGGCACCTCCGAGTTCAAGCCGGCACTATGGACACCGGGCGACTGGAACGCGTTTTTCGGCTTCGGCACCAACATCCTCGTCAACATGCTGGTGCTCACGGGCCTGTTGCGGTTCGTGTTGAAGATGCCTGACAGTCTCGTGTTCGGCCGCATCCTGCCCGCGCTCGGCCTGATGATGTGTCTCTCCACCTTCTACTACGCGTTCCTTGCCTATCGTCTGGCACAGAAGACCGGCCGCAACGACGTCTGTGCGCTGCCGTCAGGCGTCAGCGTGCCGCACATGTTCATCGTCACCTTCGTGATCATGCTGCCGATCACGATCAAGACCGGTGATCCGCTCAAGGGCTGGTCGGCAGGCCTGGTCTGGGTGTTCTTCCAGAGTTTTATTCTCATGATCGGCGGCTTTATCGCGCCTTTCATCCGAAAGATCACGCCGCGCGCGGCGCTGCTCGGCACGCTTGCGGGTGTCTCCGTCACCTTCATCTCGATGCGGCCGGCCCTCGAAATGTACATGACGCCGCAGATCGGTCTGGTCTGCTTCGCCATCATCCTGGTGAGCTGGTTCGGCGGCGTGAAATATTGGCGCGGCATTCCCGCCGGTCTCGTTGCGATCGCGGTGGGCATGGTCATCGCCTGGGGCTCGAACCTGTTCGGCCTCGGTCTCGGTGGACTGAGCGTCAAGGGCGTCGGTGATGCCTTCGCGAATTTCGGCTTCTCGGTGCCGATCCCGGCGGTGGGCTACGTCTTCTCCGGTTTCGAATTCCTCGGAATCATCCTGGTCACCGCCATTCCGTTCGGCATCTATGATCTCGTCGAGGCCATGGACAATGTCGAGAGCGCGGAAGCCGCCGGCGACGAATATCCGACCACGCGCGTGCTCACTGCCGACGGAATCGTCAGCCTGATCGGCTGCCTGATGGGCAATCCCTTCATCAACGCCGTCTATATCGGCCATCCCGGCTGGAAGGCGATGGGCGGCCGCATCGGTTATTCGGCTGCGACCGGCATCATGGTGGTGGTGCTGGCCTGGTTCGGCATCATCTCGGTGCTGCTGGCGCTGGTGCCGGTCGTCGCGATCTCGCCCATCCTGCTCTATATCGGCATGCTGATCGGCGCGCAGGCGTTCCAGACCACGCCGGTCAAGCACGCGCCCGCGATCGTGCTGGCACTGACGCCGCATCTTGCCGCGTGGGCCAAGCTCCAGATCGACACGATGTTGGGCTCGACCATGAACGCGGCTGCGACCGTCGGCGGAATGGCCGCCGACAAGGCCGACGCGGTCAAGGCGGCGGCGATCGCCGCCTTGCCGCAGCAGGGCGTGTTCTATCACGGGTTAGAAGTGATGGGCGGCGGCTCCATCCTCGGCGGCCTGATCCTGGGTGCGATCGGCGTCTTCATCATCGAGCGCGACTTCGAGAAGGCCTCGGCGTTTGCGCTGGTTGGTGCGATCCTGACCTACTTTGGTTTCATGCACGGCGAAGCCGTCGGCATCGGCGGCGGCTTTGGCGTCACGCCCGCGGTCGCGTTCGCCTATGCCGTGATGGCCGCCGGTCTGTTCGCGGCCACCAGGCTCGGCGCGGGCGAGCCCTATATGCCGCATGCGGACATGCACGCGGCACCGGCGGAGTAGCTACCCGCCCTTGACGGCACCAGCGGTGAGCCCGGCGACGATCTGTCGCTGGGCGAACACCGTCAGCAGCAGCACCGGCAGGGTGACGATCAGCGCGGCGGCCGCGAGCGGCCCCCAGCTCAACTGGTCGAACGAAATCATGTTGTAGACGGCGACCGGCAGGGTGCGGGTCTCGCGTCCGGCCAGCACGATGCCGAAGACAAAATTGTTCCAGGAGAAGATCACGGCCAGGATGAAGGCCACCGCGATGCCGGGCTTGGCGATCGGCAGCGCGACATGGCGGAAGACCTGCCAGCGCGTGGCGCCGTCGATCAGGGCTGCTTCTTCCAGTTCCATCGGCGTCGTCTCGAAATAGCCGATCATGATCCAGATCACGATCGGCACCGTGACCACGAGGTGGATGATGATCTGCGGCACCAGCGTGCCGAGCAGGCCTAGCCACTGGAACATCAGAAACAGCGGGATCAGATAGGACAGGCCCGGCGTGATACGGGCGATCAGGATGACGATCGCGGATTTGTGCGCGGCCATTCGCGCGATGCCGTAACCGGCGGGAACACCGACCAGCAGCGCAAGCAGCGTCGCGCTCCCTGTCACGATCAGGCTGTTGATGAAATACGTCAGGAAGCGGTTGGAAGCGAGCACGTCGGCATAGTTTTTCCAGGCGACATGCTCGGGAATGAACACCGGCGGGTAGGCGGCGTTGTCGATCTCGAATTTGAGCGACAGCGACAGCATCCAGAGGAAGAACAGGATTGCAGGGGACACGATGACGAACACCGAGAACCACAGGCCGATCTTGCCGATGATCTGACGTGGGGTCATGTGCCGCTCGCGATCTCGGTCCACAGCATGCGCTGGCGCGCATAAAGCATCACCGCCGCAAGCAGAACGATCAGCAGGAAGAACACGACCGCGATCGCCGAGCCGTAGCCGAGGTCGTAATAGGAGAAGGCGACGCTGTAGAGATAGATGTTGATCGTCTCCGACGCCGATCCCGGTCCGCCCTGCGTGATCGCGAAAATGATGTCGAAGCTCTTCACGGCGTCGATCATGCGGATCATGCCGGCGATGAACAGGAACGGCATGATCAGCGGCAGGGTGATGAAGCGGAATACCTGCCAGATGCTGGCGCCGTCGATCTGTGCACTTTCATAAGGCTCGGTCGGGATCGCGGCCAGGCCGCCGAGCACGATCAGCATGACCAGCGGCGTCCATTGCCAGGTCTCGACCAGCACGAGCGAGGGAATGACGGTCGCGGGATGGAATACCCAGAGCTGCGCTGGGATTCCGACGAGTGACAGCAGATAGTTCAGTACGCCGAGCTGCGGGTGGAACATCATGGTCCAGACTAGCGCGATCGCCACCGGCGTCGCCATCATCGGCATGATGAAGACGCCGCGCAGAAAGCCGCGGCCGGGGAATTTCTGGTGAAACACCACGGCCGCAAACGTGCCGAGCACGAGCGGCAGCAGCACGGAGAGTATGGTGTAGACCAGTGTATGTCCGACGGCCTCGATGAAGCGGGGATCGGTCGTCAGCCGCAGATAATTGGACAATCCAACGAAGGTGGTCGACGAGCCGACCTTCCACTCGTTCAGGCTCATCCAGATCGTGAAGACCCACGGAAAGATGATGATCGCGATCACGACGACCAGCGCCGGCACCACGAACGGCCAGTAGGACGGCGGCCGCAACTCCTTCTCCGGCGCGGCATCAGACTGTGCCGCGCCCGGAGTCGATTGTGTCAACGCACTCACGCCTTCTCGCTACGCTCCAGGATCGGCCGGTACTGATCGTTGGCCTTCTTCAGCTCGGCGGCGGGATCGGCGCCGGACAAGGTCGCAGTGACCGCGGCGCCGACGATGTCGCGGAATTCGGCGACCGGAATCACGACGGGCAGGCCCAGCTTGCTGATCTTGCCGGAATCGATCACCGATTGCAGCCACTCCTTGGTCTTGACGCCCTTCTGGACCTCGGCATCGCCAAGGATCGAGTTGCGGAACGGCACGCCGCCGCCGGCCTGCAGCAGCCGCGCTCCTTGCGTTTTCGAGACCACCCATTGGCAGAGCAGATAGGCGGCTTCCTTGTTCTTGCTCGCAGCGGCAACGCCGATGCCGTCGCCATAGGTCGAGGAATATTGCCCCTTGGGGCCGGCGGGCACGACGGTGTAGCCGACCTTGCCGACGACGCGCGAGGCGGCCGGATCTTCCAGCGGCGGCGCCCAGCCGACGCCGTCGATCCACATCGCGGATCGGCCTTGCGTGAACGAGGCCATCGACTCCATCCAGTTGAAGCCGGCGACGCCGGGTGGTGCCGATTTGGTCAGGAGCGTCTGATACAGCTTGGTTGCGGCAATGGCTTCCGGACCGTCGGTCAGGATGTTGCCCTTGGCATCGAGGAATTCCCCGCCATAGTTGAGGAAAAAGTTACTCCACATCGCCATGTTGGCGTTGCGCAAGCCGCGCCCGACAAAGCCATAGATGCCTTCCTTGGTGTCGGTGAGCTTCTCGGCGGCCGCAGCCATCTCGTCGAGGGTCTTGGGAATGGCGACGCCCTTCTTCGCGAACAGCTCCTTGTTGTAATAGAGGATGAAATAATCGACCGACCACGGCAGCGACAGCATCTGGCCCTTGTCGTTCCTGGCGTATTGCAGGCCGGCGGCCGAGAAGTCGCTCTCGACGAGATCGGGCGCGGTGAGCGCGGGGTCCTTCATGAAGGGCGTCAAGTCGGCGAGCCAGCCGGCCTTCTCGAACTGCCGCTTCTGCACGTGATAGCTGAGATGGACGACGTCGAAGCTCGGACGGCCCGAGGTGAACTCGATCACCACCTTCTGGCGCTGCTGCTGCTCGGGAATCTGCTCCGCTTCGACCTGGATGCCGGTGAGCTCGGTAAACTCCTTGACGTATTTTTGCAAATTGTCGCCGCGGGGCCCCTTGGCGAGGATCACCTCGAGCTTGGTCCCGGCGTATTTCTTCCAGTTCACCTCGGCGCGCGCCGGCAATCCCGTCAGGCTGAGCGCGCCAGCTGCGGCAGTGCCGGTCAAGAGCGTACGACGCGAGATTTTATGGTTGACCACTTTAGGTCCCTCCCTGTGACTCAATTTGGGCGGATACTAGCGGCCGTTATGCGTCTGCCTAGCCCTAATCTGTGGAATTCAGGGCCGCACGGCCGGCGTTTCCATCAGCAAGCCATGCGCTCGCGACATCAGATAGAGTTCGAGCGCGACCAGCTCGGGCGCGCCGAAATCATAGGCCTTGGCGCGGACACCCGTCATGCAACTGCGTAGCCGCCGCTCCAGCGATCCCAGCGTCTGCCATTCCAGGCGATAAAGCGGATAGCCGGTCGGCTGTCCCTGCGTGATCGGCGCGCCGGCAAGTCGCTTGTCGAAATTATCGTCGTGGCAATTGGTGCAGGCAAGATTGAGTTGGCCCTGGCGCTGCATGAAGAGGTCGCGGCCCTGTTCGACGAATGGCTTCAGTTGCGGATCGTCGCCGGTCGCGATCGCGATGCCGCGCGATTGGTGCGCGACGAAGGCGGACAGCGCCAGCAGGTCGCGACTCTCGTAGGGTAGCGGCGTTGCCTGCTGATGATTGCTGCGGCACAGATTGATGCGCTGGTCGAGCGTGACCGGGCGCGCCAGCGCCTTGTCGAAGGCGGGATAGCGCGCCGCGACGCCTTTCATGCTGCCGCGTGCATCGCCATGGCAATCCGCGCAGGCCTTGTCGGCGCTTCCGGTTCTCTTCGTCCATAACGCCTCACCGTCGAGCACGAACAGCATGCCGGGATTTGAGCTGTCGTCATCCTGCATCGCACGCGTGTCGGGCCCCATGAACGAATAGCCGGAGCGGCGCGCGTCCGGCGGAATCTCGCCGGCGAGCAGAGCAGGGGCGGTGGCGAGGAGTGCCGCGGCCGATATCGCGCGCCAAAAACTCATTCGACCGTGATCGATGCGGATGCGCTGGACGAATAGCCGTTGTCGCCGATCCATTCGAATTCGAACTTGCCGCTCTCCTTCGCGACCGTGAAGAACGACAGATAGGGATTGGCCGCGATCGCGGGGAAGAGATCGGCGCGAAAAATCTCGGTGCCGTTGTAGCGGCACGTAAAGCTCGTGATGATGTCGCGCGGGACCAGCGCCCCGTCCGCGGTGTGGCGGAAGCCGGTTTCCATGACGTGCGAGGTCAATGTGCGGATCTCGATGATTTCGCCGCGCCTGGCTTTCGCCGGAACGTTGATGAGCGCCGCCATCAATTCATCTCCTCGGTGCAGGCGGCCAGCGTCACGACGATTTCGGTCGTGACCTGCCAGAACGTGTCGTCGGAAAGACGCGCGATCGCCACCACCTTCTGGGTGTCGGCGAGGCGGATCCGGGTCGAGACCTGGGCGCGACCGGAGGAGGGGCCGAGATGGAAGTTGCCGATGTTCGGCTGCGGGTTCTTCTCGTTGAAGACGTGGATGCTCTTGACGTAGTCGTTCGCCGTCATCGGGCTCGCGACGCTCACGGTCAGCGGCACCGTGTTGCCGTTCTCGACCAGCGGCGGAATGTCGAGCTTCACCTTGCCGGTGCGAACTGGTGCTTCGCCGACGAAGTTGCGGATCGCGGCATTGAGCATCGCCGGTGTCGCCTCGAGCGACCGCAGCGTGACGATCGGGATCGTCCCGGCGACCGTCACGCTTCCGGCGAGATTGAGGAATTGTCGTCGCGTGGTTGGCATGAACAGTCCTAGTCCCGAAGCGTTGCGAGAAAAGCCACGATGTCCTCGATCTCGGTGGCGGACAAGATCGGTTTGCCGGCGAAATTTCGCCCGACCCGCACGAGGTGATCGGTGCGATAATAGGACGGCATGATGGTCTCCGGGTTGAAGCGCGCCGCATCGACCAGTCGAAGCCGCAACTGGCTCACCGTCCAGCGGTTCCCCGCACCCGAGAGGTCAGGCGCGAGGTCGCCCTGAAACCGGGTCTCCGGGAAGGGGCCGGAATGGCACAGGATGCAGGTGGTGGTGCGCGCAAGCACAAGCGCACGCCCGCGCGCGGCATCGCCGGGCGCGCCGATGAGCGACTCCGCAATGCCGTCGCCGGCGACGTTGTAGGGCAGAAGTTCCTCGGCTCCCACATGGCAGGCGAAGGCGCAACTGGCGGCGATCAGCGCTGCGATATGGACCAATGCTCTAGCCAAAGGTGTCCGCCGTGATGGTTTGAAACCAGCGCTCGGCTTCAGCCGCCTCGCGGGTGCGCAATTCGCTCGGCGCATCGACCGGGCTGGTCGCTCCGCCCTCGACCTCGGCGAAGATGTCGCCCTTGGGCTGGTAATGGCCCGCGAGTGAAAAGCCGTAGCCGGGTGCGACAATGTTGTAGCAGACGCCGGTCAGTCGCGGCGTTTCTGGTGCGCGGCCGGCAAGGAGGTTCACGATCGCGGCAGCGCAGGCCTTGCCCTGCGCGCTTGCCGCGGAGGCCGATTTGGGAATGCCCCCGCCGAGGCAGGCATCGCCGATGACGTGGATGTTTTGGACAAGCTTCGACTCGAAGGTGACGGGATCGATCGGGCACCAGCCGGTGGCATCCGTAGCGCCCGCGACCTCGGCGATGCGTCCGGCACGCTGCGGCGGGATGACGTTGGCGACGTCAGGGATATAATTGCCGAACTCGGTAACGATGGTCCTGGTCGCGGGATCGACCGAGGTCACGCGGCCGCCTTGCGACAGCCCGATGCGTTCGATCATGTCGCCGTAAAGCTCCTTCCAAGCCTTCTCGAACAGTCGCTGCTGGGAGAAATTGTCCTTGGCGTCGAGGACCAGCACTTTCGAGCGCGGCTTCTTGGTTTTCAGGTAATGCGCAATCAGGCTGGCGCGCTCGTAAGGAGCTGGCGGACAGCGCGAGGGATTGGCGGGGATCGCAATGGCGACAGTGCCGCCGTCCGGCATGGCCTCCAGCTGCCGACGCAGCAACAGCGTCTGCGCACCGGCCTTCCAGGCGTGCGGCAGCTTTTCTGATGTGGCATGGTCGTAGCCGGGCAGAGCCTCGAAATGGAAGTCGATGCCGGGAGAGAGGACGAGACGATCATAGGGCAGCGCAACGCCATCGGCGGTCACGACGCTGCGCAGCTGCGGCTCGATTGTGGTTACGGCTTGGTTGATCACCGTCACGCCTTTGGCACCGAGCCTGTCATAGCCAAATTGCTGAGCTTCGATGTCGCGCAGGCCGGCAATCACCTCGTTGCTAAAGGGGCAGGAGGTGAAGACCGCATTGGGTTCGATCAGGATGACTTGCAAGTTTGCCTGCGCGCGCTTCAGCGCGCGGGCGCACGCCGCACCGCCAAAACCGCCGCCGACCACGACGACGCGGCCCGCCGATTGCGCGCGCAGGATCGAAGGAACGGCGAATGATGTAGCCGCGGCGGCGATGCCGAGGACGGCATCCCGCCGTGTTACCGACGCATTCATGGGCTTGTCCGGAAAGTGTGCCGCGGCGAGCGTTACGGCCGCCGCGGCGTTTCTCAGGCGAAGGTGATGTTCTGATCGCGTAGCGGCACCGAGCGGATGCGTTTGCCCGTCGCCGCGAAGTACGCATTGAGCACCGCCGGCGCCGCGACGCCGATGGTTGGCTCGCCGACGCCGCCCCAGAACCCGCCGCTCGGCACCATCACTGATTCGACCTTCGGCATCTCGTTGATGCGCATCGAATTGTAGGTGTCGAAGTTGGTCTGCTCGATCTTGCCGTCCTTGACGGTGCAGCCGCCGTAGAACAAGGCGCTAAGGCCATAGACGAAGGAGCCGGCGATCTGCCGCTCCACCTGCGCCGGATTGACGACGTAGCCGGGATCGGTGGAGGCGACGATGCGATGCACCTTGATCTTGTTGCCGTCGGTCACCGAGATTTCGGCGGCGCCGGCGACATAGCTGCCGTAGCCCATGACCTGCGCGATGCCGCGATAGATGCCCTGCGGCGCCGGGGTGGTCCAGCCGATCTTCTCGGCCACGGCGTTGAGCACCGCCAGATGCTTGGGGTGATTGCCCATCAGCTTGCGGCGGAATTCGAGCGGGTCCTGGCCTGCGGCCTGGGCCAGCTCGTCCATGAAGCATTCCATGTAGATCGCGTTGTGATTGACGTTGACGCCGCGCCAGAAGCCGGGCGGAACGTGCGGGTTGCGCATCGCATGCTCGACCAGGAGGTTTGGCACGGAGTAACCGAACGCGGCTTCGCCGGTCTGGGCGACGCCCTGGAATGCGGCCGGATCCATGCCGTTCTGCAGCGCTTCGGGACGGAGCGAGAACAGGATCGATTGCCCGGACAGGCGGTAGTGCAGCGCCACCAGATTGTTGTCGGCATCGAACGCGCCGGTCATCTTGCACTGGGTGATCGGGTGATATCTGCCGTGCGCCATGTCCTCTTCGCGCGACCACAACAGCTTGATCGGTGTGCCCGGCATCTCCTTGGCGATCAGGACGGCCTGGCGGACATAGTCGGTCTGGCCGCGCCGGCCGAAGCCGCCGCCGGGCATCACCTTGTGCACGTCGCACTTCTCCGCCGGAAGGCCCGACGCTTCCAACGTGGCCGCGAAGGCCGCCTCGCCATTCTGCGTGCCGCACCAGACCTCGCATTTGTCCGCCGTGTAGAGCGCCGTGGCGTTCATCGGCTCCATGGTGGCGTGGTTCTGGTAGGGATAGCTGTAGACGGCCTCGACCTTCTTGGCGGCACCGGCAATCGCCGCCTTCGCGTCGCCGTTCTTGTTGCCGACATAGGCCGGCTGCCCGTTGTCGAGGCCCTCGGTCAGCCATGTCGCGATCGACTCGCTGGAGACCTTGGCGTTGTCGCCCTCGTCCCAGACGATCGGCAGCGCATCCAGCGCGGTCTTGGCGAGCCACCAGGTGTCGGCAACGACCGCGACCGCGGTATCGCCGACCTTGACGACCTTCTTGACGCCCTTCATGCCGGTGATCTTGGCTTCGTCACAGCTCTTCAGCTTGCCGCCGAACACCGGGCAATCCTTGATCGCGGCGTTCAGCATGCCCGGCAGCTTGACGTCGATGCCGTAGATCATGGTGCCGGTGGTCTTCTCGGCGGTGTCCAGCCGCTTCACGCCCTTGCCGATCAGCTTCCAGTCCTTGGGGTCCTTCAGCTTGACGTCGGCCGGTGGCGTCAACTTGGCCGCGGCCTCGGCGACCTTGCCGTAGGTCGTGGTCTTGCCGGACGGCGTGTGGGTGATGACGCTGTTGGCGGCCGTGCATTCGGACGCCGGCACTTTCCACGCCTCGGCGGCGGCCTGGATCAGCATCACGCGTGCGGTAGCACCGCCCTTGCGGACATAGTCTTGCGAAGAGCGGATGCCGCGGCTGCCGCCGGTCGAGAAATCGCCCCAGACGCGCTTGCGGGCGACGCTCTGGCCCGGTGTCGGATATTCGGTCGAGACCTTCGACCAGTCGCATTCGAGTTCCTCGGCGACGAGCTGGGCAAGGCCGGTGAGCGAGCCCTGGCCCATTTCCGAGCGGGCGATGCGGATGACGACGGTGTCGTCGGGCCTGACCACGACCCAGGCGCCGATCTCGGGGGAGCCGTCGGCCGCGCGGACCATTGCGGGGCCGCCGAAGGGGATATCGAGGCCGATTGCGAGACCTGCGCCGACCGCGGCGGTGCCGATGACGAAGGCACGGCGGTTCATCTTGGGAGAGACATGCTTGTTCATGTGGCGGCTCCTTACGCGCTTGCGATCGTGTGGATCGCTTCGCGCACCTGCTGGAAGGTGCCGCAGCGGCAGATATTGGTGATGGCCTCGTCGATGTCGGCGTCGGTCGGCTTCGGCTTCTCGCTCAGCAGCGCCGCCACCGCCATGATCATGCCGCTCTGGCAATAGCCGCATTGCGGCACGTCCTGGGCAATCCAGGCTTCCTGCACCTTGTGCAGTGCATTGCCGGAGGCGAGCCCTTCGATGGTCGTGATCTTCTTGCCTGCGGCCTCGCCGACTGAAACGCCGCAGGAGCGGGTGGCGACGCCGTCGATGTGAACGGTGCAGGCGCCGCATTGTGCAATGCCGCAGCCATATTTCGTACCGGTCAGGCCGGCATTCTCGCGGATCGCCCACAGCAGGGGCGTATCCGGCTCGACGTCGAGCGTGAAGGTTTTTCCGTTGATTGTTAGGTTTGCCATCGCAGTCCCCTGATTGGCCCAATCCACCGATTGGACTCAGCGGCGCAATGTGTCCGGCAAATTGGAAACGTTCAAATCAACAGTCCGAGGGGTAGCCGCCGGAGATTCCCTCCCTGGACGCCCGCGGCACGGCCTGGGGCGCCGTCCTCCGGCTTCCGCGCCGTCGCGCCCCTGGAACCGAGAGCGACAGTTTGTCCCTTTTGCCGGGGTGCAAGTCGACAATGCTCTGCTACAGTGGAATCAGCCAAAAAGAGGTTCCATGAACGTACCGCAGCCTTGCAAAGTCCTGATGCTCTATCCGCTGTTCTCGGCAGAGTCCTTCTGGAGCTTTGGCGAATCCTGCAAAGTGTTGGGCGTGAAGCGCCCCGCGGCCCCTTTGGGGCTGATCACCGTTGCCGCGATGTTGCCCGAGCACTGGACGGTCCGGCTGATCGATTGCAACACGGAAGCCTTCAGCGACGAGGATCTTTCCTGGGCCGATGTGGTCTTCACCGGCGGTATGATGCCGCAGCAGGCCGACACGCTGCGCCTGATCGAAATTTGCCGTGCCGCGGGCAAGCCGGTGGTCGTCGGCGGTCCCGATCCCACCTCGAGCCCCCATATCTATGAGAGGGCCGACTTCCAGGTGCTCGGCGAGGCCGAAAGCGTTCTCCACGAATTCGTCGCCGCCTGGGACAGTGGCGCACGCTCCGGCGTCTTCATCGCGCCGAAATTCCAGGCCGATGTCACCAAGACGCCGGTGCCGCGCTTCGACCTGCTGAAGTTCGAGGACTACCTTTATCTCGGTGTGCAGTATTCCCGCGGCTGCCCGTTCACCTGCGAGTTCTGCGACATCATCGAGCTCTATGGCCGGGTGCCGCGAACCAAGACGAACGAGCAGATGTTGGTCGAGCTCGACAGGCTCTACGCCATGGGCTACCGCGGCCATCTCGACTTCGTCGACGACAATTTCATCGGCAACAAGAAGTCGCTGCGGCTGTTCCTGCCCCAGCTCGCCGAATGGCAGCGTGCCCACGGCTATCCGTTCGAATTGTCGACTGAGGCCTCGGTCAATCTGGCCGACGATCCCGAGCTATTGAACCTGATGGGCCAAGCGAATTTCTTCGCCATCTTCGTCGGTATCGAAAGTCCGGATCCGGCGACGCTGGTCGCCATGCGGAAGAAGCAGAACACGCGGCGCAACATCGCCGAGAGCATCCACAAGATCTACGCCGCGGGCATGCTCGTCACCGCGGGTTTCATCGTCGGCTTCGACAATGAGAAGCTCTCGATGGCGGATGCCATGATCGACTTCATCGAGGAGGCGGCGATCCCGGTCAGCATGGTCGGCCTGCTCTATGCCTTGCCGAACACCCAGCTGACACGCCGCCTCGAGCGCGAAGGCCGGCTGCATCCGGGCCATGATTTGGCGCCGACCATCGGCGCGGATCAGTGCACCGCCGGGATCAACTTCGATCCGGTGCGCCCGTTGCGCGACATCCTGACGGACTACAAGCGCGTGCTGGAGCACATCTACAGTCCGGCGGCCTATGCAAGGCGTATCGATCGTCTGATGACGCTGCTCGACCGCTCGCGCCAGCGCCAGGAGCTCGCGGAAGGCGATATCCGCGCCCGGATCGGCGCGATGGAAACGGTGCACAAGGTGGTCACAGCCCTTCCCGAGGCGCGCGGGCCGCTGTGGCAGACCTTCATGAACTGCGCCAAGCGCGACACCACATCGGCGCGGATCGCCGTGCAGATGATCGCGGCCTATGCGCATCTCGGGCCGTTCTCGCGCAAGGTCATCGCTGCCATCGATGAGCGCCTCGCCGCACTCGACGAGGAGACAGTCATTCCGGCCGCGACTGTCGAGGTGACGGCGGCCCGACATCTGGCCTGACGGTCTACTTCACCGCCAGCCGCAAAAAGCTCATCACGCTGCCGAGTGCCGCGAACCCGGCGCCGAGTGCCAACGCCACGACTGCGCCGTCGTGACCGGCCAGCGAGAAGCAGGCTGCGGCGAGCGCCGCCCCCGTCGTCTGCCCGGTCAGGCGCGCGGTTGCGACGATGCCTGAGGCGCTGCCGCTGCGATGCGGCGGCGCGCTCGACATCACCGCCTTCATGTTCGGCGCCTGGAAGAAGCCAAACCCCATGCCGCAGATCACCATCCGCCAGATGATGTCGGGGATCGCAGGATTGGTCGGCAGCATCGCCAGCAGCGCCATGCCGAGCCCGAGCAGCACGAGGCCGATGCCGCCGAGCAATCCGACCGCGTGCCGGTCGGAGAGGCGTCCCGCGATCGGCGCCATGATGCCGACCACCAGCGGCCACGGCGTCATGAAGAAACCGGTCTCGACCTGCGAGCGCCCCAGCACGTCCTCGAAATAGAACGGCAGCGAGACGAAGGCGAGGCCCTGCACCGCAAAGGAACACACCGCGGTCGCCGCCGACAGCGCGAACATCGGCCGGCTGAACAGGTCGATCGGCAGCATCGGCGCCGGATGATCGGCATGGCGGCGCGTCAGGATGAAGCCGAGTGCAAGGGCCGTGACCAGCTCGATGCCCACGACCATCGGTGAGAGTTTATGCGCGGCACTGCCGATTCCCGTGATGAACAACCCGAGACAGGCCGACGCGAGGGCCGCGCCGATAAAATCGAAGCCGTGATCGGCGCGCGGCGTCTTCGGCAGCATCGCAAATCCGATGCCGATCGCGACCAGGCCGAACGGGATGTTGACGGCGAACAGCCATGGCCACGGGCCGACCGCGAGGATGGCGGAGGCGATCGAGGGACCGAAGGTGAAGGCGGTCGCGACCACCAGCGCGTTGTGGCCGAAGCCGCGGCCGAGCATCCTTCCGGGATAGACGAAGCGCACCAGCGCCGTGTTGACGCTCATGATGCCGCTCGCACCCAGCCCTTGCAGCGTGCGCGCAACGAGCAGGCTCTCAAGCGACCAGGCCACCGCGCAGAACAGCGAGGCGATGGTGAACAGGATCAGGCCGCCGAGATAGATGCGCTGGTGCCCGACGATCTCGCCGAGCGCGCCGAGCGGCAGCAGCGTCGCCACCAGCGCGATCTGGTAGACGTTGACCACCCAGACCGATTGCTCCGGGCTGACATGCAGGTCGCCGGCAATGGCGGGGAGCGCGATGTTGGCGATCGCGGTGTCGAGCGAGGCCATCGCCAGCGCGGTGAAGATCGCGGCAATGGCCCAGCGCCGCTGTGCGGCCGGAAGGCCATCGGAAATTGTGTGGTCGGGCTTGCGCGCGCCGGCGGGTAACGTGATTGTCATTGCGTTAGCGCGTTGCTCCGGCCGCCGGCTCCAGGGGCCTTGGCATGTACTACGGCGCGGCCGCGTTCCACAGGCATATGCTTGCATGCAGTGTATGCGCGAAGGCTGGGCGATGAACCTGCGCGCCGGCGTATGATCGCGCGAACTGCTGCAATTTCAGGGGAGCGCCATGCACATCGTCGTTTTGCCCGGTGACGGCATCGGGCCCGAGATCACGACCGCGACATCAGGCGTGCTGCGCGCGGCCTCCGAGCGTTTCCAGCTCAATCTGCGCCTGGAGGAGCACGCAGTCGGCCATGCGAGCCTCAAACAATTTGGCACGACCGTGCGCCCCGAGCTGCTCGACATCGTCCGCGCCGCCGACGGCCTGATCCTCGGCCCGACCGCGACTTTCGATTTCAAGGACGAGGCCCATGGCGAGATCAACCCGTCGCGGCACTTTCGCAAGAACCTCGATCTCTACGCCAATGTCAGGCCGGCACGCACCTATACGGGGCTGTCCGGCCGGGTCGGCGATTTCGACCTCGTCGTGGTGCGCGAGAACACGGAGGGGTTTTACGCCGACCGCAACATGGAGCAGGGCAATGGCGAGATGCTGGTCACGCCTGACGTCGTCATCTCGCTGCGCCGGATCACGCGCCTGTGCTGTGAGCGCATCGCGCATGCGGCGTGCCGGCTGGCGATGAAGCGGCGCAAGCATCTCACCATCGTGCACAAGGCCAATGTGCTCAAGCTCGGCGACGGCATGTTCCTCGACATCTGCCGCGAGGCGGCGAAGGCCTATACCGGCCTTGGGGTCGACGACATCCTCGTCGACGCCATGATGGCGCATGTGGTGCGCAACCCCGACCGCTTCGACGTCATCGTCGCCACCAACATGTTTGGCGACATCCTGTCCGATCTCACCGCCGAGCTCTCCGGCAGCCTCGGCCTCGGCGGCTCGCTCAATGTCGGCGACGGCTTCGCCATGGCGCAGGCCGCGCATGGCTCGGCGCCTGACATCGCCGGACAGGACGTTGCTAATCCGGTCTCGCTGATCCTGTCGACGGCGTTGCTGCTGGCCTGGCATGGCGAGAAGTCCGGCGCAGTGCGCTACGAGGAAGCCGCACGTGCGATCGAGGCGGCGGTAGCGAAGGCGATCGGCGAGGGCAGGGCGACGCGCGACGTCGGCGGCAAGCTCGGCACGATCGCGGCAGGGGCGGCGATTGCGGAGATCTTGCAGGCTGGGTGAGTGGTCATGCGGGTCTTGCGTGTTTTTTTGAAGGGCTCAAAACAAAAAACGCGAAAACAACCCCATGCACAGTAGAAGGCCCCTTGATTAATAAGGGATTTCCGAACCGCGCAGCGACGACATTCGCCGCGGCCATGACGTTGACGCGTCGGGCAAAACACTGGCAAAATGCGATCGTGGCGGAGATCGCGACGTGAATGCATCGGTGGTGGCTGCGGGATTTCAGTGAGCTGACCTATGAAGTCTGAGAGGGGTGGCATCAATCTCGCGGCCAAACCAAGCGGAACGGGGTGCGTGGAATGCTCGGCTGCGGGCGGGTGGTGGTTTCACCTTCGCAGATGTGTCGAATGCGGTCACATCGGCTGCTGTGATGCGTCACCAAATCAGCACGCAACGAAACACAGCGCGGCGACAGGTCATCCGATCATCACGAGCTTCGAGCCGGGCGAACGATGGTTTTACGACTATCGCACGGGAGAGGCTTTCGCCGGCCCGAAGCTTCAAGGTCCTCACGCGCATCCGTTGGATCAGCCGGTGCCCGGACCGGACGGCGCGGTGCCTCCAGACTGGCAAACGCTGCTGCATGAGTAAGGCGGTAGGCCGTAGGACGGGTAGAGCACTTGCGAAACCCATCAGGTTTCACGTCGTATGCTGTCGATGGGTTTCGCTGCGCTCTACCCATCCTACGAAGTCCAATCGGTTCTAGAACTGATACCTCCGCAGTCCCCCATCCACCGGGATCACCGTACCGGTGATGTAGTGCGCCACCGGTGAGGCCAAAAACACCGCAAGTGCGGCCAGATCTTCCGCTCGCCCCAATAACGGACCGGAATCTTTTCCCCGGCAAAGCGCTCGCGATAGTCCGGTGGGTAGTTCCGGCGGATCTGCGGATCTGTCCTGTGCGTTACCGCCGCTGAAACACATGCTTCGCCGCCGGTCGCTTAGCGGATGCGCGGCTGCTAGAGTTGCAGAGATATCGAGATTGGACCCAAGCGAAAATGACTCTTGCGAATATTGGTCTCCGACCACCTGCTAGGCTAAAGCCTCGAGCACGTAGTCATCCGATCCGAGAGGACGTCCCAACCCCTTCAGGAAGACAACACGGGGATTGGTCAGGTCAACACACCGCAGCAGGCAGTAGATGTCTCTTGGTTCCACATTTCGTTGGCGATATTCTTGAGGGACGCGTCCGACAAGGCGCACATTTCTATGCTTAAGCGACAGCAGACAGCTGGCTACCGTGTGGAGCTTGGGCCCACAACAAAAGATTTCCCAGGAATCGCAATTGCCGGATGACCTTACGAAGCCTTCCATAACAGCAAGACAATCCAGGACGGACGTGGCTGATATTTGCGCTACATCATTCGAAGCTAGTTGGTGGCGAAAGGACAGACCCGCAATTTGCTGTTCGACGGCCCGGACGATGGCTGGATCGCCAGTATCAAGGGACGCAATCAGGAAATGTCGATCGAAACCTGACTCATTCTCGAAATAGTGACTTAGTAGCCTTTCATCCGCGCCTAGACCGGCAATACAGGCTCTCCCAACCGATGCGCCACTATCTCCGATTGAGTGCGGTACCGTCAGGAACTCTCGTACTCCCTGATCGTGGTCATCCTTATCACTTTTGCCCGGTAAATTGTCTTTTCCAGGCAGGTAGCCAAAGTATATCTCCGGGACGAGCTTTGACTTAGTCAATTCCATGCTGATCCATTGAATCAAGAGTTTTGGCATGCTCGATACGTCGATGAAGACGCTGTTGATTTTTCCTACTACAGCCTGATGTTGCAGCATCTCTATGACTCTCGACATGCATCGTTTCATGTCGTAGTGAGAGCCGAGCTTAAGGGGCAACCAAGACCTCCCGTGCCGCGCTAAATGCACGCCAGGATTTTCGGTGATTCCCTGATCATCAAATTCTAGGACCACACTTTGCTTTGCGTGCACGAGATTGTCTTGTGCAAACTTTACACAGCGTGTCTCCCAGCCGGCAACGAATATTGCTAAGTCGCAGTGAATGGTCCTCAAGTGTGGACCGGCATATTCTTCTAGCAAGTAGCCGTGATAAGAATTCCTACGCACGGAGGGTTTGGTCATAGTTCGATCTCGCCCTGTACCGCAGTTCCCTCGGCCGTAGTCAGAGCTCGCTGCGCCCAGGTTTCTGTATCCATGTTGGTGTCCAGCAATAGCGCGGCAAATCTCGTTTCATCCAGAGAAACTGTCGCATAGGGCCCTCGGGGGGACAGACCTAGAACTGGATAGAGCCTTCGGTGCAATTGAAACTCAAAGAGTCCAGGCTTGGTCTTGCCGCCCTCCGTAGTCTCTGGAGCAGAAACGAGCCGAATGAATCCGTCTCTTTGTAAGACTCTAAGAGCTTCACGAGTCGTCAATTCAGACCGACGGATGGATAAGACGCGATCCATTCGTTCTCCATCTATCGCAAACCTTCCGCGTTCTCCTTTTGAGATCATTTTGTAACCATCGGATGGCTTCTGCAAAAGCTCAAGCAGCTTACCTAGCCCCGAGACGACTTGAACAATTTCGAACGAAGATCGCACCGTAAACTTCCGCAAAATATCCCATTTGCTTTCTGACGCGCGATAGATAGCTGTCCGCTGTCGATCGACCGGGATCGGCCGTCCTGGCGTGACAAAGTACGCCAGATGTCGAATCTTCGGCTCCTTCGACTCAGGCCATTGATCATCGATATCTGCAATCGCCTCATCATAGATTGCTCCCATAATGTCGAGGTAGTCACGAATGCAACCAGTTGCGAGCCCGCACACCACGTCCTTGCCTGCATACGGGATTGATCGAGATCCAATTTCATTTTGAACGCAATAGATGAGAGCTGCAAAATTCTTTCGATCTATCAGCTTGGCAAATGAATCTTGCCTTGTTTCAGCGCTTAGCGAGAAAGGATCAGTACCCATGAGGGACATGACCACATGCTCAATGAACGGAGTTTGGTCGTCCTCGATTGAAAATTTCCGCCATTTGCGCCTTGCGATTACTTCGCGAAGTTTTTCTTTCGTCTTTTCAACCTCGGCCGTCCAACCCTTTACGTGCGACGAGATGGAGTTTCTTGCGATAAGGCGAACCAGTTCGTTTGGGGTGAAGGTGCCCAACGTTTCGTCTAGGGAAAATGCCTTAAGCGGACGTCGGGGCGGTCCCGCAGCATTGTCGTAATAATGATTCAAGCGGAGTTGAGTTACTCGTTCGCAGAAAGAGATAAAGTCTCCGCGTGACTCATCGTCGAGGCTTATGGCGTCAAAGTCCGCGTTGCTCAGAACGGTATTTGGAAGCTGAGTGCTGTTGCGATTGTACTGGCCGGCAATGAACGAGATAACGAACTTGATGCGTCCTTCAAATTGTTTAACCACGGTATTGAGTAGTGTTTGTTGATCTTCGGTCAGGCTTTCACAGTCATCGATCAGGACAATCAGCTTGATGGCAGTGTGCTTGCTAATCAGAGAGCCTTTTAGTCCCTCGACGAGGTTCACCATCCACCCGAGCAACTCGCCCGGAGCAAACCTGTTCACCTGCTCAATGAGCTTTGGAATGGAATCTTCGGTGGGGAGCGCCGAGAAATGCCCCCGTGATCGAGCAAGGAAGGATCGCAATTCATAAATGTCAGAAATCGGCGGCGATTGTTCAATGCGCGCTGAAACCTCGGCGCATACAAATTGCTCCATCTTAGAGCTTAAGAAGAGTTCTTTGCGGTCCATAATTCGCACAAGATCGTCTATAAGTGCAAGAACGATCGTTGTTTCAAGGTAGTTTTGGAATGTCCGTAGGGGCACTCTTGATCGATCTATTAGTTTTCGCGTTTCTGACTGGTCTAGGAAGCGAACTATCGCGTCCGAGGCGGTGGCGTTAATCGATTGAAGTGTTCGGTTGAACTGAAGATACACGCCGAACCAATCATAAGTTGAGCGACCGTATTGTGTCCTTAGTGAAGCATTGGTCTTTATCTCTGCCGTCCTGAGCGAACGCAAGAGTGTCGTCTTCCCGCTGCCCCGAGAGCCCGATACGAACACCGTTTTCATTGTGCGCGAAAGCCTGCGGGCTTCACTGGAGAGCCAGAAGACCGGATCTTGGTCGTACTCAATCTTGGTTGGAAAAAACGGATTTTGAGGCAGTAGCTTCATCGCTTAATCTCGATGCGCCAAGTCGCAAGGGAGTCGCTGAAATTGCGAATTTGGATCATTCCGCTACAATACAGTGCCAGAAGTATCGGCTCGATGGCATCAGGTTGTATTCCTGCTGACGTGGCGTGTTCACTGAGTTCCTCTAAGTTGAAGATCTCGCCTTGGCGCTTGCTGACTTCGTTCTCCATGTAAGACCAAAATCGATTGGTGTCTTTCTTTAGAAGCTCAGCTGGTGAATTCAGAAGCGGAATAAGGATTGGATGCGATGTCTCGCCGAGTTCAATCATTCCATCCTTGCCGATCCGGTATTGAGTAATCTTGAGCGCGAAAGGCTGACGATCTTCAGTGAAGAAGATCGCTATCTTGTTGAAGCCTTTCCAGATGGGCGGCGCGGAGATAGAAATGATACGAGCGTCGAGACAGGTTGGTTGACTAATTATCTCGATGGGATCGTCATGAATGTGGCCGTGGAGGTATATGATGTTGGCGTTCGTTTGCAGAAAGAGGCGTCTCGCATACCCAGCATTCAACACTTCGCCAAAGTAGCTAATGCGTGGAATATATTGAGGTAGGAGGTTGTGGTGTGAGACGATGAGGGTCGTTTTTCTTTCGCGGCCAACGCGGGCCGCGATCTCCTCTAGATCGATTGCTCGAAAATAGGGCGTATCGATCTGTTCGTAAACTTGAGTGGCTAGATCGGGAGAGTTATCGATCAACAATCCTTTGTCGCCGAACGGTTCGTGCCCCGATAGCTCAAGAGGAGGGCCAGTTGGACTCAAGAGAGAATCTTGGAGGCCTTTCGGATAGAGCGCCTTCGACCATGAGCCGATGCTGGAGTTCAACATGATGGTGGGTAGCTTGATTTTGCTAAGGCCCAAAACGTCGTAGCTGACAAAACTTCGGACAGGCGGATCCTTCCAGTTGGACCTCTTGAAGGCTTCCTGCAGGGCACCAAATTTTCCCATATCCCCGAAACGAATTGCATCTTCGCGGCTAACGTCGTGATTGCCGGGAACGCCATAGACTGGGATGCGCCGATCGGCCAACGATTCATTAATGATGCCGTCTAGGATTAATACTGCATCTGCGATGACGTCAGTGGCGCCCCGGCTTGTGAAGTCGCCCATTGTAAATACCGCATCGATCGATCCGTCGCGGCAGATTGATCGCAAAGCTCCCAAGACCGATGTAAGAGGTTTAGTTGCAAGGCTTGAGATAATGGTAGGAGAGAAGGTCGAGAGCTTAACATCGACTTCTGTGGTCTGACTTTCCCAGTCAGGAAGATGAATATCCCCGATTTGTAATAATGTGATTTTGCTAAGTGGCATCGATCTACTAAAGGTTGTTACGGCAGCTTAGATACTTGTCGGTGTCGGTCAAGCAATCAATGGCAGCCGAGGTGATGCGGCGAAAATTGCAATGCTATCTTAGGGAGTGCCTAATACCAACATGCATCAGAGGTTTTGCGCCGAAGGTATAAGTCTGCGATGCAGCGCATCATCTGCCTATGCGGGTTCAAGACCTAGCTAGCGGGCGAGCTAGGCGGGGAGGTATCATCCTAGTGGGGGCGGGGTCGGGAAATCCTCCTGCTAGAACTGATACCTCCGCAGTCCCCCATCCACCGGGATCACCGTGCCCGTGATGTACCGCGCTACGGGTGACGCCAGGAACACCGCCAACGCCGCAAGGTCTTCCGGCTCGCCCCAATAGCCGACCGGGATCTCTTCCTGCGCGAACCGCTCGCGATAATCAGGCGCGTAGTTGCGGCGGATCTGTTCGCTCATGATGCGGCCGGGCGGGATGCAGTTGATGGTGATGCCGTGCTCGCCGATCTCGCGCGACAGGCCCTTGGCCCAGGCGTGCACGGCGGCCTTGGCGGCGAACGCGGCGTTGAGGCCCTCCGGCTCGGACTTGCCGGTGATGTTGACGATGCGGCCCCATTTGCGCTCGATCATCTGCGGCAGCAGCGCATGCGCGATGCGGCGGTAGCTGGTGAAATTCAGCGCGATCGCCTCGTCCCATTGGCTGTCGGGCGCATCGACGGGGAGGGGGCGGCTGCCGCCGGCATTGTTGATGAGGATGTCGACATGGCCGAGCTCGCTCACGGCGAAGGCCGAAATCCTCTCCGCCGCGTCGTTGGCCATGACGTCCTGCTCGAATGGCGTGATCAGACCGGAGCCGACTTCGCTCACCAGCTCGGCGAGCAGGTCGGTGCGCCGTGCCACGCCGACGACGCGCACGCCTTCCGCAGCCAGGCCCTTGGCGATGGCACGGCCGATGCCGACGCTCGCTCCGGTGACGACGGCGGTTTTCGATTTGAGCCCGAGATCCATGGTGACGCGCCCTCTTGTTTGCTTTTCTGCTTGTCGCTGTTCGCTTGGCTGTTCGTTTTTCTGTTCGTTTCCTGCCCTGGCCCCGTCGGCCTGATTTGCCCGACCGGGACGAGCAGTGGTAACCAAGAGCCGCGTTGAAGGAAACACGAAAAAGAAAAGGCGCCGAGCGATGGTCTGGGATCCGCAGCAATATCTGAAATTCTCCGGCCACCGGCTCCGGCCCGCCGTCGATCTCTTGATGCGGATTCCGGATGCTGGTCCGCGTGCGGTTGCCGATCTTGGCGCCGGTGCCGGCAACGTCACCAAGCTGATCAAGGAGCGTTGGCCGGACGCGACGGTGACCGGTGTCGAGGGTTCGGCCGAGATGGTCGCCGCCGGCCGCAAGGCGGCGCCGGACGTGGAATGGTCACACGAGGACCTCGGTCACTGGCGCCCGACGAAGCAATATGACGTCGTCTACTCCAATGCCGCGCTGCACTGGCTGCCCAATCATGGGGCCCTGTTTCCGTCGCTCATGGAGAAGGTGACGCTCGGCGGAATGCTCGCGGTGCAGATGCCGCGCAACTTTCTGGCGCCCTCGCATGTGCTGATCGGCGAGACCGCGCTGAACGGTCCCTGGCGGTCCAAGGTCGAGCATCTCGTCACGCCGCCGCCGGTCGAAGCGCCGGCCTATTATCACGGTCTTCTTGCTCCAATGTCGTCCAATATCGATATCTGGGAGACCGAATATCTGCAGGTGCTGGAAGGCGAGAATCCCGTGAAGGAGTGGACCAAGGGGACCTGGCTGACGCGCTATCTCGACATCTTGCAGGGCGACGAGAAGGCCGCGTTCGAAGCCGCCTATGGGACGCGTGTGGCGAAAGCCTATCCGAGGAACGCCGCGGGACAGACGCTGTTTCCGTTCCGGCGTCTGTTCATGGTCGCCCAGCGCAACGGCTGATCGCACTGCCGCAATGCGACATAAGCGCTCGCTTCGGGAACGGCAGCAGGAGCCGGGTTGCGCAAGATAGCTTGGCTGCGGCAAATTGGGCTTAGGTCTAGTTGTTCGGGTGGCGGATTGCTGTCAGTACTGAAATCGGAAAACAAAAAAGACCCGGTTTTAGAGGTTGTTGGGAGGTTCGTTCATGCGCAAGCTGCTTCTTGCGGTCGCCGCCGCAGCTGTTCTCGTGGGTCCCGCCGTTGTCGAGGCCCAGAGCCCGATCGTGATCAAATTCAGCCACGTCGTTGCCAACGACACTCCCAAGGGCAAGGGCGCCCTGAAGTTCAAGGAACTTGCGGAGAAGTACACCGACGGCAAGGTCAAGGTCGAAATCTACCCGAACTCCACGCTGTACAAGGACAAGGAGGAGATCGAGGCGCTGCAGCTCGGCTCCGTGCAGATGCTAGCGCCCTCGACCGCGAAGTTCGCACCGCTCGGTATCAAGGAGTTCGAGGCGCTCGACCTGCCCTGGCTGTTCAAGGATGACCAGACCTATTCCAACGCGATGAAGGGCACGATCGGCAAGTGGCTATTCGAGAGGCTCGAGACCAAGGGCATCACCGGGCTCGCCTATTGGGACAACGGCTTCCACATGCTCTCCGCCAACCGTGCCCTGATGAAGCCGGCCGATTTCCAGGGGCTCAAATTCCGCATCTCCGGATCGAAGGTCGCGGACCAATATCTCCGGATCATGGGCTCGATCCCGCAGATCATGGCGTTTTCCGAAGTCTACCAGGCTTTGCAGACGGGCGTGGTCGACGGCTGCGAGAACACCGCGTCCAACTACCTGACGCAGAAGTTCTACGAGGTGCAGAAGGACATCACCGTGTCCTATCACGCGCACCTGCAATATGCCGTCATCGTCAATTCGAAATTCTGGTCCGGCCTGCCGCCCGATGTCCGCGCCCAGCTCGAGAAGGCGATGAACGAGGCGACCGACTACACCAACTCGATCGCGCGCCAGGAAAACGAGGATGCGCTGGCCGAGATCAAGAAGACGGGCAAGACCACGCTGCATTATCTGACTGACGCCGATCGCAAGGCGTGGCAAGAAGCGATGCAGCCGACCTACAAATGGGCGAAGGGGCGGGTCGGGCAGGAGGTGCTCGATCTCGTCGCCAAGGAGCTCGACGTCAAGATGAACTGACGCGAGCGCGCTTTGAGAACAACCATGAACGGTCGGGGGTGATCGCACTCCCGGCCGTTGCTCTTGAATGATGAGCCAAGCTGAGGGGACCAAGTTGCTGCGTGCATTGAATCGTGTGCTCAATCATCTCGAGGAATGGCTGATCGCGACGATGATCGCGGCCGCGACATCGCTCATCTTCGTTGCCGTGCTGCACCGGTATGGCGCCGGGCTGTCGATCGACATCGCCAAATGGGCGGAGGCGCGCAACCTGGCCTTCCTGGCCGTCCCCATGCGAGCCGCGTTCGTCTGGCTTGCCGCTCTCGACCTGTCCTGGGCGCAGGAACTCTGCATCTACATGTTCATCTGGATGGCGAAGTTCGGTGCGGCCTACGGGGTGCGCACCGGCATTCATGTCGGCGTCGACGTCCTGGTCAATATCCTTCCCGGCGGATCGCGTCGCCGCGTCATCACGTTCGGCCTGATGTGCGGTGCCCTTTTCACCGCGATCGTGTGCTATTTCGGGGCCGCGTTCGTCGGCCAGATGTGGCAGACCGGCCAGCAATCCAACGATCTGGAAGCGCCGATGTGGCTGGTGTATCTCACCATCCCGCTCGGCTCCGGGCTGATGTGCTTCCGCTTCCTGCAGGTCGCCTGGTCGTTCTATCGCACCGGCGAGTTGCCGCATCACGACATGGCCGGCGTCGAGGGTGTCGAAATAGACCCGGTCCATCCGGCCCCGGTCACCCGCAGTCAGGTCGTCCGCGACGAACGCAGCCCGCTCGGCTGGGTCCTGATGTTGTTGCCGATCCTGATCGTCGCCGTGTGCTTCGCCCATTCCGCGCACGTGATCACGCTGCCGCAGGGCATGCGTGTTGCCGTGGTTTTCGGCCTCCTGCTGTCATTGATGCTCACGGGCATGCCGATCTCGATCGCGCTCGGCCTGACCGTGCTCAGCTTCATGTTCACGCTGACCGACGTGCGAACGGAATCGGTGGCGCTGAAGCTGTTTACCGGCATCGAGAGCTTCGAGATCATGGCGATCCCGTTCTTCATCCTTGCCGGCAACTTCCTGACCCATGGCGGCGTGGCGCGCCGGATGATCACGTTCGCGACTTCGCTGGTCGGCCATTGGTACGGCGGCCTTGCGCTCTCGGGCGTGGTCGCCTGCGCGCTGTTCGCCGCGATTTCCGGCTCGTCGCCCGCCACCGTGGTGGCGATCGGATCAGTGATCCTGCCCGCGATGATCGCGCAGGGATTTCCGAAGAGGTTCGGGGCGGGCGTGATCACGACCTCGGGCTCGCTCGGAATTCTCATTCCACCCTCGATTCCGATGGTGCTTTTTGCCGTCTCCACCAACACCTCCGTCGGCAAGCTGTTCATCGCCGGCATCGTGCCGGGAATGGTGCTCGCCATGCTGCTCGGCGCCACGACGTTCTATCGGGCCTGGCGTAACGACTATCCGAGGATGCCGAAAGCAACCCTCTCCGAGCGCTTCGATGCGTTCCGCAAGTCGATCTGGGGTATCCTGCTGATCGTGATCGTGATCGGCGGCATCTATAGCGGCCTGTTCACACCGACCGAAGCTGCGGCCGTCAGCGCGGTGTACGCCTTCATCGTCGCCGTGTTCATCTACAAGGATCTGAAGCTGCGAGACGTGCCGCGGGTGTTGCTGTCGTCGGCAAATCTTTCGGCGATGCTGCTCTACATCATCACCAACGCCGTCTTGTTCTCGTTCCTGATGACTTACGAGAACGTGCCGCAAGCGCTCGCGCAATGGATGATCGACCAGGGCCTCGGCTGGATCGGCTTCCTCCTCGTCGTCAATCTTCTGCTGCTGCTGGCGGGCAACGTGATGGAGCCGTCCTCGATCATCCTGATCATGGCGCCGATCCTGTTTCCGGTTGCGATCAAGCTCGGCATCGATCCGATCCATTTCGGCATCCTGATGACGGTGAACATGGAGGTCGGGCTGTGTCATCCGCCGGTCGGCCTCAATCTCTACGTGGCCTCGGGCATCGCCAAGATGGGCATCACCGAGCTCACGGTGGCGGTGTGGCCATGGCTGCTGACCATGCTGGCGTTCCTGGTGGTCGTGACCTATTGGCCGGGTCTGTCGCTGTGGCTGCCGAGATTGCTGGGCATGTAGCCCGCGAACACGCTGCTTCTCTCCACCTGTCGGCGCGGGACTACGCATTGCTGCGTCCTCCCGCCATGGCAATCGGCCGCCAGATGCGGTTAGATGCCGCGCGACAGGCGGGGAGGAGATCGAGATGACGGACACGTCCAGCAACGAGCCGAAGGGCGCAACACCGTCCGTCATCGCGCAGCAAACGGCGATGCTGAATGCGTTGCCGTTCTCCGACACCCGGGATTTCGACGACGCCGCGCGCGGCTTCCTCGGCACGATCGAGAACGCGGCGATCACCAGTCCGCAAGGGCGGACGGTCTGGAGCCTCGAGCCTTACGGCTTTCTCGCCGCCGAGCGGGCGCCGCCCACGGTCAATCCGAGCCTGTGGCGACAGTCGCGGCTCAACATGCAGCACGGCCTGTTCGAGGTCGTGCCCGGAATCTACCAGGTGCGCGGGCTCGACATCGCCAACATGACGCTGATCGAAGGCGACAGCGGCGTCATCGTCGTCGACACCCTGACCTCGATCGAGGGCGCGCGCGCCGCGCTCGATCTCTACTACAAGCACCGTGGCCAGCGACCGGTCGCGGCCGTGATCTTCACCCACACCCACACCGACCATTGGGGCGGCGCGCGCGGCGTGCTGGAGGAGGATGCGCTCGCGACCGGCCGCGTGCCGATCATCGCGCCGAACTTGTTCATGGAGCATGCTGTCTCCGAGAACATCATCGCGGGACCTGCGATGCTGCGCCGGGCGCAGTACCAGTTCGGGCCGCTCCTCGCCAAGGGCGCGCGCGGGCAGGTCGATTGCGGGCTCGGCAAGTCGATGGCAGCAGGTTCAGTGGCGCTGCTGCGGCCGACCGATTTGATCATGGCGACCGGCGACCGGCGCGTGATCGACGGCGTCGCGTTCGAATTCCAGATGGCGCCGAACAGCGAAGCGCCGGCGGAGATGCATTTCTTCATCCCGCGCTACAAGCTTTTGAACCTCGCCGAGAATTGCACCCACAATTTCCACAATCTGCTGCCGTTCCGTGGCGCCGACGTGCGCGACGCGCTAGCCTGGTCGAAATATCTGGGCGAGGCCCTGCAGCTCTGGGACGGCAAGGCGGAGGCGATGTGCGGCCAGCATCACTGGCCGGTGTGGGGACGCGAACGCATCGGCACGATGATCCGGCAGCAGCGCGACCTCTATAAGTTCGCGCATGACCAGACCATTCGCCTGATGAACCACGGCCTCACCGCGGCCGAGATCGCCGAGACGATCCAGCTGCCCAAGAGCCTCGAGGGCGCCTGGCACGGCCGCGGCTATTACGGCCACATCCGGCACAATGTGAAGGCGATCTATCAAAAGTATCTGGGCTGGTACGACGCCAATCCGGTCAATCTCGATCCGCTGCCGCCGGTCGAGTCGGGCAAGAAGTATGTCGAGTACATGGGTGGCGCCGGCGCCATCCTCGCGCGGGCGCGTGCCGATTTCGACAGGGGCGAATTCCGCTTCCTGGCGCAGGCGCTCGGCCATCTCGTCTTTGCCGAGCCGGACAATCAGGCTGCACGTGCGTTGCTGGCGGATACGCTGGAGCAGCTCGGCTACGCCGCTGAAAGCGCGACCTGGCGCAATGCCTATCTGTTCGGCGCGCAGGAATTGCGCCAGGGCATGCCGAAGGTGCCGGCACGCCCGCCGATGCCGCGCGAGACGCTGGCAGCGCTGCGCACCTCACAGCTCTGGGACGTGCTCGGCATCCGCCTCAACGGACCAAAGGCGGAAGGAAAGCACATCGTGCTGAACTGGAGCTTTTCCGACACCGGCGAGACCTTCGTGCTCAATCTGGAGAACTGCGCGCTGACTTACACGGAGGGCATGCAGGCGGACAATGCCGATGCCAGCTTCACGCTCGCGCGGTCGACGCTCGATGAAGTGATCGCAAAACTGACCAGCTTTCCCGAGGCCGTGGCCGCCGGCAAGGTCAAGTTCGCCGGCAACCCGATGCGCCTCGCCGAACTGATGGGCCTGATGGACGAATTCCCGCGCATGTTCGAGATCGTCGAGCCGAAGCGGGCAGTGGTGAGGTAGGGCTACCGCCTTCTCCGTCATTGCGAGCGTAGCGAAGCAATCCAGAATCCCTCTGCGGCGGCAGACTGGATTGCTTCGCTGCGCTCGCAATGACGGTTGATCGAGTGGAGCGCGCCCCACCCAAATGTCGATGGCCGAGACATGCCCGGCCATGACGATCGCGATGGGATGGGCGCGTGCTCCTGCTACTCCGCGCTGCTCACCAGCTTGATCCGCGGCGCCTGTTCCTCGCCGAGGCTGCGATAGGCCGCGAGATAATCCAGCGCCATGCGCCGCGCCGTGAAGCGCGTCTCGAACTGCTTGCGGATGACGGAGCGGTCGAGTTGCGACAGGCGACCGACGACGCCGGCTGCGCTGAGGACGTCCTCGACGACGAAGCCGGTGAGGCCCTCGTCGATGATCTCCGGCACCGAGCCCCGGTTGAAGGCGACGACCGGCGTTCCGCAGGCCATGGCTTCGATCATCACCAGGCCAAACGGCTCCGGCCAGTCGATCGGCAACAAGAGGCCGAGCGCGCCGCTCAAGAAGTCCGACTTCTCGTGATCGCTGATCTCGCCGATGAATTCCACCAGCGGATTGTTCTCGATCATCGGTCGGATCAGCTCGTCATAATAATCCTGGTCGGCACGATCGACTTTGGCGGCGATCTTGAGCGGAATGCCGCAATGCGTCGCGATCTTGATGGCGCGGTCGACGCCCTTTTCCGGCGCGATGCGGCCGAGCACGGCGAGATATTCCTGTTTCGCCGGCTTCGGCGTCAGCAGGTTCTCCGGCAGGCCGTGGTGGATCGTCCTCACCCAGTTCGCCTGCGGCACCGGGCGGCGCTGCGCATTCGAGATCGAGATGACGGGGACCTTCGAGAAGGTGTTGAAGACCGGTTGATGCTCCGGCAGGTCGAGCCGGCCGTGCAGCGTGGTCAGGAACGGCGTCGGCTGCCGGTAGAACAGCGACCACGGATAATAATCGAGATGGAAGTGGAGGAAGTCGAACTCCTCGTCGTCACATTTCTGCCGCACCCGCTCCAGCATCACCATGTGCAGCGCATTGGGATCGCGCACGGAACCGTCGAGGCGGAGCGCCCGCGGCCACAGCGCATCCAGCTTTGCCGAGGTTTGCGAATCGCCGCTCGCGAACAGCGTCACATCGTGCCCAAGGGCCACCAGCTCTTCCGTCAACCAATGCACCACCCGCTCGGTGCCGCCATACAGCTTGGGTGGAACAGCCTCCGTCAACGGAGCTACCTGCGCGATGCGCATCTCACCATCTCCTCTGTGCGATCATGATTGTAGAAAGCCCCCGCCTGTTCAGCACCGGCACGCCAGACAAGGGAACGTTCCCGCACTTGCGAAGTTCCTCCTTCCGAACGTTACTTATTCGACACGTCGGATGCCCGTCGCGATGCTGCCATCACATCATCGCAGAACGCCCGCATCCGCATGTCGTGATGAGTGTGCCCGGGAACCGAGGCGAAGTGTCGATGTTCAGTCGACTAACAATAAAAGTTTGAATCATCACGACGGGGTCGATAGTCACATGGATCATCTTTCTGGGTATGCGCACCGGCCGTTTGCCTTTGTTTTGCGCTATCTTCGGCGTCGGCTCGCGTCGCATCTCGTGATCCTGACGGCTGTGGTGGCGGCCGTTGCCTGCTCCGTAGGCACTCAGTATGGCGTCAAATCCCTCGTCGACAGTTTGTCGGCCGGCGCTGCGCATGGTGGGAGCGTATGGCTGGCATTCATTTTCCTCATGACGCTCATCGCCGCCGACAATTTCCTTTGGCGGATCGCGAGCTGGACGGCCAGCTTCACCTTCGTCCGTGTCACCGGTGACTTACGCCGTGACATATTTCGCCATCTGACCGGCCATGCGCCGAGCTACTTCTCCGATCGCATGCCCGGCATGCTGACGAGCCGCATCACGGCGACGTCGAACGCGGTGTTCACGGTCGAGAACATGTTCGTCTGGAATGTGCTGCCGCCGTGCATCGCAACGGTTGCGGCCATCGCGCTGATTGGAACGGTCAGTCCCTATATGGCGCTCGGCCTGATGGTGATTGCCGGCGGCATGGTGCTTGCGATGTTCCGCCTCGCCGCCGCGGGAAAACCGCTGCATGACGACTTCGCCGACAAGGCCGCCGTCGTCGACGGCGAGATGATCGACGTCATCAGCAACATGCCGCTGGTGCGCGCCTTCTGTGGCATCGGGCACGAGCATGAGCGGTTCGACGCGACTGTGAATCGGGAGCTCACCGCGCGCGGCCGCAGCCTGCGCTATCTGGAGAAGCTGCGGCTTATCCATGCCGGCGTCACTGTCGTGCTCACGATCGCCCTGATGGCTTGGGCGATCATGCTCTGGCAGGATGGCCGGGCGACCACCGGCGACGTGGTGCTGGTCTGCACCCTCGGTCTCTCCATTCTGAACGCGACGCGCGATCTCGCGGTGGCGCTGGTCGACGTCACCCAGCACGTTGCCCGGCTCACCGAGGCGATCGCCACGCTGCTGGTGCCGCATGAATTGCGCGACCACCCCGAGGCCGAGCCGCTGGTGAAGAGCGGCGCCGCGATCGCGTTCAACAATGTCACCTTCGGCTATCCCGGGGCTGAAAAGATCTTCGAGCGCTTCAGCTTGCGCCTGCAACCCGGCCAGCGCGTCGGCCTTGTCGGCCAGTCCGGCGGCGGCAAGTCGACGCTGTTCACGCTGTTGCAGCGCTTCTACGATACGGACGAGGGCAGCATCACCATCGACGGCCAGGACATTTCCAAGGTGACGCAGCAGAGCCTGCGCGAGGCGATCTCCGTCGTGCCGCAGGACATCTCGCTGTTCCACCGCTCGATTCGCGAGAACATCCGCTATGGCCGCCCGAACGCGACCGACGACGAGGTGCTGCGTGCCGCGATTGCGGCGCGCTGCGATTTCGTCGAAAGCCTGCCTGGTGGTCTCGACACCATGGTCGGCGACCGCGGCGTCAAGATGTCCGGCGGTCAGCGCCAGCGCATCGCGATTGCGCGCGCCTTCCTGAAGGACGCGCCGATCCTGCTGCTGGACGAGGCGACCGCCGCGCTCGACAGCGAATCCGAAGAGGCGATCCGCGAGGCGTTGTCGCGGCTGATGCGCGGCCGCACGGTCATTGCGATCGCGCATCGCCTCGCGACCCTGCGCAATTTCGATCGCGTGGTCGTGTTGAGGGGTGGTAAGATCATCGAGGACGGGTCGCCCGAGCGTCTGATGCAGGGCCACGGGCCCTATCGTGAGCTGGTCACGCAGGAAATGAGCCGGCTCGCCCAGGCCGCCGCGTAAACCAACAGTCGCGTTTGAGTCGGTTGCGTGTCGAAACAAGCGCAGGGGAGCTGCTGATGTCGGCTGAAGCCGTTACCCAATTCGTCTCCGTGACGCGGACCGTGGACCAGGTCGCGGAGCAGCCTTTCTATATTCCGATGACGGGACCGTCGGCGCGGCCGCGGCGTTCGCTCAAGCACGACGACACCTTTATCGTGCTCGACAGCCATGGCGACATCGGCGCTTCGGCCGGCGGGCCCGACGGCCTGTTTCATCACGACACGCGCTATCTTGCCAGGCTCGAGCTCGTGCTCGACGATCTCCAGCCGTTGCTGCTGGGCTCGAACCTGCGCGACGACAATTCAGCCCTGACCGTCGATCTCACCAATCCGGACATCTACCGGCAGGGCAGCCTCGTGCTGCAAAAGGACCTGCTGCACATCGTGCGCACGATCTTCCTGTGGCGCGGCACCGCCTATCAGCGCATCGGCGTGCAGAACCACGGCGACCGCCCGGCCGGCTTCGCGCTGACGCTGCTGTTCGACAACGATTTCGCCGATCTGTTCGAGGTCCGCGGCGAGCGGCGCCCGCGCCGCGGCATCGGCTCGAGCCGGCTGTTGGGACCGACCGACGTGCTGTTCGACTACCGCGGTCTCGATGACGCCGAGCGCACCACGGGCCTGCATTTCGATCCGCGCCCGACGAAGTTGTCGGTGAACGCCGCGACCTGGCAGCTCGAACTCGACCCGCATGAGTCGAAATCCCTGTTCGTGGCCGTGTCCTGCAATCGGCCGATCGCGGAGAAGCCGGCGCGCTTTTTCCAGAGTTTGCTCGCCCATCGCCGCGAGATGCGGCAATCGACGATGGGGGCCGCCAGCATCGAGACCTCCAACAACATCTTCAACGAGGTGCTGTGCCAGGCCATGGCCGACCTCAACATGCTGATGACGGAGACGCCGCAGGGGCGCTATCCCTATGCGGGGATTCCCTGGTACTCGACGACGTTCGGCCGCGATGGGCTGATCACGGCGCTGCAGATGCTGTGGGTCGATCCGCGGATTGCCAAGGGTGTGCTGCGGCGGCTCGCCCATTTCCAGGCCAAGGCGGTCGATCCGCTCGCCGATGCCGCGCCGGGCAAGATCCTGCATGAGATGCGCGGCGGCGAGATGGCGGCGCTGCGCGAGGTGCCGTTCGCGCAATATTACGGCAGCGTCGATTCCACGGCCTTGTTCGTCCTGCTGGCAGGAAGCTATTTCGAACGCACCGGCGACGAGAAGACATTGACCGAGCTGTGGCCGGCCATCGAGGCGGGGCTGGCCTGGATCGACGGCCCCGGGGATCCCGACAAGGACGGCTTCGTCGAATATCAGCGCGCCACGGAAAAGGGCCTCGCCAACCAGGGCTGGAAGGATTCCTACGACGCGATCTTCCATGCCGATGGCCAGCTTGCGGAAGGCAATCTCGCGCTGGCCGAGGTGCAAGGCTACGTCTTTGCCGCCAAGCGGCTCGCCGCGCGCTGCGCGCTCCGGCTTGGCAAGCCTGATCTCGCCAGGAAGCTCGAAGCCGAGGCCAAGACGCTGGGCGAGCGTTTCGAGGCCGCGTTCTGGTGCGAGGAGCTCGGCACCTATGCGCTTGCGCTCGACGGCAAGAAGCGGCCCTGCAAGGTGCGGACCTCGAACGCCGGCCAGATCCTGTTCAGCGGCATGATCCGCGAGGACCGCGCGCGCCTCGTCGCTGCCGATTTGATGCGGCCGCATTTCTTCTCGGGCTGGGGCATCCGCACCGTCGCTGTCGGCGAGGTGCGTTACAACCCGATGTCCTACCATGACGGGTCGATCTGGCCGCACGACAATGCGCTGATCGCGCTTGGGCTCGCGCGCTACGGGCTCAAGCATTCGGTTGCGCATGTCTTCAAGGGACTGTTCGACGCCGCGACCTACATGGACCTGCGTCGGTTGCCCGAATTGTTCTGCGGTTTCCGGCGCGAGAAACGCCGCGGCCCGACGCTCTATCCGGTCGCCTGCGCCCCGCAGGCCTGGGCCAGCGCAACCGCGTTCACGCTCTTGGAGGCGGCGCTGGGCATCGAGTTCGACGTGGCGCGCGGCGAGATCCGGCTGCGCAATCCGCATCTGCCGGCGTTTCTGCACGAGGTGATCTTGCGCGATCTGCGTCTGGGCGAGTCCAGCGTGGACCTGCGCGTCAGCCGCCATGGCGACGACGTGGCGCTGGAGGTGTTGCGCACGCGTGGCCAGATTCAGGTCTCGATCGTGCTGGCGCGCTAACGGCGCGCCGGAAGGAGGGTGCATGCGTACCGCCGGATGGTTGGCCTTGAGCATCGTGATCGTCTGCGGAATGACGTTCGCCGTGTCACGCGCCGCGGAGGAGGCGCCCGCACCCTCGACCGAAGCGAATGCACCGCCGACGGCGCAGCCGCCGGCGTCAGCGGTCCCCGTCACCCCCAAGAATGCCGCGCCGCCGCCGTCGGTCACGATCATCGGCGCGAGCGATGCGCACGGTGTGCTTGGCCGTGACGTGCTCAGCGCGGCGAACGAGGACATGGGCCGCATCGTCGACGTCATCGTCGATCGGAGCGGGCACGTGCGCGCCGCCGTGATCGATTTCGGCGGCTTCCTCGGCGTCGGCAGCCGCAAGATCGTGGTGGACTGGAACGCGATGCGGTTCGGCAAGATCGTCAACAAGAAGGACAGCATCACGCTGGAATTGACCAAGGCACAGGTCGCAGCCGCGCCGGAATACAAGGAGGACACGCCGATGGTGGTGCTCGGCGCGTCCGGCAGCCTGCAGCCGCTGCAAGCCGTTCAGTGAGGCGCGGGGAGGGATGGCCGCCGGTGCTGTTGTCGAGGAAGCCGAATCATGCGGATCGCGAGGGTCGCGTTGAGCAGGACAAATTTGCGGCGCCGTCGCCTGCCGGCATTCCGGCGCCGTCGCGCCAAAGCCTGCGCGGCCTCGACTGGTTCATCTTCTTCCTCGCGGACGTGCAGACCGGATTCGGGCCGTTCATCGCGGTCTATCTGACGACCCAGAAATGGACCCAGGTCGAGATCGGCCTCGTGCTGTCGATCGGCGGCATCGTTGCGCTGATCGGCCAGATGCCGGGCGGCGCCATCATCGATGCCGCGAAATCCGAGCGATTGGTCGCCGGCCTCGCGATCGCCACCATCGGCTGCTGTGCGCTCGCCTATGCGGCGATGCCGATCTTCCCCGTGGTGGTGGCTGCGGCCACCTTGCACGCGGCGGCGAGCTGCGTGCTCGGACCGGCGATCGCGGCGATCAGCCTCGGTCTGGTCGGCCCGTTCGCGATCGGCGAGCGTCTCGGCCGCAACGCGCGCTTTGCTTCGCTTGGCAACGGCGTTGCGGCCGCGGTGATGGGAACGGCCGGCTATCTGCTGTCGAGCCGCTCGGTTTTCCTGGTCACGTTCCTACTCGCAATCCCCACTTTGATCGCGCTCTCTCGCATCCGCGAGCACGAGGTCGACATCGCGCGCTGTCACGGCGAGATGCCGCGCGAGGCGGAGGATCGCGGCGACACCAATATCTGGCATCTGATCCGGCAGCGGCCGCTCATTGTCTTCGCGCTCAGCGTGCTCTTGTTACAGCTCGCGAACGCCTCGATGATGCCGCTGATGGCAAGCGCGGTGACGGCGCGATCGAGCGAGTGGGCGACGGTGCTCGTCGCTTTTTGCATCGTCGTGCCGCAAGCGATCGTGGCGCTGCTGTCGCCGAGCGTCGGGCGCAAGGCGCAAGCATGGGGTCGCAGGCCGCTACTGCTGATCGGATTCGCGGCGCTGACGATTCGCGGCCTGCTGTTTGCGACCGTGCGCGATCCGTATCTGCTGGTGCTCGTGCAGGTGTTCGACGGCCTCACCGCGGCGGTGTTCGCGGTGATGATCCCGCTGATCGTGGCCGACGTCGCCTTCGGCAGCGGCCATTTCAACCTGGCGCAGGGCATCGTCGGCACGGCCATGGGCATCGGCGCGTCGCTGAGCACCGCGCTCGGCGGCTATGTCAGCGATAAATTCGGCAATGCCATGGCGTTCACCGGACTGTCCGGCGTCGCGGCGACGGGACTTCTGCTCATTCTGCTTGTGATGCCGGAGACGCGGCGCAAGGGCATGATCGCAGCAAAAGAAATGGCCGGCTGAACCAATTCAGCCGGCCATGAGCGGGTGGGGAGAAGAGATCAGGCGTCGAGATTGTGCAGGCGTGCCCGGTTGCGCAGCACGATCTGGCGGGCGCCGGAGAAGCCGAGAATGCCCTGGGCGTGAAGCTGCGACAGCGCGCGCGAGACGGTCTCGAGCGTGAGACCGAGATAGTCGCCGATGTCGCGGCGGCACATCGGCAGCGCCATCATGCCGGCAACCGCGAGGCGGCGGTCCATTTCGAGCAGGAAGGTAGCGACGCGCTCCATCGCGGTCTTGCGGCCCAGCAGCAGCATGTGGTCTTCGGCGTGGCGAAGCTCACCAGCGGTCATGGCCCAGAGCTTGCGGGCGACCTGGACGTCGGTGGCTGCGGCCTTCTCGAGGCTCGCGCGCTTCACGAGGCGCACCGTGGTGTCGATGATGGCTTCAGCGGCAAGGCGATGGGTGGTGCCGGATTCGAGGCCGAACACATCGCCGGAAAGATGGAAGGAGCCGATCTGGCGGCGGCCGTCGGAGAGAAGCTTGTAGCTGCGCACGGCGCCGGTGACGACCTGATAGACATACTCGGCCGGCTCGTCCTCGCCATAGATCTCCTCTTCCTTGCGGTAGGAGAACTCGGTGGCAACGAGGCCGACATGGCCAGCGATCGCACCGAACTGGTCGGAGACGGGATGGCCCGGGGCGATCTTGCTGCCGTTGATCTGGGTCTTGATCGCCTGGGTGTTGATCGTCTGGGTCAGCATCTGCGCCATCTCCGTTGTGATGACGCTTTGGTACGCGGTATCGGGTGCCTCGAAAATTTCGCGAGATATCTTAAGGGGGGTGCCTTACGTAGAATCCCGTAGGTCAGCTATGGACCCGGTTCTGGATGGCGTGGCGAATGCGTTTGACCAGGTTTTCGTCCAGAAGCGGCTTCAGAATCACTTCATTCACACCTGCGGCCGCCGCCCGGGCCGAGATATTCGAGTCGGGATAGCCGGTGATCAGGATCACCGGGGTATCGCCCTCGGACTGGCGCAGTCGCCCGGCCAGCTCGATGCCGTTGATGTCGGGCATTTTGTAGTCGATCACGTAACAATCTGCACCGGACGGGCTCGCTGCATTGAGCAGCGCCGTGGCGTTCCTGAAGGTCCGCACGGCAAAACCGTCGATTTCCAACAGGAAGCGCAGGGAGCCCAGCACGGCGGCGTCGTCATCCACCACATAGACGGTTGGTTTCGCGGGTGACGACATCGGGAGCCGCTCGGGATGGGAGCTGATCGCAATCATTCCGATCTGGTAGCACAGGGCGGGCGGACGGTTTTGACTTGCCTCAATCCTGGTGACTTCAATCGTTGAGCATTCCGGCCCGCATTGCCAGCCGCACCAGTTCCGACAGGCTGTTGGCCTGCATCTTGGTCATCACATTGGCCCGGTAGACCTCGATGGTGCGTGGGCTGATGTCGTACTCGCGGGCGATCAGCTTGTTGGAGAGGCCCGCGATCAGCCCCTCCATGACCTGGCGTTCCCTGGGACTCAGGGAAGCAACGCGGGCGGCGACATCCTGGGCGATGGCCTCGTTCTTGGCCGCCGGCTCGCCCTCGCGGATCGCGGATTCGATCATGGCGACGAGGCGGTCATCCTCGAACGGCTTTTCCAGGAAATCCATGGCACCGAGCTTCATCGCCTCGACCGCGAGCGGCACGTCGCCATGGCCGGTCATGATCAGGATCGGAAACCGGCTGCGCTGCGCCTTCAGGCGCTTGAGAAGCTCGATGCCATCGATGCCGGGCATGCGCACGTCGGAGACGACGCAGCCGAAGACGAGGCCGGGCAGGGCGTCGAGAAAACTCTGCGCGTTGTCGAACAGTGTGACGCCGAAGCCAGCTGAATCCAGCAGGAAATTCAGCGAATCCCGCATCGCCTCGTCGTCGTCAATGACGTAGATGATTCCCTTGGTCGTCATGGATCAGTTCTCGTCGGCTGCCGGCAACGTGAAGCGGAATGTCGCTCCACCCGATGCGTTGCTCTCGGCCCACATCCGGCCGCCGTGAGCCTCGATGATCGAGCGGCTGATGGACAGTCCCACTCCCATGCCGGTGTCCTTGGTGGTGAAAAAAGTCTGAAACAGGTTTGGCATGACGTCGTCCTGGAAGCCGGAGCCGGTATCGGAGACCTCGATCTCGATCATGTCGTCGGCGGCGCGGGTGTTGGTGACGACGAGCTCGCGCCGAGGCGACTGCGCCATCGCTTCCAGCGCGTTGCGGAACAGATTGACCAGCACCTGCTGGATTTGCACCCGGTCGGCGAGCACGAGATCGGCATTGGGATTGAGGCTGAAGCGAAGCTGCACGTCCTGCTCGCGCGCGCCTGCCAGCCCGAGGGCGCCGGCCTCTTCGATCAGCTTGGACAGGCTCTCGATCCTTTTCTCCGATTCGCCGCGGGAGACGAAGTCGCGCAAGCGGCGGATGATCTGGCCGGCGCGCAGCGCCTGCTCGGCGGCGCGGTCCAGCGCGCTCTCGATCTTCGGCGTATTCGGATCCTGGCTTCCGGCGAGCAGCCGCCGCGACCCCTTCATGTAGTTGCTGATCGCTGCCAGCGGCTGGTTGAGCTCGTGAGCGAGCGCGGACGCCATTTCGCCCATCGCGCTCAGCCGCGAGACGTGGACAAGTTCGGACTGCAGTTCCTGGAGCCGCGCCTGGGTTTTCTGATGCTCGGTAAGATCGCGGACGAAACCGGTAAAATAGGGCTCGCCGCCCGACTGCATCTCGCCGATCGACAGGTGCATCGGAAAGGTCGTGCCGTCGCGACGCTTGCCGGTCACAATCCGGCCGATGCCGATGATGTGCGGGTCGCCGGTGGTGCGGTAGCGCGCGATGTAGCCGTCGTGACGTGAGCTGTCGGGCTCCGGCATCAGGATGCGGACGTTCTGGCCGATCGCCTCCGACTCGACCCACCCGAACAGGCGCTCGGCCGCCGCGCTAAAGAGCTGGATGACGCCATGGCCGTCGATGACGATCATGGCGTCGGGAATCGTCTGGAGGATCGAGCGGAGGTGACTCTCGCGGGTGCGCAGGGTTTCCTCGACCTGCTTCTCCTCATCGACATCGAGAAAGATGCCGCTGAGATGTCGGGCGGCGCCGGCGTCGTCTCGAATCAGCCCCGCGCGGGCGCGGATCCACTGCGTTCTGCCCGACGCCCCCGTGACCCTGAACGACACGTCGAAGCTGCCGCCCCGTTCGGAGACGCGCCGGATCGCACTCTCGATCCGCTCGCGGTCGTTCGGCTCCAGCCGGGACAGGAACAGCGGGTAACTCACCGATTGGCCGGATTCGATTCCGAACAGGATTCTGGCCGTCTCCGACCACTCCAATTCCAGTGTCTTGAGATCGAGATCCCAGGTCCCGACGCCAAATCCTTCGATTCGAACGCGGAAATGTTCGCCCCGGCCGTCATCTTGCGGATGAATCACACGGGTCGGCGCCACACGATCACTCCCATTCTGATGCGGGGAACCGCACAGCGTTATCGTCGGCAATGTACCCAAGGAGGGGCCAGAGGCAAGTTCCGATGTCTTATACCATTGGCAGATTTCGGGCCCGCGCGGTGATCCAAGGTTTTGATCTATCTCATCCTGCCAGCCGGCGGCCGGCTTACGATCGGATCAAAGCTCATTGCCCCGGAGACTCCGATGACATACGCGACCGTGATGGTCAGCCTGGCGCTCGATCAGCCCAACGAGGCGCGGCTTCAGGTCGCGGGCGAGCTTGCCGAACGATTTGGGGCGTCGATCATCGGCGTTGCCGCGGCGCAGTTCGCCCCGCCACTCTACTTCAGCGATGGCACTGCAGCGCAGGCACTGATCGATGAGGGAGAAGCCTCGGTCAAGCGACGCCTGGGCGAGCTCGAGGCGCAATTCCGCGCCGCGATCAGGAATCGCGGCGGACATGTGGAATGGCGCAACGCCATGGATTTCCCGGCGCGCTTTACGTTCACCCAGGCGCGTTGCGCCGACATCATCGTCACCGGCGGGCAGAGCCCGGCCTTCTCCGACGCCTTCGCGCTCGCGAGCCCAAAGGATCTGGTGATGCAAGCCGGCCGGCCGATCCTGGTCGTGCCTGACGGCGTCAACTGGCTCGACCTGCGCAGCGTCCTGGTGGCGTGGAAGGATACGCCGGAAGCCCGGCGGGCGCTGGCCGATGCGCTGCCGATCCTGCGCAAGGCCAGGGATGTCACCGTCCTTGCAATTCCCGAAGGCGACGACGACCGCCCTGCCGCGGTCGCTGGCGTGACCGACGTGACGGCGTGGCTTGCCCGCCACGGCGTGACCGCGATCGCGCGCGTTTCCGAAGCGGCCCGCAACGAAACCGTCGCCGGGCAATTGGAGAAAATTGCCGGCGATGTCGGCGCCAGCCTGATCGTCGCCGGTGCCTACGGTCATTCGCGCTTCCGCGAGCTGATCCTCGGCGGCGTCACCCAATATCTGGTCACTCAATCTGCCCGCTGCGTGCTGCTGTCGCACTGACGCGGGACGAATCAAAGAGGACGCGCCGTGTACAGATTCCTTGAGCAGACCGTCGACGGCTACATGACGCACGACGTCAGGACCGTGAGGCGCGACCTCGACCTGCTCGCGCTCAGCGAGATGTTCGAACGCGACGATTTCAATTCCTATCCCGTCGAGGACGACGGGCAGGTCGTCGGCATCGTCACCAAGTTCGACATCCTGAAGTGCTTCGCCTTCACGCCGAGCCAGATGCTGCCGCGCTATCACGACCTGATGAGCCGCAAAATCGGCGACGTCATGACGCCCGACTTTATCTATGTCAGCCCCGACACGCGGCTGACGCGCGTGCTCCAGATCATGGTCGAGCACCGCATCAGGAGCATCATCGTGCTCGACGGAGCGCAGAAGCTGGTCGGCATCGTCGCGCGCGAGGACGTCATCGCGGCGCTCAAGGCGACGGCGCGGGAGTGACGTTTCCCCTTCTCCCCTTGTGGGAGAAGGTGGCATAGGCGGCCTTCGGCCGCCGTTCTTGAGAAGGCCGAAGCGAAGCTTCGGCTATGGCGCCGGATGAGGGGTTTTCTCCACCGAGAGAGTCTTCGTGCGGGACCAACCCCTCACCCAAGTGAGATTGCCGTACCGTCCTCGCTGCCCTCTCCCGCAAGGGGAGAGGGCACTGCAACTGGCGCCGCAACTCCCACATTAACAGAAATCCACATAGCTTGATTTCAATCAATTCCCCGCGAGGGCGAATGTGGTTTCTGGCGCTGTGTTCTTTCAGAGAGAATCCGCATGAGCCAGCCCTCCATCTCCAAGTCCATGACGTCAGGTGAAAGCGGCCTGGCTGTCGTGTTCGCGGTCACCGCCTTCCTCTGCGTGATTGCCTCGGCCAAGGCGCTCGATGCGCCCTTCGCCTTCCACGCCGCGCTGGGCGCGGCAGCGAGCGTCGCGGCGGTCTTCTGCATCATCAACCGCTACCTCGACCGGCCGGCGGCGCTGCCGCCTGCGGAGATCAACGGGCGCCCCAATTACAACATGGGTCCGATCAAGTTCTCCTCCGTGATGGCGATGTTCTGGGGCATTGCCGGCTTTCTCGTCGGCCTCATCATAGCCTCGCAACTGGCGTGGCCGGCGCTGAACTTCGATCTTCCCTGGACCAGCTTCGGCCGCCTGCGTCCGCTGCACACGTCCGCAGTGATCTTCGCCTTCGGCGGCAACGTCCTGATCGCGACCTCCTTCTACGTCGTCCAGAAGAGCTGCCGCGTTCGCCTTGCAGGCGATCTCGCGCCCTGGTTCGTCGTCGTCGGCTACAATTTCTTCATCCTGATCGCCGGCACCGGCTATCTGCTCGGCGTCACCCAGTCGAAGGAGTATGCCGAGCCGGAATGGTACGCCGATCTGTGGCTGACCATCGTCTGGGTCACCTATCTGCTGGTCTTCCTTGCCACGATCATCAAGCGCAAGGAGCCGCACATCTTCGTCGCGAACTGGTTCTATCTCGCTTTCATCGTGACGATTGCGGTCTTGCATCTCGGCAACAACCCGGCGCTGCCGGTCTCGGTGTTCGGCTCGAAATCCTACATCGCCTGGGGCGGCATCCAGGATGCCATGTTCCAGTGGTGGTACGGCCACAACGCGGTCGGCTTCTTCCTGACCGCCGGCTTCCTTGCCATCATGTACTACTTCATCCCCAAGCGCGCCGAGCGGCCGATCTATTCCTACCGTCTCTCGATCATCCATTTCTGGGCGCTGATCTTCCTCTACATCTGGGCCGGCCCGCACCATCTGCACTACACGGCGCTGCCGGATTGGACCCAGACGCTCGGCATGACCTTCTCGATCATGCTGTGGATGCCCTCCTGGGGCGGCATGATCAACGGCCTGATGACTCTGTCGGGCGCCTGGGACAAGCTGCGCACCGATCCCGTGCTGCGCATGCTCGTGGTCTCCGTCGCCTTCTACGGCATGTCGACCTTCGAAGGCCCGATGATGTCGATCAAGGTCGTCAACTCGCTCAGCCACTACACCGACTGGACCATCGGCCACGTGCACTCCGGCGCGCTCGGCTGGGTCGGCTTCGTCTCCTTTGGCGCGCTCTACTGCCTCGTGCCCTGGATCTGGAATCGCAAGGGCCTCTACAGCCTCAAGCTCGTCAACTGGCACTTCTGGATCGCGACGCTCGGCATCGTCCTCTACATCTCGGCGATGTGGGTGTCCGGCATCCTCCAGGGTCTGATGTGGCGCGCTTACACCTCGCTCGGCTTCCTCGAATATTCCTTCATCGAGACCGTCGAGGCGATGCATCCCTTCTACATCATCCGCGCAGCCGGCGGCGGGCTGTTCCTGATCGGCGCGTTGATCATGGCCTATAATCTCTGGATGACCGTTCGCGTCGGCGAACAGGAAGTCCAGATGCCCGTCGCTCTCCAGCCGGCGGAATGAGGAGTTTTCCATGTCGTTCTGGACACGCCACCAAATCTTCGAAAAGAACTCGATCATCCTGATCGTTGGCATCCTGCTGGTGATCGCGATCGGCGGTCTCGTCGAGATCACCCCGCTGTTCTACCTCAAGAGCACGATCGAAGCGGTCGACGGGATCAGGCCGTATACGCCGCTGGAGCTCGCCGGGCGCAACGTCTACATCCGCGAAGGCTGCTATCTCTGCCATTCGCAGATGATCCGCCCCTTGCGCGACGAGGTCGAACGCTACGGCCATTTCTCGCTGGCCGCCGAGAGCATGTACGACCACCCGTTCCAATGGGGCTCGAAGCGCACCGGTCCCGATCTTGCCCGCGTCGGCGCCAAATACTCCGACGACTGGCACGTCACCCATCTGACCAACCCGCGCGCAATCGTGCCGCAGTCGGTGATGCCCGGCTATCCGTTCCTCAGCCAGACCGAGGTCGATCCGGACACGATCGCCGACCACATGCGCACGCTGCGGACCGTCGGCACGCCCTACACCGACGACCAGATCGCCAATGCGGGCGCCGACATGAAGGCGCAGGCCGATCCTGATAATGCCGGCTCCGACGCTTTCACCAAGCGTTATGCCAAGGCCGTGGTGCGCAACTTCGACGGCAAGGCCGGCACGCCGACCGAGATGGACGCCCTGATCGCCTATCTCCAGATGCTCGGCACGCTGGTCGACTTCAAGATCTACAACGAGAAAGCCAATCTTCGCTGAGAAGGCACCCACGATGAAAGCCATCCTGACCCTCGACAATCTCGCGTCCGGTCTCGTGACCACGATCTGGACGCCGGTGTTCGTCGCGATCTTTGTCGCGATCATCGCCTACGCATTCTGGCCCCGTAACAAGGCAGCTTTCGACGAAGCGGCACATTTGCCGTTGCGGGAGGAGTAAGAGATCATGACCGATCATCATAGCGACATCGATCCCGTCTCCGGCAGGTCCACGACCGGCCATGAGTGGGACGGCATCAAGGAGCTCAACACGCCGCTGCCGCGCTGGTGGGTAATCACCTTCTACCTCACCATCGTCTGGGCGATCGGCTACTGGATCGTCTATCCGGCCTGGCCGCTGATCTCCAGCAATACCACGGGCCTGTTCGGCTACTCGACGCGCGCCGACGTCGCGGTCGAGCTCGCCAATCTCGAGAAGATCCGCGGAGCCAAGATGGTTGCGCTGGGCGCGGCCTCGCTCGCCGACATCGAGAAGGATCCGGCGCTGCTGGCGCTCGCGCGCGCCAAGGGCAAGACCGTGTTCGGCGACAATTGCGCGCCGTGCCATGGCTCAGGCGGCGCCGGTGCCAAGGGCTATCCGAACCTGAACGACGACGACTGGCTGTGGGGCGGATCGCTCGACCAGATCATGCAGACCATCCAGTTCGGCGCACGTTCCGGCCACGCCAAGGCGCACGAAGGCCAGATGCTCGCCTTCGGCAAGGACGGCGTGCTGAAGCCGGATGAGATCGTCACGGCCGCCAACTATGTCCGGGCACTGTCGGGCCTTCCGACCCGCAAGGGCTATGACGCGGCCAAGGGCGAGAAGCTTTTCGCGGAGAATTGCGTCGCCTGCCATGGCGACGGCGGCAAGGGCAACCCGGAGATGGGCGCTCCCAATTTGACCGACAAGATCTGGCTCTATGGTTCGGACGAGGCGTCGCTGATCGAGACCATCAGCCAGGGCCGCGCGGGTGTGATGCCGGCCTGGGAAGGGCGGCTCGATCCCGCCACCATCAAGGCGATGGCAGTTTACGTCCACTCGCTGGGCGGCGGAAAATAGCCAATCCGGGACAGGCGGGGGCGAACAAAAAACGCCCCCGCTTGCGCTGGATCAACTGACGCGGCGGCGTCGGGTCTAGGTTTTATCGCACCTCTCGAAAAGCTGCAGGCGATGAACAGGACCGCGAACCCTAAAGACCTCCCATTAGACGATGACAACGGGCCGCTCTATGTTGCCCAGAAGAAAGTCTATCCCCAGAGCATCTCCGGCACCTTCCGCCGGATCAAATGGGGCCTGATGGCGTTCTGCCTCGGCGTCTATTACTTCCTGCCGTTCGTGCGCTGGAACCGCGGCCTCGGTGCTCCGAGCCAGGCGGTGCTGATCGATCTTCCCAACAGTCGCTTCTATTTCTTCTTCATCGAGCTGTGGCCGCAGGAGGTCTACTACTTCACCGGCCTGCTGATCGTCGCCGCGGTGGCGCTATTCCTGATGAACTCGGTCGGCGGCCGCATCTGGTGCGGCTATCTCTGCCCGCAGACGGTGTGGACGGACCTGTTCTATGCGGTCGAGCGTCTGATCGAGGGCGACCGGCGCGAGCGGATGAAGAAGGACAAATCGTCCGACCCGATGAAGCTGGAGCGCATCTCCGAGATCGTGCTCAAGCATTCGATCTGGCTCTTGATCGGGTGGTGGACCGGCGGCGCCTGGGTGCTCTATTTCAACGACGCACCGACGCTGGTCAGGGAACTCGTCACCTTCCAGGCGCCGATGATCGCCTATATCTGGATCGGCATCCTGACGGCTACGACCTACGTGCTCGCCGGCTTCATGCGCGAGCAGGTCTGCACCTATATGTGCCCGTGGCCGCGGATCCAGGCCGCGCTCACCGACGAATGGGCGCTCAACGTGACCTATCGCTACGATCGCGGCGAGAAGCGTACGTCGGTGAAGAAGGCGGCCGAGCTGCGCGCGCTCGGCGAGCAGGTCGGCGACTGCGTCGACTGCTATCAATGCGTCGCCGTGTGTCCGACCGGCATCGACATCCGCAATGGACCGCAGCTCGAATGCATCCAGTGCGGGCTCTGCATCGACGCCTGCGACAACGTGATGACCAAGATCGGCCGGCCGAAGCGGCTGATCGGCTACGACAACGACGTCAACATCCAGCGCCGCCAGGAAGGCAAGGCGCCGATCTATCGCATCGTCCGGGCCCGCACCGTCGCCTACAGCGCGATCATCGCGGCGGTCGGCGGCATCATGATCTATACGCTGGCGACCCGCAGCCTGCTCGACGTCAACGTGCTGCACGACCGCAACCCGGTCGCGGTCAGGCTCAGTGACGGCTCGATCCGCAACGCCTACACGGTGCGGCTGCTCAACAAGAGCGGCTACGACCGCGTCATTGCGATCGACGCGAACGGTCCGGTCAATGCGACGATCCATGTCATCGGGATCGATTCCGTGACGCCGGACCGGCCGATGATCGTGGTTCCGCGCGACTCCACCAGCGAGCTGCGGCTGCTCGTGACCGCGCCGGTCGAGGGCAATCCGGAAAAGTCGATCCCGGTTCGCTTTCACGTCACCGATATCGGCCTCGGCGAAGTCGCCAGCGCCACCGACAATTTCGTCGCGCCCTAGGATCAGGAGCCCGCCATGGCAACCAAGCCGCTGACCGGAACCAAGGTGTTTCTGATGCTGGTCGCCTTCTTCGGCATCGTGATCGGCGTTAACGTGACCATGATGAAGCTCGCGATCGCGACGCTGCCAGGGACGGACGTCGACAGTCCCTATGCCGCAGGGCTGACCTATGATCGCGAAATTTCGGCGGCCCATGACCAGGCCGCGCGAAATTGGAAGGTCAACGCCCATGTCGAGCGCCGCGCCGATGGCGGCGCCGTGCTTCAGGTCGAGGCGCGCGATGCGAGCGGACAGCCGATCGCCGGACTGAAATTCGGCGGCCGCCTGGAGCGGCCGACCGACAAGCGCGCCGATCTCGCCATCGAGCTCTCGGAGGCCGGCATCGGCCTCTATCGCGGCAATGCCGCATCGGTCGCGCCGGGCCAGTGGGACCTGGTGATCGAGGGCGAGGCGCGGGGAACGCGCGTGTTCATGTCGCGCAACCGCGTGATCCTGAACTGAAGGATTTTGCCATGCACGTCTCGCGGGATTTTTCGCATTACGTCCGGACTGCGGGCGAGGGCGTCCAGCACATCGATCTCGCGGTCGAGGGTGTTCACTGCGCCGGCTGCATGGCCAAGATCGAGCGCGGCCTGTCCGCGATTCCCGACGTCACGCTGGCGCGCGTGAACCTCACCGACCGGCGCGTTGCGCTGGAATGGAAGGCGGGCACGCTCGATCCGGCCCGCTTTATCGACCGCCTCGAAGAGCTCGGCTACAAGGCCTATCCTTACGAGACCGAGAGCGCGGAGGCGACCGAGGTCGCCGAATCGCGCTTCCTGCTGCGCTGCCTCGGCGTCGCCGCGTTCGCCACCATGAACGTGATGATGCTGTCGATCCCGGTGTGGTCCGGCAACGTCTCGGACATGCTGCCGGAGCAGCGCGATTTCTTCCACTGGCTGTCGGCGCTGATCGCGCTGCCGGCGGCGGCCTATGCCGGCCAGCCGTTCTTCCGCTCGGCCTGGCGCGCGCTGTCGGCCAAGACCACCAACATGGACGTGCCGATCTCGATCGGCGTGACGCTGGCGCTCGGCATGTCGGTGGTCGAGACCATCAACCACGCCGAGCACGCCTATTTCGACGCGGCGATCATGCTGCTCACTTTCCTCCTGGTCGGCCGCTTCCTCGACCAGAACATGCGGCGGCGGACCCGCGCGGTCGCGGGCAATCTCGCCGCGCTCAAGGCGGAGACCGCGGCCAAGTTCGTCGGACCTGGCGAGATATCTCAAGTGCCGGTGGCCGCGATCTATCCCGGCGACATCGTGCTGCTGCGACCCGGCGAGCGCTGCGCGGTCGACGGCACCGTGATCGAAGGTCGTTCCGAAATCGACCAGAGCCTGATCACCGGCGAGACGCTCTACGTCACGGCCGAGCAGGGCACGCCGGTCTATGCGGGCTCGATGAACATCTCAGGGACCTTGCGGGTACGGGTCTCCGCGGCCTCCGAGGCGACGCTGCTCGCCGAGATCACGCGGCTGCTCGACAATGCGCTGCAGGCGCGCTCGCGCTACATGCGGCTCGCCGACCGCGCTTCGCGACTCTACGCGCCGGTGGTGCATGCCACCGCGCTCGTCACCATCCTCGGCTGGGTCATCGCGGGCGCCGGCTGGCATGATGCGATCGTGACCGGCGTCGCGGTGCTGATCATCACCTGTCCCTGCGCGCTCGGGCTCGCCATTCCAACGGTGCAGACGATCGCCTCGGGCGCGATGTTCAAGGCGGGGGTCCTGCTGAATTCCGGCGATGCCATCGAGCGTCTCGCGGAAGCCGATCACGTCATCTTCGACAAGACCGGAACGCTGACGCTGCCCGATCTCGAAGTGATGAATGCCGCCGACATCCCCGCTGATATCTTCGAGCTTGCCGGACGGCTCGCGCTGTCGAGCCATCATCCGGTCGCGGCCGCGGTCGCGCAGGCCTCCGACGCCAGATCGCCGATCATCGGCGCGGTCGAGGAGGCCGGCCAGGGCGTGCGCGCTGTGGTCGATGGCATTGAGATTCGCCTCGGCCGTCCGTCTTTCTGCGGCGCCGAGACGCTGGTCTCCGACGTGACACATCTCGATCCCGAAGCCTCCGTCGTGGCTTTCAGCAAGGGCGGCGAAAAATTCATCCTTTCTGTGCGCCAGGGCCTCCGCCCCGATGCGCAGGCTGTGATCGCGGCGCTCAAGGCGCGCAATATCGGCATCGAGATTCTCTCCGGCGACCGTGAACCGGCGGTGATCGCCGTGGCCCACGCGCTGGGCATCTCCGAATGGCGCGCCGGGGTGACCCCGGCCGACAAGATCGCGCGGATCGAGGTCTTGAAGCAGCGGGGGATGAAGGTCCTGATGGTCGGCGACGGAATGAACGATGCGCCGTCGCTGGCGGCAGCGCACGTCTCGATGTCGCCGATCTCGGCCGCGCATTTGAGCCAGGCGACCGCCGATCTCATCTTTCTCGGCCGACCACTGGCCCCGGTCGTCGCGGCCATCGACGCGTCGCGCAAGGCGCTGCATTTGATGCGGCAGAATCTCTGGCTTGCGATCGGCTACAATGTCCTGGCGGTGCCGGTCGCGATCAGCGGCGTCGTGACGCCCCTGATCGCGGCTGCCGCCATGAGCGGATCGTCGATCCTGGTGATGCTGAATTCGTTGCGCGCGCGCGGCGCCTCGCGGGAGATCGTGTGATGGAGATCCTGGTCATCCTGGTGCCGCTGGCGCTGATGCTCGGCCTCGCCGGTCTCGTCGCCTTCCTCTGGTCGCTCCGGAGCGGCCAGTATGACGATCTCGACGGCGCCGCCTGGCGCGCCATCGCCGACGACGAGCCGCCGCAGGAGGCGCCGGCCAAGCGCTAGCGCTTCAAGGCGAGCGTCAGCAGGGCCGCGACAGCGAGCGCCAGGCCCACCCCGGCCACGCAGGCATGCCAGCCATACGCGTCGAACAGCCGGCCGAGGACGGCGGTGCCGATGAGCCCGCCGCAGAAATAGCAGGCGAGATAGGTGCCGCTGGCGATGCCGCGGTTTTCAGCCGCAGCCTGTCCTACGAATCCTGTCGCAGCCGCTTGCGCGCAAAAGGTGCCGATTCCGACCAGAACCATCCCGGCGAGGACCGCGCCCAGGTGGGGGGCCAGCATCAGCGGCAGACCGATTCCGGCGATCGCGAGCGAGCCCCAGATCGTCGGACGAGTTCCAAGGCGCGACGCCACTTTGCCGGCCAGCAACGTCGTGACCACCGACGGCAGGAAGACGAAGTAAACGAAGCCGAGGTCCATCATGCCCAGCGACAGCGGTGGCCGGACCAGAACGAAATTGACGAATGTGAAGGTGCCGATGAATGCGAACAGGATGCAGAAGCCGATGCCGTAGGCGGCTCGTAGCCGTGAATCCCGCCACTGCGCGATCGTCGCGGCAAACGCCGATGCCGTCGGCGCCGTTGCGCGCGTCGGCTGTACGCGCGCAATGGTGAAATAGACCAGTACGGCGCCGGCCAGATTGAGGGCTGCGAAGAAGTAGAAATTCCATGCCAGGCCAAGGCTATCGGCGATTGCGGCCGAGACTAGCCGGCCGACGAGATTGCTGGCGACGTTTCCCGTGATGTAGGCGGCAAAGGCGCCGCCGGAATCCATTGCGCTGCATTGCTCGCCGAGATGAGCCAATGTCAATGCGAAGGCGGATGCCATGCAGAGGCCCTGTGCCACCCGCAGGCCGGTGAAGACGGCAAGGTTGGGCGCAATCGCCAGGAGGCTCGTCGGAATCGCGAGCAAGGTCAGGCTGAGCAGGATGCCGGTCCGCCTGTCGATGTGCGGGCTGAGAAAGCCGACGACGAGGCCCGCGACGGCCATGCCGAAGGTGCTGGCATTGACGGCCAAGCTCATCGCCGCCGGCGTGACGCCGTAGTGACGTGTCAGCGAAGGGAGGATCGCCTGCGTCGCGAACAGATCGACGACGGTGAGGAAGGCGGTGAGGCCGATGATGAGGGAGCGAAGCGCGAGACCTGGTGAATGCGCGTCCATCGTCATCGCGGTCGGTTTGATCGGCGCGGAAAGATCGGTCATGGCGGGCCTCCCTTGTGATGAATGTGGCGCCCGCATGCGGGGCAGCATGGAGATCGCGGGCGCCACATTCCGTCACGCGTGCGCTGGGGTCGCGCACCCGTTACATGTTGTGGTCATGCGGGTCCTTGCGGACATCGCCGACGTAGAGGATGACCGTTTCCTTGCCGAGGTTCTTCCACCAGTGCGAGATGCCGGACACCTCGGGGCGGATGTCGCCGGCCTTGTGCACGATCGGGTCGACGCAATTTGAAGCGTGTTCGACGATCTCGCCCTGCTGCACGAAGATCAGGGCGGGGCGGTCGTCATGGCTGTGCCAGGGCACGATGCCGCCGGGCTCGATGGTCAGCTTGCGGAAGCGCAGCTCGCGACCTTCAATGTGTGCCGGCTGCTTGCCGAGGTCGATGGCGCCGAGCGTGACGTCGGTGACGCCGACCGGCTTGTAGTCGACCATCTGCTGCGCGTTCGGCTTGATCTTGTCGACCGGGCATTCGCCGGCGAAGACTGGCTGCGCCGAGAGTGTCAGTACGCCGAGGATGGCCAGGCCGGGCCAGACCGCGCGCGACAATGTGTGATGCTTGAACATCGGGACGTCTCCTGTGTTGGCCGCAACCGCGATGGTCGCCGGCTATGTCGGGACTTTCGTCGAGAGGACGCTCGTTCTGAAATGCTCTTTCGCTCTCGCTGCGATAGACCGGCGCTATCGGGCCCGATACGCGCTCGCTATCGTACCGATTGGGGATCGGCATTTCCGCTTGCCGAGCGATTGGCGTTCGATGGCAGGGCGCGCCCGATTGGCGGGCGTTCACGTCAATCCGGAGGAGCATCTCATGACGAAATTATCCAGGACCTTGATTGCCACGGCTGCGTTCGCGGTCATCGCCACATCGGCCTTCTCGGAGGCCACATGGGATTTCAAGGCCGGCATGGCCTACATGTATGGCGGACCCGGCAAGATGTCGGCGATGGCCATGGCCCCGGCGGAGAAGAACCACGAGGCCATGATGAAGAGCGCCAAGAAGGTCCCCGACAACACCGTCTTCTTCATGAACAACGGATCGCTGTATTCCACCTCGGGGCGGCTGGATCCGACCGGCAATTTCTACGTCAACTGATCGCGCGCGCATGACGGCCGCCCCTTGCGGGCGGCCGGATCGGGCCCCTAATATTCGTCCCCTGAACGCTGGAGCGCAAGATGACCTCTCTCTCGCCGGCCGATGCCGAGCGGCTCAAACTCGCCTTCCAGCGCTGCCGTGACATGGATGGCACGCTGAACGAGCAGCTTCGCGCCTATGCCGACGCCAGCCGCGACGTGTTCCCGGCCTATGGCGAGGCAGTCGATCATCTGGTGACCAGATTGAATGGAAACGGCGGCGGCGAGACCGCGCCGCGTCCGGGCGAGGCGATGCCGCCGTTCATGTTGCCGGACGAGAGCGGGCGTCTCGTCGCGCTGTCCTCACTGCTGGAGAGCGGCCCGGTCGCCGTGATGTTTTTCCGCGGCCATTGGTGCCCCTATTGTCGGCTCAATGTCCGCGCGGTGGTCCAGGCGCTTGATCGCATCGAATCCATGGGTGCGCGCATTGTCGCGATCATGCCGGAGACGCAGGAATACACCCAGCAGCTCAAGGCGGAAGCTGATGCGCCATTTCCGATCCTGACCGATCTCGACAACGGCTATGCGCTGTCGCTCAATCTCGCGATCTGGCTCGGTGTCGAGATCCAGAGCCTGTTGTCCTACCAGGATATGGCGAAATTCCACGGCAATGATGGCTGGATGCTGCCGATCCCGGCCGTGTTTGTCGTTGGTCGCGACGGTCTGGTGAAAGCCCGCTTCGTCGATCCGGACTTCCGCAAGCGTATGGAGATCGATGATCTGCTTGAAGCGTTGGAAGGCGCGAGCAGGGAAGCCTGAAAGGGTCAGCAGCGAGCGTCGCTGCTAACCCGCAATCTCCCGCCAATCCGCACCACGCAGCATGCGCATCACGGCATTGGCCACCGCCGTACGCTGCCGGCCGGCCACCCCGTAGAGGCTGACGGTGCGGCGGGCGTCCAGCCCGGCGACCGCAGCGCGCGTCAGCGTCTCCGGAACGGGCGAGGTGTGCGGCAGCATGGCGACGCCGATGTCGGCCTCGACCAGCTCGATCAGGTCGCGCTCGTTCGAGATTTCGTGACCCTGTTCGACCGCGATGCCGTGCTCGCGCAGGCTCGCCGAGATACGGGCGGAATGCTCGCAAAACGTCCGGCTCAGCAGCTGCTCCGCGCGCAAATCGTCCAGTGCGATGCTGCTGCGGCCGGCCAGGCGGTGTCCGTCGCTGACCACGAGCTCGAAGCTCTCGGTGAACAGCGGCCAGACATCGAGCCGCTCCCAGGCCTCGTCGATGTCGGCGGCAATCCCGAGCTCGGCCTCGCCCTTCTTCAAGAACTCGGCCACTTCACGACTCGAGCCGCGCAGGAAGCGGAATTCGAGCCGGTTGAACTGCCGTTTGATCTGGTTGAGATGAGGAATGAGCAGCGACAGATCGATCGCATGCGTCAGCGCGACGCGGAGCGCGCCGATCTCGCCGCTCCGGAACGAGGAAGCCAGCGAGCGCGCGCCGATGGCCGCATCAAAACACTGCTTCAAAAGCGGATGCATGCGCTGGCCAAGCTCGGTCAATTGCGCCGCGGGCCGTTCGCGGCGAAACAGATCGCCGCCGAGCTCGGCCTCGAGCTGCTTGATCGCGCGCGTCAGCGAAGGCTGCGTCACGTTGCAGTCCTCGGCGGCACGCGTGAAGTTCAAGAGTTGCGCCACCGCGAGGAAATAGCGGACCTGGTGCATTTCCATTGGATCGGCTCTCCAGCAAGACCAGGCGGAGGCTAGCCGATCGGCGCGGAGAATGACATCCCGGCCGCAATAGCGCCCGGGCATGGTTTCGGAAGCCAACGGGCATTTCCGTCAAACCGGGCGATGCTTCACAGTCGGCTCAACACCAGTCGTCATGTCGGAGGGTTTTGCCAGTGAATATGTCCGTCAAGCCGCAGACGTCCGCCGCCCGGGCGCTCGCAGGCAAGGTTGCCCTGGTCACGGGCTCGACCAGTGGCATCGGCCTCGGTATCGCGCGGGCGCTTGCCGCAGCCGGCGCCGACATCGTGCTGAACGGCCTTGGTGTGGCGGCCGAGCTCGACCGGACGCGCGAGCAGATCGCGGCAGAGTTTGGCGTCAAGGCAAGCTTTTCGCCGGCCGACATGACCAGGCCGAATTCGATCGCCGAGATGATCGCGGCGACGGTCGCGCAGGCCGGCCGGCTGGATATCCTGATCAATAATGCCGGCATCCAGCACGTTGCCGCTGGAGCAGTTTCCGGTCGAGAAATGGGACCAGATCCTTGCGATCAATCTGTCGTCGGCCTTCCACACCACTCGGCTCGCGCTGCCCGCAATGCGACAGAACAAGTTCGGGCGGATCATCAACATTGCTTCCGCGCATGGTCTCGTCGGCTCGCCGTTCAAGGCGGCCTACGTCGCCGCCAAGCACGGCATCGTCGGGCTCACCAAGGTGACCGCGCTGGAGACGGCGGAAGAGGGCATTACCTGCAACGCGATCTGTCCCGGCTATGTCTATACGCCGCTGGTCGAGGCGCAGATCGACGGACAGGCCAAGGCGCACGGAATCTCGCGCGACCAGGTGATCCGTGACGTGCTGCTGGCGCAACAGCCGAACAAGCGCTTCTCGACCGTCGAGGAGCTCGGTGCGCTCAGTGTATTTCTGTCCACCGATGCGGCGGCCACGATCACCGGTATTGCGCTGCCCGTGGACGGAGGCTGGACCGCGCATTGAAGGCGAGTGCGTAACAAACGATCGCGAGGAACGAACATGGCAAGGATACGGGCTCTCAGGGAGCAGGATATGAACGGTGTGAAGCGCGATACCAGCGTGTCGAAGGATCTGCCCGGCCAGGTAGTGCTTGTGCTTCAGGGCGGCGGTGCGCTCGGGTCCTATCAGGCCGGGGTGTACCAGGCGCTGCACGAGGCCGGCATCGAGCCGGACTGGATCATCGGCACCTCGATCGGCGCCATCAATGCCTGCCTCATTGCGGGCAACGCGCCTGACCAGCGGCTGCAGCGCCTGAAGGAGTTCTGGAAACGGATGGAGCAGAATCCGGTCTGGAATCTGCGCACCGCGTTTCCCGGGTTTAACGACAAGCTCGCCTATTGGTCGACCGTGACCCACGGCATTCCCGGCTTCTTCCGTCCCAATCCATTGGCGCATGCGGGCGATTCCTATCCGCTGGGAGCCGATCACGCCGGCTTCTATTCGACGGCGCCGTTGGAGCGGACGCTGCTCGAGCTCGTCGATTTCGGCCGGATCAATCGCTGCGCGCCGCGCTTGACTGTCGGTGCCGCCCACGTCCGCAGCAGCCAGATGCGCTATTTCGACAGCCGCGACGGCGAGCTGACGGTGAAGCATGTCATGGCGTCAGGCGCGCTGCCGCCGGCGTTTCCGGCGGTGCGCATCGATGGCGAGCTCTATTGGGACGGCGGTATTCTGTCGAACACGCCGACCGAGGCGGTCTTTGATGATAATCCGCGCAAAAATTCGCTGATATTCGCCGTGCATTTGTGGAATCCCGTCGGCGCCGAGCCGACCACGATGGCGGAGGTGCTGAACCGGCACAAGGATGTGCAATATTCCAGCCGGATCGCGAGCCAGATCACGCGCCAGCAGCAAACCCATCGCCTGCGCCACGTCATCAGCCAGCTCGCCGCGCGACTGCCCGAGAGCGAGCGCAGCGATCCGGCGGTGAGGGAATTGACTGGCTATGGCTGCCCGACCAGGATGCATGTCGTGCGCCTGCTTGCGCCGCAGCTCGACCGTGAGAACCACACCAAGGATATCGACTTCAGTCCGTCCGGCATCATGCGGCGCTGGGATGCCGGCTATTCGCACACCAAGTCAGTGCTGGAGCGAAGGCCGTGGGTTGGCGAGTTCGATCCCCTCGCGGGCGTGGTGCTGCACGAACATATGGACATCATGCCGATTGCGGCGGAGTGAGGGCTTCGTCCGTCATTGTTTCTCGCAGTGACGATTTCAGGGGAAGGCGGTCCGGGTTATTGTCGCCCGCTGTCTTCGTCGCGAGGCCTTGCAATTGGTCGCTGAGAGAGATCTGGAATCTGCCCTCGATCAGGTTCGTGCTGATATGGCAGGACCGGTTGCCGGCGTGTTCGGCCCTGACACGGTGACCTGGCAGATCGACCGGGAGGCCGTGATCTTTCTCGGTGCCGGTCGTGCGCTGTTGCTGCAGCTGGCGCATCCCTGGGTCGCCGCCGCCATCGCCGAGCATTCGAAATCCTTTGCCGATCCGATCGGCCGCTTCCATCGCACCTTCGACATCGTCTTTGCCATGGTGTTCGGCTCGCTTGACCGCGCGCTGTTGTCGTCGCGGCAATTGCACCGGCGCCACAGCATGATCGTCGGCGAGATGCCGGCGACCGTCGGTCCGTTCGCGGCAGGCTCACGCTACTGTGCCAACGACATCCCGTCGCTGCGCTGGGTTCATGCCACGCTGGTCGAGACCGCGCTGATGGCGCATGATCTGGTTTTGCCACCGCTCTCGGCGGAGGAACGCGAACGCTACTGGACCGAGAGTCGGTTGTTCGGTGCTCTGTTCGGATTGACGGGGGACGACCTGCCCGCGGACTGGTCCGGCTTTGCGGCCTACACCGCGGCAATGGCCGAGTCGGATACGCTGACTGTCAGTCCGGCCGCGCGCGAGATTGCGAGGCAGATTTTTAGCGGCGCCCGTCCGTGGTTGCGGCCACCGCGATGGTATCGTTCGCTCACGGCGAGCCTGCTGCCGGAACGCCTGCGTGTGGGGTTTGGGTTCGAGCTTGACGAGCGTGACACCATATCCGCCGAGAACGCGCTGCGATGGATACGGGGGGTCTATCCAAGATTGCCAGACCGGCTGCGCTACGTCGGTCCCTACCAGGAAGCGCAAGCGCGGCTGCGCGGCGAGCCGCAGCCCGACTGGATGACCCGCTGCCTCAACCGTGCCTGGATCGGACGGTCGCAGATGGATCAGCGCGGGAAGGGGTGAAGTCCTCCGCCGTTGCCACAAACGACCGTCATTGCGAGGAGCTCTTGCGACGAAGCAATCCAGGCTGCTGCCACGGAAACAGTCTGGATTGCTTCGCTGCGCTCGCAATGACGAGGAAACGCAGGCCTCACACTGTCGCCAGCTTCCGGTACAGCGCGTTGTAGCTGCCGGCCGGGATGCTCCAGGAGAACGAGCGTCCCATCGCGCTGCGACGCATGGTGTCGAGCTGGTCTTGCGCCACGAAGGCGGAGAAGGCGCGGCGGACGCCGCCGAGGAAGGATTCGTGCGAGGGTTTTGAGAACAGGAAGCCGGTTTCGCCGTCGGTAATGGTCTCGGCGAGGCCGCCGGTCTGGTGGCCGATCGGCAGCGAGCCGAAGCGCTGGGCGTACATCTGGCTAAGCCCGCAGGGCTCGAAGCGTGACGGCATCAATGTGAAGTCGCTGCCGGCGAAGATGCGGCGCGCCTGGGCCTCGTTGAAGCCGATCACGACCCCGATCGCGTCAGGCCGCCGGCGATGCGCGTCGATCAGCGCCTGCTCGAGCGCCGGCTCGCCGGAGCCGGTGACCACGATCTGCCCGCCGGCATCGACGATCTCATCGGCCGCCGCCAGCACGAGGTCGATGCCCTTCTGGTGCACCAGCCGGGCGACGATGCCGAACATCGGGCCGCGCGATACCGCAAGCCCGAACTGCTTGCGCACATAGTCCGCATTGGCCTTCTTGCCGACCCAGTCGCCGGCGCCGAATTGCTGGGCAAGCTGGGCGCAGGAACGGGGATCCCAGCTCTCGTCGATGCCGTTGAGGATGCCGGTGAGCTCGGCCGCGTCGGAGCGGACTCGAAGCAGGCCTTCGAGACCGCAGCCGAATTCATCCGTGGTGATCTCCCGCGCATAGGTGCCGCTGACCGTGGTGAGATGCGATGCGTAGACCAGCCCGGCCTTGAGGAAGGAGAGCTGGTCGTAGAACTCGACGCCGTCGATGTGGAAGGAGCTCTCCGGTACGCCGATCCGCCGCAGCGAGTCCTTCGGGAAGAGGCCCTGATAGGCGAGGTTGTGAATGGTCAGGATCGACGGCAGCTTGGAGCCGCGCCAGGCGAGGTAGGCCGGCACGAGCGAAGCCTGCCAGTCATTGGCATGGATCAGGTCTGCTGCCCAATCCTTGTCCAGCGTGCCCATCGCGAGCTCAGCGGCGGCCGAGGCAAAGCGCGCGAAACGGATGTCGTTGTCGGGCCAGTCGCGCCCGGACTCGTCGCCATAGGGATTGCCGGGCCGGTCGTAGAGTTGCGAGCACAACAGGACATAGACCGGCAGGCCGTCCCTGGTCGCGGCCCGGCCGAGCGAGCAGGCCGGCATCTCCGCGAACGCCGGACAGCGGCCAACGATCTGAATATGCGTGAGTTGTTCGATGATGTCGCGATAGCCGGGCAGCATGACCCGGATGTCGGCGAAAGGACGAAGCGCTCGGGGGAGTGCAGCGGAAACGGCTCCGAGTCCGCCGACGCGGACAAAGTCGTCCATCTCTGTCGTAACGAACAAGACCCTCAAGAACTGCTGCCCTCTGCCGGAGCCCGATTGCTGCTATGCAAGAACGGGTCCAGTTGCCCCTGGAATTCCCAAGGCCGCCCGCCAGACGCGTCCGTTCGGTAAAGACTTTCCTACTCAGCCGCCGCCCTCTAGGGTCGGCGCACGAACAACAGAGAACTTCGATAAGTTCCTAACTGACCCGAGGACGCAAGCAGGCATGCAGCTATCAGATAAGCATGAGGGGACGACGACAAAGGCCTTCGCCGGCCTCAGGGTCCTGGATTTTTCGACCACCATTGCCGGTCCCCATTGTGCGCGAATGCTAGCGGACATGGGCGCCGAGGTCATCAAGATCGAGACCGACGGCGGCGAGACGATGCGAACCCGGCCACCGCTGCGCAAGGGCTGCAGCACCGTGTTCGGCCAGCTCAACGTCGGCAAGAAGAGCGTCGTGCTCGACCTCAAGTCCGAAGAGGGCAAGGAGGCGGTCCGCCGGCTGGCCGCGACCGCCGACATCCTGGTCGAGAACTTTCGCCCCGGCGTGATGCACCGGCTGCGGCTCGACTATGACAGAATGCGCGCCGTCAACCCGAAGCTGATCTACTGCTCGATCTCCGGTTACGGCCAGAGCGGCCCGTCGGCCGAGCTGCCGGCCTACGCGCCGGTGATCCATGCGGCATCCGGCTACGACATGGCGCATCTCGCCTACCAGCCCGGCCGCAGCCGCCCGGATTATTGCGGCATCTACCATGCCGACGTCGTCACCGGCACCTACGGGTTCGGCGCGATCGCGTCGGCGCTCTACCAGCGCACGGTGACTGGGCTCGGCCAGCACATCGACGTCTCCATGCTGGAATCGATGCTGACGCTCACATTGATCGAGTTGCAGAACTCGCAGTTCACCGTGAAGCCGCCGCCGCGCCCGATGTTCGGGCCGACCGAGACGGCGAGCGGTTATGTCATGATCACGGTTGCCAGCGAGAAGACGTTTCAGGGACTGATGGGCGTGATCGGCCGCCCTGAATGGATCTCCGATCCGCGCTTCTCCACCTACGCCGCGCGTCGCGACCACTGGGCCGACTTGATGGACGGTGTCGAGGCCTGGTCGCGGCAGCTCTCGACCGATGTCTGTCTTGTCGCGCTAGGTGCGGCGGGCGTGCCGGCCTCGGCCTACCGCACTGTGTCCGAGGCTCTGGCCGATCCGCAGCTCGCGCACCGTAAGGCGCTCTCGTCTGTCGAGGATGAAGGCGGCTCGTTCCAGGTCCTCAATCTGCCGTTCCGGATGACCGGTGCCGATACGACACCGGGCAAGACGATGGCCGTGCTTGGCGAGCACACGGACGGACTGCGCGCGGAAATCGGGCTCACCGACGGTGGACCAATTCCGTTGGCCAAAACAGCAGCGCAAACCTGACGGCAAGGTTGACGGACAGCTTCGTGCAGCGAGCAATGCGGCTTTGCGCGTGGCCGGCTTGCCATCATCCGTCAGCCTCAACTAGACAGGTCGAGTTTGTCTCGTCCTGCCGCCCATGGCATGGTGGCGACGACAAGAAAAGTATCCGGGAGGACGCCCAATGAAAAGTTTCAAGGTCGCCGATTTCAAGGCGCCGCTGCAGGAGTTCGACGAGGCGACGCCGCAGCCGTCCGGCACGCAGGTGCTGATCAAGGTGAAGGCCGCCGGCGTCTGCCATAGCGACCTCCACATCTGGGAAGGCGGCTACGATCTCGGCCACGGCCGCAAGCCGCTGTCGCTGAAGGACCGCGGCATCAATTTGCCGCTGACCATGGGGCACGAGACAGTCGGCGAGGTCCTCGCCTTCGGCCCGGACGTGATGTCGTCGGACCAGGGCGACGTGAAGATCGGCGATGTCGGGCTGGTCTATCCCTGGATCGGTTGCGGCAAATGCGCGACCTGTCTCGCCGGCGATGAGAACATGTGCCTGACGCCGCGCTCGCTCGGCGTCTATTGCGATGGTGGCTATTCCGACCACATGCTGGTGCCGCATCCGCGCTATTTGCTCAATCTGAGAGGCCTCGATCCCGCGTCGGCTGCACCCTACGCCTGCTCGGGCGTCACGACCTACAGCGCGCTGAAGAAGCTCGAACAGCACTTCGACACGCCGATCGTGATGTTCGGTGCCGGCGGACTTGGCCTGATGGCGCTGTCGCTCTTGAAGGCGATGGGCGGCAAGGGCGCGATCATGGTCGACATCGACGCGAAGAAACGCGAAGCCGCGGAGCAAGCCGGCGCGCTCGCGACCGTCGATCCCAAGGCGCCCGACGCGATGGAGCAGCTTGCCAAGAAAGCCGGTGGTCCCATTCGCGCCGTGCTCGATCTCGTCGGCAACGCCGCCACCACGCAACTCGGCTTCGACTGCCTGACCAAGGGCGGCAAGCTCGTCATCGTCGGCCTGTTCGGCGGCGGTGCGACCTGGGCGCTGCCGCTGATCCCGATCAAGGCGGTGACGATCCAGGGCAGTTATGTCGGCAATTTGCGCGAGACGCAGGAGCTGCTCGATCTCGTGCGAGCGAAGAACATAGCGCCGATCCCGGTGACGCGGCAGCCGCTTTCCAAAGCCAACGACGCGCTGGTGCAGTTGCAGCAGGGCGCGGTGGTTGGCCGCACGGTGCTGACGCCGTAACGAACGCTCCATCCTCCGTCATTGCGAGCGTAGCGAAGCAATCCAGAAATCCCTCCGCGGACACAGTCTGGATTGCTTTGTCGCAAGAGCTCCTCGCAATGACGAGGCCACACCTTTCGTCATTTAGGAATCCCATGTCCGCAAATAACGCTTTCCACATTGCCGTGCTCGCCGGTGACGGCATCGGTCCCGAAGTCATGGCGCCGGCCATCGAAGTCCTGCGCAAGATCGAGACGAAATCCGGCTTGAGCTTCCGCTTTACCGAGGCGCCGGCGGGCGCCAATCACTATCTCGCCGCCGGCAAGTCGATGCCCGATACCACCATCAAGCTGTGCGAGGATGCGGACGCGATCCTGCTCGGCGCCTGCGGCCTGCCGTCGGTGCGCTATCCCGACAATACCGAGATCGCGCCGCAGATCGAGCTGCGCTTCATCTTCGATCTCTATGCCGGTGTGCGCCCGGCGCGGCTCATTCCGGGCGTGCCGAGCCCGATCGTCGGCGCCGACCAGCGCGGCATCGATCTCGTCGTGATCAGGGAGTCCACCGAAGGCCTGTTCGCCTCGATGGGAAAGGGCGTCGTCACCCATGAGGAGGCGCGCGAGACCATGGTGATCACGCGCAAGACGTCCGAGCGCCTGTTCGAGTTCTCGTTTCGCCTCGCCGAGCGGCGCAAGGCGCGCGGCAAGCCGGGGATGCTGGCCTGCGTCGACAAGGCGAACGTGTTCAAGGCCTTTGCGTTCTTCCGTGGCATCTTCGACGAGATCGCCAAGCGTCATCCCGAGGTGAAGACCGACCGACTCTATGTCGATGCCTGCTCGGCGATGCTGGTGAAGCGTCCTTGGGATTTCGACGTGATGGTGATGGAGAACATGTTCGGCGACATCGTCTCCGACATCACCGCGAGCCTGATCGGCGGCCTCGGCATGGCGCCGTCGGCCGACATCGGTGACAAGTACGCCGTGTTCCAGCCGTGCCACGGCACCGCGCCCGACATCATGGGGCAGGGCAAGGCCAATCCCACCGGGATGATCTTGTCGGCTGCAATGATGCTGGACTGGCTCGCCGACAAGCACGGTGTCGAGGGCGCGGCCGAGGCCGGCGAGCAAATCGAGCGCGCTGTGGACAAGGTCTACGCCGGCGGCCTGAAGCCGATGGAGTTCGGCGGCAGCAACGGCACCGCCGATATTACGAAGGCGGTGCTCGCGGCGCTGTAGTCAAGGAAGAGGGGCCTCGCGGCCCCTCGCAATTCACCAGCGACGCCAGTGGCGGTGGCCGCCCCAGCCCCACGGACGCCCGCCGTAGAAGCGTCGCGGGCCGCCGTAAAAGCCGTAGGCGCCATAATAGTTCGGACGCCAGAAGCAGCGACCCCACGGGTTACACACCCAGCGCACCTGATCGACGTTGGCTGCCGGGCCGCTCGCGATACGGTCGGCCTGCGGAATGCCGTTCGGCATCGCTGCGAGCGCCTGTCCCGATATGAGCGCTGCGCCGCCCAGGGCAGCCAGACCAACAACAGCTAATTTGAGTTTCATCGCAATCTCCCTCGTTTGATGGCGAGAGAACTTCCAGCAAATCAGCTGGTTGCTATGGTGTTGCAGGGGCGTGGGAATTTAATCTTCCTGAATGCATGTTCACGTTGGCTGCCGTCGTTGCTGCGCTTCGTGGCAATAACGGAATCACCGTCCCTGGAACTGCGGCTTGCGCTTCTCCATGAAGGCCTGACGGCCCTCGCGAAAGTCGGCGCTGTCCATGCATGCCGTGCCGACGGCGCTGATTGCCTCCATGTCGCGCGCGCTTTCGTCCTTCAGCACCTGAGCAATGGTGAGCTTGGCGGCCTTGATCGCGAGTGGTGCATTTTGCGAGATCGTCTCGGCGATGGCCATGGTCTCGCCCCAGAGCTGATCTTCCGGAACCACGCGCTCGACCAGCCCGATGCGCAGTGCTTCGGTGGAATCGATGCGCATGCCCGTATACATCAGGAGCCGTGCCCAGGACGGCCCGACCAGCGACACCAGGTGCTTCAAGCCATCATAACCGTAGGCGATGCCGAGTTTCGCCGCGGGAATGCCGAACTGGCTGCCATGGGACGCGATGCGGATGTCGGCCAGCATCGCCACCTGCATGCCGCCGCCGAGACAAAAGCCCTGGATGCAGGCAATCGTCGGCTTGGGATAATCGGCGAGCAGCGCGCGCTGGGCGGCGCTGCGCTTGCCATATTCCTCGGAAGCGGCGGCGTTATGGCGCGTCTTCTCGAACTGGCTGATGTCGGCGCCCGACACGAAGGCCTTGCCGCCGGCGCCGCGCAGGATCACGACGCGCACGGCAGCGTCGTCGCGCAAGGCCGTCAGCGCCTCGCCAAATCCCTCCCACATCTCCAGCGACATCGCGTTGCGCTTGTCGGGATTGTTGAAGGTGATCACGCCGACGCCACCGGCTGTGTGCTTGAGGATCTTGCCGTCGGCGTAGGGAATTTCGGTCGTGCTGGACATATCGGACATCGCGCTCATTTTCGTTGGCGAGGCGCAATGTTCGGCCGCGGCGAGGCCAGGGTCAACCGCGGCAACGGACGTGGCTTTGCAGTCACCTGTGCCGCGATTGCATGGCGCGGTCTATCTCGTCATGTGCGCGGTCAGCGGATGGCTGCCGGCATTGCTGAAGAAGGCCGCCTCTTCGGCGGTCGCCTCCAGCAGCTGCTCGTCCTGGTGATAGACGTCGTTGCGGAACTGGACGGTCTGGTCCTTGGTCATCCATGCCGTGAGATAGATCCAGGCCACCGGCACCTTCTTCGCCATGGCGACCTCGAGATGCTGGCCGCTGGCGATTTCCGCATCGATCGCGGCGCGACTCCATTTCGGCTGGTCCTTCAAGAGCCAGGCGGCGAGATCGCGCACATTGTCGACGCGCGAGCAGCCATGGGAATCGAAGCGGTAATCATCGCTGAACAGATTGCGCTGGTTGGTGTCGTGCATGTAGACCGAATAGGAATTCGGCATGTCGATCTTGACCGCGCCAAGCGCGTTGAACGTGCCGTTGTGCTGGCGCACGGTGAAATTCGGCGTGTGCGTGCCCGACCAGTCGACAGAATTCGGGTCGATCGGATTGTCGTGGGCGTCGAGCACCTCCATGTGCATGCGCGACAGATAGCCGGGATCCTTGCGCATATGCGCGGAGATCTCGGTCTTGGCGATCGAGGAGGGCACCGTCCAGGTCGGATTGAGGACGACGCTGCTGATCTGGGCCGTCAGCGTCGGCGAGGGTTTTTCGGTCTTGCCGACGATCACGCGATAACGCCTTACCACGACGTCGTTCTCGACCGCTTCGGCGAAGGCGGCGGGGATGTTGACCACGACATAGCGTTGGCCGAAGCCGAAATTCATGTTCTCGAGTCGCTGCAGCGAAGCCTCCAGCTGCCGGATGCGCTTCTGCACCGGCACGTTCATCGCCGCAATCGTGCGCGGCGTCATCGTTCCGGTCGGCGCGAGGCCGTGGCGGGCCTGGAAGCGTTTCACGGCGTCGGCGAGATCCTGGTCGAAGGCGCCGCTCGCCTTGTCGGCGGCAAGATCGCCGGAGACGATCAGCCGCTTGCGCAGGATATCGTCGTTGGCGCCCTGGGCGCCGGGCGCGAATTTGGAGTCTGCCGGGATCGCCGGCCAGCCGCCGCGCACGGCAAGATCGGAATAGCTCAGCGCCGCATCCTTGATGCGCTGGGCGGAGCCCTCGTCATAGGTCGGCTCGTGCGTCAGCGCGAGCGCCGCGGCCGAGCGGCTCTCTGCCGTCGAAGCGGACGCTGGCGCGGCCGTTTTCGGTGCGGCTGCGTGGGCCGGATTGGCGGTGGCCGGTACCGTGCCAGCCGCAGTCGCCGGCTTGGGCCCGGCCTGTCCAATCGTCTCGGTCTGGGCAAGCGCAGAGGCGCTCGCAAGCATGCCGACGGCAATGATCATCGCATGGCGTTTCGACATGTGTCCCATCTTCCCATGAGAGCGAGGCCCGGGCGGGCGCTCGCATCGGCAATTCCCCGGTTCGTCGTGCTGATTCGAGAAATCGGCGGCAGGCTAGCGCCTCCCGGTTGCGGCTCCCTTAAGCACGGCGCATCGCGAGCCCGGCACGCCGGACGGCGGTCTCTGGATTGGGTCGCGACAGGGCCGGAATGGGTTCGCGAAAACCGCGGGCGAGTGCGGGAAAAATGGTCAACAAAAAGGGGCGGTCATGCCGCCCCGAGAAGTCCGCGCAAGCGCGGGCCGGATATATCTCGTCCGGGCTCGTCCAATCCAGCCGCGCCCCGTGACGCGGCGGATTGAACATCGGGCGGAAAGGCGCGAACGCCGATCGGCTCAGGCTTCGTTCGCTGCGATCGATTCCATCAGCGAGACGAGCTGACGCTGCACCGTCTGGTCCTTGATCTTGCTGTAGGCGCGCAGCAGGCGGAGGCTGAAGGCCGAGTCCAGGAAGAGCAGGCTCTCGACTTCGCGCGCCTTGTTGTCGCCGTCATAGAAGAAGGTCACGGGCACATCGAGGGCGGTGGCGATCTGCTGAAGCCGGGCCGCGCCGACGCGATTGACGCCCTTCTCGTACTTCTGGACCTGCTGGAAACTGACGCCGAGCTTCTCGCCGAGCTCGGCCTGCGAGACCTTCATCTCGACGCGCCGCAGACGGATTCGCTTGCCCAGCTCAATGTCCGGCTTGCCGGCACTGCGCTGCTTCATTCTCTTCGCCGCTGTCTTCATCTTTTTTCTCATCGGTCTTCGGTTGAAAACCCCCCGAAGAGCTGGGTCAGGGGTTCGCCCATATACTCGTCCTTGAATTCATGCGGGTGCACGAACTCTTCCTTAAACCACGGGAAACGCGCCGGATTGAAGGCTTCGATCAGCCAGTCAATCATGTGCCGCACGCGCGGAATCCGGCCGCTACCAGGATGGTAGGACAACCAGATATCCAGCGATCTGTTCAGCTCGACTTCCAGTGGAATCAACTTCCCGCCAAGCGCAACGGCGTAGCTCGGGAATACGCCGATTCCGGCACCATTCGCGACCGCCCAGTAATTGGCGCTCGAGACGTTGGTCTTCATGACCAGAAGGTCACGCTCCGGAACGCCGGGGAAGAAGCTCTCGAAAGTTTGCTTAGCATCGAGCTGGTCGGCGAACTGCAGCACCAGCCGGTGCTTGATCAACTCCATCGCCGAACGCGGCGCGCCATGTTTCGAAATGTATTTCTCGGAGGCCCAGAACATCAGATGCATGCGGCCGAGCCGCACCAGCTTGACGTCGAGCGCCGCAGGCCGCGACAGGTGAATGGCGACGTCGGCCTCGTGGCGAGAGACGTCGGCCGAGCGCATCGCGCAATGCAAATCGACCAGGATCTTCGGATACGCCTGCTGGAATTCGACCAGTCGCGGGGCAAGCCAGAATGTGCCAAGTCCCTCGGTGATGGCGACGCGGACCTCGCCGGCCAGGGCGTTCGTCGTCGAATCGCTGGTGCGCAACACGTCGAAGGCGGCTGCCTCCATTCGCTCGACGGCGGAGACCACCAGCGCGCCTTCGTCGGTCAGGCGGGTTCCGTGGACGTCGCGGGTGAACAGGGTGGTGCCGGTCTGGCGTTCGAAATCATCGATCCGGCGGCGGACGGCGTTGATCGACAGCGACAGGCGCTCGGCCGCCGAGCGGAAACTTCCGCATCGGACAACTTCCAGGAAAATGCGCGCCGCATCCCAGTCCGACAGGCCGCTGATGTTTGTCTTTGGGCGTTCCTCCAGAGGAACGCCCCTTTCCGCCAAGGAGTGCATACAAGTCCCTTCGGGTCGCTAAACTGGCAGAATCTGGGGCAAACCACAACCACGGCGGGTTGGGGAACGACGAGTTTTGAACGTCATCCTTACTACGCCGCAGGTGGTATTCGGGTGCTGCCAGGGCGGGAACAAGGGCTGGGAATCGGGCAAACCATCGCCCGTATGAGGGGTGTGGCGTGAGTTCCGTTGTGGGCCGTGACATGGCTGCGGGATCGTCGGCGCTGTCCGCAATGAACGTCCTTGCGCAAGAGCCGGTGCCGCCTTCCGCGATGGATCAATTGCTGCACGCCAGGCGTTTTAAGATTGAGCGTTTTAAGATTGAGCGTTTTGCGACTGAGCGAGTCGACGCTGGCCCGCGGCGCGAAGCAGTACTCGCCGGAACCGCGGTTTCTAGGCACCAACACGCTGAAATCATATTCGGGGGCGCAGCGGCCTCGTGTTATCCTCGACGCTCCATGGGGGCCAAAGAGGTCGTCACAACCACGTCTCACAGGCCGAATTAGCGGGAAGAACGTCGGTGTCGCATTCAGACGAACAGTTGCAGTCGGTGCTGGAAACGCTCGAAGAGTGCCGCAGGGTGCTCAACGAGAGCAACAGCCGCGAGTCGGCCGAGCTGCTGTCCATTGTCATCCTGGACGTGCGGATGAAACTCAAAGGAATTGACAGTGCCGACCTCAAGGCACTGTGCGACGAAATGCTGCGGAGCGCGACCAACGAACCGCAGCCCCCCTCCAAGCAGACGCAGGACCAGCCCCGGCGTCCGCTGCTCCGCGTGGTGAAGTAGCCGCGCCGCCAAGTCTCGCTTTTTGGCGAGATTTGTGCGTGTCCCGATGCCGCATCTGTGATCACAGACGGCATCGGGAGGAGCCCTGGTTTTGTGCGCCTCTGTTGCGCATTCGCTGGCATCGGCTACACCAGAGCCGGTTCGGCTCCGGGCCGCGCGCACTCCCCGCGCGCCGCGCCGGCGCCTGAGATGGCTCCGACTGCATCATGCAAAATGTTTCGATCCCGGCGGCGCTGATTGCCGGCCTCGTCAGCTTCCTCTCCCCTTGCGTCCTGCCGCTGGTCCCGCCCTACCTGATCTATCTGACGGGCGCGACGATCGAGCATGTCGAAAGCAACGAGCCCGCATCAGTCTCGAAACGCGCGATCATGATGTCGGCGCTCCTGTTCGTGCTCGGCTTCTCCACGGTGTTCGTGGCGCTCGGCGCCAGCGCCTCGCTGATCGGCGGGCTGATCCGCGCCTGGTCGGCCGAACTCTCGATCCTCGCCGGCATCGTCATCATCATCATGGGCCTGCATTTCCTCGGCCTGACGCGTATCGGCCTCTTGATGCGCGAGGGACGTTTGACCGCGCCCAAGCCCGTCGGCCTCTGGGGTGCTTATGTGATGGGGCTCGCCTTTGCCTTTGGCTGGACGCCCTGCATCGGCCCGATCCTTGCTGCGATCCTCTCGGTCGCCGCCGCCGAAGCGACGGTGACGAAGGGCGCCGGCCTGCTCGCGGTCTATTCGGCCGGCCTTGGCATTCCCTTCCTGATCGCCGCCCTGATGATCGAGCAATTTTCGAACCTGTTCGCACGCATGAAGGGCCATCTCGTCAATGTCGAGCGCGCCATGGGCGTCCTGATGGTGATCACCGGCATTGGATTCCTCACCGGCGCGGTGTCGAATGTGAGCATCTGGCTGCTCGAGACGTTCCCGGCGTTGCAGACGATCGGTTAGGCGTCCGCCGCAAAGCGCGCCAGCGCCTCGCGGTCGACCTCGATGCCGAGGCCAGGTCCCTCGGGCACCCGCACGACGCCTCTCTCATGCTCGATCGGTTGTTTGAGGATGGCCTGCCGGATCGGATGTTCGGTGCGGTCGAATTCAAGCATCGGCTCGAGCGGTGACAGCGAAGTCGGCGTGTGCGAGGGCAGCACGGCGAGCAGCTGGAGCGAGGCGGCGATCGCAATGCCGGTGCCCCAGACATGCGGATTGTAGCGGATGCCGAACGCCTCGCTCATGTCGGCGATCTTCTTGCATTCGGAGAGACCACCTGCCGCGCAGGTGTCGGGCTGGGCGATGTCGAGCGCATGCGAGACGAACAGCTCACGGAAGCCGAAGCGCGTGAATTCGCACTCGCCGCCGGCGACCGGAATCGTGAGCGCGGATTTCACCGCGCGATAGCCCGCGATATCCTCCGGCGGCACCGGCTCCTCGAACCATCCGATGTCATGGCGCTCGATCAGGCGGCCGAGCCGGATCGCCGCGACCGCGTCATAGGCGTGGTTCGCATCGACCATCAGCGCGACATCGGGGCCGATCGCCTCGCGCACCGCGCGGGTGACCGCGGCATCCTCGGCGATGCCGAAACCGACCTTCAGCTTCACGGCGCGGAATCCTTCGGCGGCATAACCCGCCGCTTCCTCTGGTAGATAGGTCAGCGGATCGCCTGACTTGCGCCGGTAGAGACCGGTCGCATAGGCTGGAACCTCCTTGCGCGCGGCGCCGCCGAGAAGCTGATGCACGGGTACGCCAAAATGCTTGCCCTTGATGTCCCATAACGCGATGTCGATGCCGCTCATCCCCTGGATCACGACGCCCTTCTGGCCGTGATCGCGCAGGCGCGCGTAGACCATCTGCCACAGCACGTCGGTGCGCAATGGATCCTCGCCGATCAGCCACGGAGCGATACTCTGCACCACCGTCGCCGTCATCCGTGCCGGCCCATAGCATTCGCCCCATCCGACAAGTCCATTGTCGGTCTCGATCTCGACCAGCATCGCGGTGCGCGTGTCGTACCAGGCGCGTGAATACGCAAAAGGCTGTGACAGCTTTGCTTCGAGAATGTGCGTGCGAACCCTTGTCATCTTCATGGCCGGCCTCCGTTCATCGCGCCTCATCCAGCGCGCAAATCACCGTGCAGACCACGCCGCGCGGCAGGAAGTCGACCGTTGCCTCGCCGCCGAGCTGGTCGCGCGCGCTGCGCTCGATCAGGCGCGAGCCGAAGCCGCGTTGCACCGGCGCCGTCACCGGCGGTCCGCCGATCTCGGTCCAGATCAGGCGCAGCCGCGGCTTCGGCGCCTCGGCAAGGACCTCCCACTCCAGCGTCACCCGGCCGGTCTCGTTGGACAGCGCACCGTATTTTGCAGCGTTGGTGGCGATCTCGTGCACGATCATAGACAGCACCACGGCGAGCCGCGGCGACAGCGGCACCGCGGGTCCGGCCATGCGGATGCGCTCTGGATTGTTCAGTAGGAACGGCTGGAGCGCGCGGGTGATCACGTCCCGCAGCTCGGAGCCTGCCCATTTTTCTTGGCTCAACAAATTATGCGCCTCGGCCAGCGCGCCGAGCCGACCCTCGAACTTCGTCCGCTCGTCCCGGCTGGCGCTGCGGAAGGTCTGCACCGCGATCGCCTGCATCAGGGCGAGCGTGTTCTTGACGCGATGGTTGAGCTCGTCGATCAGGAGATCGTGCAGCATCTCGCCGCGCGCGATCGTGGTCGCCATCCTGACCGCGAAGGTCAGGCCGGTCAGCAGCAGGATGCCGCCGATAAAACTGGTGATCGCGATGTTGCGCCAGAGCGGAGCGATCAGCGAGCTCTCGGCGACGCCGGCCACGATGGTCCAGCCGGTCAGCCGCGACCTCGTATAGACGGTGGACAACGCAACACCGTCGAGCGAAACCGTCGAGAGTGCGGCTTCCGGCGTGCGCAACATACTCTCGTACAGCGTGCCGGTAGCCCGCTTGCCGAAGATCTCCGTAGGGTTCGGCGTGCGCGCGAACACGATGGCCCTGGTGTCGAGGAGGGAGACCGTCCAATCCCGGTCGGGCCGTTGCTTCTCGACCAGGTCCTGAAAGATGCTGACCGGCGGGCTGAAGCAGAGGTCGTAGATCACTTCGCCGTCGCGGAGCACCGGAACCTCGACCGTAAGCACCTGCCGGCCGTTGATCGCGCCGGTGAACAGGTCGGAATATTGCGGCGATCTGGTCGCAAACACCTTTTCGATGATCTCCAGGTGGCCGCGTGGCGGCAGGCTTGCGGTGTCCTCCGTCGCGGAGGAGAACAGCAGTCGGCCCTTACGATCAGAGATCAGCACCAGGCCGCCCTTGCCATACTGATCGACGAAGCCGAGGGCGATGCGGCGGAAGTTCTGGAAGTCGTTGTCGCGCAGCGAATTCGTCAGCGCAAGCACTTGCAGGCCGCCGGTCATCCGCTGCACCTCGGAGTCCAGCACGAGGCGCATGCTGCGCACGTTCTCCAGCACGCGGCGGGTCGCGTCGTTGCGGTCCTGCTTGTAATTGTAAACGGCAATACCGACCGCGAAGACGATCAGCGGCAACATCGTTCCCGTGACCAGAAGAGCGAGCCGGACCGGCAAAGTGAGCTTTGACAAACGCAGGCGTCCCGGTTCCAGCGCAGGGGAGCGCCGGATTTATGATTTTGGGAGACCATAGGGGCGGGATTTGCGGCGCGCCATAATTTTCGCGTCCGGACGAGCCCGCCCAGGGACAAGATTTGCAGCGCAGTCGGCGGCTGCGCCTCAGCTCATGCTGATTGCGGTCAGCAGCAGGCACATGGCGTAGACGGCCGCCAGGCTGAGCCCGGCGATCCGGGCCTCTCGATACGATTTCATGACGTCAACTCCCAGAGAGGGAGGCCGCCTTCGAGGCGGCCCCCCTTACACCTGGATCAATCAATTTCCTGAACGACCGTGCGCGAGCCGGGATCGACGAGCATCACGCGATCGCCGGAGTAGACGTAGCGATACTTGGTCAGCGACGGACCCCAGTCTGCGGGAACGGCCTCGAGCTCGACATCGCTCGGCACGGCCGCGCCGACAACGATCTTTTCCTTCGTCGTCACCGGGCGAATGCGGTGCTCGGTAACGTAGGATTTGATCTTGGTTCGGTATTGCGGCTCGATCTGAACGGCCGCCGCGTGGCCGGTCCCGGTCGTCGTCACGACGGTCGATTGCGCGAAAGCACCGGTCGACATCAGGACCGCGGCGGCGGAAAGCAGGAACAACTTCTTCATCTCGTTCTCCTCGTTTGAATATGCGCCGCAACAACCCCTCATCACTGACTGCGTTCCCGGCTCAGGGAACAAATTGCCGCTTTTTCCCGTTTGTAGCTGACCGGGCTGAACGGCTCGGGCTCTGGAGGAGGACGACAAATGAAGTTGAAGATAGTAACTGCAGCACTGATGCTTGCCGCAATATCCCTGCCGGCGTTCGCGGCCGACGAGTTCTACGTCGTGCAGGACGTCAAGACCAAGAAGTGCACGATCGTCGACAAGAAGCCGACGGACACGTCCATGACCGTCGTCAGCCCGTCAGGCACGATCTACAAGTCGCGCACCGAGGCTGAAAGCGGCATGAAGACCGTCAAGGTCTGCACGTCCAACTGAGGAGGATGACAAATGCCAGTTCTGATTCTCTGGGCCGTGCCGGCCGTGTTGGTGATCGGCGGCGGCATCTATCTGATCGGCCATTTGCATTAAAGAGCAGTGGAAGGCGAGCGGGTCTGTGCGTGCAGCGCACAGGTCCGCAAGCCGTCTGCTACGAGAGGAGGAGGGCGCCCCTCGGCCTGCCACGCGCCGGCAGGAGCAAGTTGCAGTGCAACAGTTCGCGAAAGGGGCGCCCTGCGACGAAGAGGACCTCCCGCGCACGCGAAATGACTTCCGTCCAGCCGACGTTTTTCATACGCTTCCCTCTCGCAAGCCGCATACCGGCTGCGCTCACGGCCCGGCGACAGGGCCGGAGCATCAAAGGGAGGGGAGACGATGAAGCGAAGATCATTTCTCGCTGGGATCAGTGCGACCACTGCGGCGGCCGCGATTGGCATGCCGTCAATCGTCAGGGCGCAGTCGCCGATCACGCTGAACGGCGCGGTCCAGTTCAACGACGACCACGCCTTCAACCGGGCACTGCTCCGGTTCGAAGAGCTGGTGAAGAAGTACTACGGCAAGCCCGTCAACTTCACGCTGCACAGGAACTCCTCGCTCGGCCTGGAAAAGCAGTATTTCGAGTACATGTCGCAGGGCAAAGCCGTCGATTACGGCATCGTCTCGCCGGCTCACATGTCGACCTTCGCCAAGGCAGCCCCGTTCATCGACGCGCCCTTCGTGTTCAAGGGCATCGAGCACATGAACAAGGTCGTCGAAGCCAATATCCTGGCGCCGATCGCCGACGAAGTCGCGGCCAAGGCCGAGGTTGTTCTGATCGGCTATTCCGGCGGTGGCATCCGCAACATCTTCGCCAACAAGCCGCTCAAAACTCTCGCCGACCTTAAGGGACTCAAGGTGCGCGTGCAGGGCGCGCCGATCTGGTCGAAGACCTTTGCGGCCGTGGGCATGAGCCCGACGGTGATCGCCTATAACGAAATCTACAACGCGATCCAGAACGGCGTGATAGCGGCCGGCGAGAACGAGGCGGCCGGCGTCGAGGCGATGAAGTTCTACGAAGTGGCCCCGCATCTCAACCTGACCCAACACGCCGTGTCGATCCGGCCGATCTGCTTTTCGGTGAAGACGCTGAAGACCCTGCCGAAGGAGTTGCAGGACGCGATCATGAAGGCCGGCAAGGAGGCCGGCGACTACGGCCGTCAGCTGGAGTCGAGCGAAGAGGTCGTCAAGCTCGACACGCTGGAGAAGGCCGGCAAGCTCAAGCGCGTTCCGTTCGAGGAGCGGGACGCCATGAAGAAGCTCGCCGACCCCGTGATGGCCACCTACGCCAAGGAAATCGGCGCGGAAGGCATTTTCGAGAAGATCAACGTCGTCTGAGAACTGTCGCCGCCCTCGCGACAGGACGTCGGGGCAAGCCGGACGGCTTGCCCCATTGCGTGATTGTGATCCCCCGGAGTCGTAATGACCGAAATATCGATGCCACCGAACCCGTCGCTATGGCGCCGAGCAACGGCGGCCTATGGAAAACTGCTGGAGATCCTGCTCGCTGCCTCTGTCGGCCTTCTGGTCATTCCGGTGACGTTGCAGATCATCTCGCGCTACACGCCTTTGATTCCGTCCTACATCTGGACCGAGGAAATGGCACGGTTCATGTTCATCTGGACAATCATGATCGGCGCCATGGTCGGCATCAGGGAGTCGCAGCATTTTGAAGTTGACGTCTGGCCTGACCTGTCACGCCGAAGCGAAGCCATGGTGCGGATTCTCGCGCGGCTCGGCGTGCTGGCGCTGGCGCTTGTGTTCGTGTCCGCCGGCATCGAGTTCACCCGCTTTGCCTGGAACAGGACGTCGGAGCTGGCCGATCTGCCGCTTTGGCTGATCCACGTCGCCTGGCCGGTTGCCGGCGTGACCTGGATCGTGTTCGCCGGTGAACAGATTGTCGACGAGATGCGGATTCTGGTTGGGGCCAATCAATGAGCGGCAATGTTCTTTCTGCCGGACAGGCCGCGATGGTCCTGTTCGGGACTTTCGTTGGCCTGCTCATCATACGTGTACCGGTCGCCTTCGCGCTTGGCCTTGCCTGCGTGCCGATCCTGCTGATCGAGCCGCATCTATCGCTGATGACGCTCGCGCAGGAAACCTTCAACGCCTACAATTCGTTCATCCTGCTGGCGGTGCCGTTCTTCCTGCTCACCGCCAATTTGATGAGCATCGGCGGCATCACCGACCGGCTGGTCGCGCTGTCGCGCTCGATGGTCGGGCACTGGCCGGGGTCGCTGGCGCAGATCAACGTCGTGCTGTCGGTCTTTTTTGCCGGCATCTCCGGCTCCTCCACCGCGGATGCGGCGAGCCAGTCCAAGATCTTCATCGATGCCCAGACCAAGGAGGGTTACGACCTCTCGTTCTCGATCGCCATTACCGCGGTCTCGGCCGTGCTCGCCGTCATCATCCCGCCCTCGATCCTGATGATCGTGTGGGGTGGACTGATCTCGACCTCGATCGCCGCGATGTATCTCGCGGGCATCGTGCCGGGATTGCTGATCGCCGGAGCGCAGATGGCCACAGTGCATATCTATGCCGTGCGACGAGGTTACCCGACCTATCCGAAGGACACCTGGAGGGAGATGTGCTGCGCCATCTGGCGCTCGATACCGGCGCTGCTGACGCCGTTCATCATTGTCGGCGGCATTCTGCTCGGATGGTTCACCGCGACCGAATCCGCCTGCGTCGCGGTGCTTTATTCCGTGGCGCTATCGACATTCTTTTACCGTGAAACCGGCGCGCGCGAACTCTACAAGGCTTTGCTCGACACCGGCCGTCTCGCGGGTGTCGCGCTGTTCTGCGTGGGCACCGCCAGCGCGTTCGGTTGGCTGCTGGCCTACTACAGGATCCCGCAGGAGCTGCTGGCCAACGTCTCGACCTGGGGCATGGGCGCGATCGGGGCCGGCTTCTTCATTGCGCTCTGCTTTCTGGTGGTGGGCTGCTTCCTCGACGCCATTCCGGCGATCATCATCGTCGGTACCGTTCTCGAACCGCTGGCGAAATCGGTCGACCTTCATCCGGTGCAGTTTGCGATCATCTCGATCGTCTCGCTGGCCTTCGGGTTGGTGACGCCGCCTTATGGCCTGTGCTTGATGATCGCCTGCTCGATCGCCGGGGTGCGGCTGCGCTATGCGCTGAAGGACACGGTGATCATGCTGATTCCCATGCTGCTCGTGCTGGCGGCACTCATCATTTGGCCCAGCGTGTCGCTGTTCCTGCCGCGCCTGATCGTGCCGGAGATGTTGAAATGAGCGGGGCTTGATCCCGCGGCTCTGATGTCGCGGGATCGGTGCAGTTTGTCTAGAGATTGCTTTCGGTGATCGCGGCGTAGACCATGCTGCGCAGCTCGCGCCGGAGCGGATAGGCGCTCGACGGCAGCACCTGGGTCATGAAGATGGTGATCAGCTCTTCGGCTGGATCGATCCAGAACGACGTCGTGGCCGCGCCGCCCCAATTGTATTCACCGGGGCTGCCGGCGACCAGCGTCTCGGCCGGGCGCATGGTCACGGCGAAGCCGAGGCCGAAGCCGATGCCGTTATAGGCAGCTTCCGCAAACAACGAGCGCGACACTTCCGGCAGCGCGCGTCCACCCGGAATGTGGTTGGTCGTCATCAGCGCCAGCGTCTTCGGCCCGATCAGCCTGACGCCGCCGAGCTCGCCGCCGTTGAGCAGCGCGCGGCAGAAGGTGAGGTAGTCGGCCGTCGTCGAGCACAGCCCGCCGCCGCCCGAGATCAGGGACGGCGGCGACAGGAACGAGCTCTTGGTTGGATCATCCTGCAATGTCAGGCCCTCGCGCCGCTGGCCGGCATGGAACGTCATCCCGCCACCCGGGTCGGCCGAGTAACAGGCGGCGAACCGGTGGGCCTTGGAAGCCGGCACGTGGAAATCAGTGTCGGACATGCCGAGTGGATCGAGGATGCGTTGTTTCAGGAACTGCTCGAAGGGTATGCCGGAGATCTTGCCGATGAGGTAGCCGAGCACGTCGGTCGAAACCGAGTAATTCCAGGCCTCGCCCGGCGAGAACTCCAGCGGGATTTTGGCGAGGCTCTCGATCATGGTCTGGAGCGTGCCGGATTTCTCGACCTCGCCGATCTTTTCGGCGCGGTAGGCGGCATCGACGTTCGAGCGCTGCTGGAAACCGTAGGTGAGGCCGGAGGTGTGGCGCAGGAGGTCGACGATCAGCATCGGCCGCGACGGCGGCCGGGTCAGGAAGGAAGGCGCAGTGCCGGCGACGAACACACCGAGATCCTTCCATTCCGGAATGTACTTGGCGACGGGCTCATCGATCGCGACGAGGCCTTGCTCGACCAGCATCATGAAGGCGACGCTGGTGAGCGGCTTGGTCATGGAATAGATGCGATAGATCGTGTCGTCCTTGACGGGCAGCTTGCGCTCGACGTCGGCAAAACCCTGCACCGTACTGTGGGCGATCTTGCCACGGCGATAGACCAGGAGATGCGTGCCCGGGAAGCGGCCGGCATCGATGTACCGGCTCTTCAGATGCGCATCGACGCGGTCGAGCGCGGCCTTGGACATGCCCACGGATTCGGGCGAGGCGGGGGTGGGGGCGAGCATCAGTTCCTCCGAGCAGTTTTGTCCGCCGTTGATAGCCGAAAAGGCGGTCTCATTCCAAGCCGGTCGCGCTTAACGCCGGCCGGCTGTTTGGTGTAGGCTTCACTTTGGAACGCCTCCAAGCAGCCCAAAAGATCCCCAACGGGCCAATGAGAAAACGCAGGCAAACGCACCATGACCCAGTTCAACGAAACCGAACTCACCGAAGCCGTCGTCCGGAGCTTTGACCAGACACCTGACCCGCGCGCGAAATTCCTGCTCCAGGAATTGGTGAAGTCGCTGCACGATTACGTGAGCAAGGCAGGCCTCACCTTCGCGGAGTGGGAATACGCCATCGATTTCCTGACCCGCACCGGCCAGAAATGTACGGACACACGACAGGAATTCATCCTCCTGTCCGACGTGCTCGGCGTCTCCATGCTGGTCGACGCGGTCAACCATCGCGAGCGCGAGGGCGCCACCCAGACCACCGTGCTCGGGCCGTTCTATGTCGGCGAGCACAAGGTGACGGCGCACGGCACCGACATCTCTCCGAACAATCAAACCGGCGAACGGATGTTCGTGCAGAGCCGTGTCACCGATCTCAAGGGCAAGCCGCTCGCGAATGTCCCCGTCGACGTCTGGCACGCTGACGATGACGGCTTCTACGACTCGCAGAAGCCCAACTATGACGAGGTCGGCGCCTCGGCGCGGGCGCGCTTCATCACCGATAACGATGGCCGCTTCTTCTTCCGCACCATCCTGCCGTGCAGCTATCCGATCCCGACCGACGGCCCGGTCGGCGAGATGATCGTGCAGACCAATCGCCACCCGATGCGCCCGGCGCATGTGCACTTCCTGGTCAATGCCAAGGGCTACGAGCCGCTGATCACCCACGTCTTCATGGACGGCGACAAATATCTGGATTCCGACGTGGTGTTCGGCGTGAAGGACGACCTCGTCGCCAAGGTCGAGCCGCGCAAGGATGCGGCGATGCCCGACGGCAGCAAGGCGAACGGGCAGTGGCATCTGATGAGCTACGAATTTCACCTCAAGCCCGGCGGCGGCATGGCGCCGAAGCCGCTGGGGACAAAGGCGGAGGAGCACGCCTGACCGTCAGGCGCGAGCAGCGCGCGCCGCCCTCTCATCTCCCGATAAAGGCCGCCAGCTCGTCAGGCGTCCCCATCGGAAAGGCTTCTTTCATGAAGTCGAGGAAGGCGGAGACGCGCGCGCTCAACAGCCGGCGCGATGGATAGAGCGTCCACAATGCGATCTCCGGTCCGTCGATGTCGCCCCAATGCACCAGCGTGCCGGCAGCCAGGTCGTGACTGACCAGTGATACCGGAAGGCGGGCGGCGCCGACGCCCGCCCGGACCGCATCGCGGACCATGACGAGCGATGACAGGCGAAGGACCGGATCAATCGCGATGCGCGATTGTCCGCTTGGCACGGTGACTTCCCAGCTTGTCAGCTGATCGCCCGTGCCGCGCATGACAGCCGGCACAGCGATACCGTCCCTCGGCCGTTTCAGGTCCGGGCTCGCCACCACCACCAGCCGATCGCGCAGAAAAATTCGTCCGACAAGGCTGTCATCCGGATCGGGATTGACCCGAATGACGAGGTCATAGCCTTCCTCCACCATGTCGACGGCGCGATCTTCCGTCGTGACCTCAAGACGGACCTCCGGGTATCTGAGCGCGAACCCGGCCGCGAGGTTTCCCATCGCAGTCTGCGAGAACAGCATAGGCGCGCTGATCCGCAAGAGCCCCCGCGGCCTGTCCCCACCCGACGCGATTGCTGTGGCGGTCTCGTCGAGCTCGGTGAGCAAGGCTCCCGTCCGCTCGTAAAGGGCGCGCCCTTCTTGCGTGAGTTTCAGGGTGCGCGCGCCGCGCTCGAACAGGCGGAGGTCGAGGGCGGCCTCCAGCTCGGCGACCCGCCGGGACAGGGTGGCTTTCGGGCGGCCGGCGGCCCGTGCGGCCCGTCCGAACCCGCCGTGCCGGGCGACGAGATTGAAATCGGCGAGTGCGAGCAGGTCCATTGTTCCACCAGTGAGACAGCCTGTCCAAATATAGCGGCTATCGGTTCTTTTGTGGATCACTAATTTCCCGGATGTCTTCTGACCCAACCCGGAGTGATCCCCATGACCATCCTCGTTACCGGTGCAACCGGCACCATCGGCCGCCACGTCGTCGAACAGCTCGTCAAGCGCGGCGCCGATGTCCGTGCTCTCGCCCGCGAGCCTGCCAAGGCAAACCTCCCGGCAGGCGTCACCGTCGTGCAGGGCGACCTGCTCGACGTCGACGCGCTCCGCAGCGCGTTCAAGGGCGTCTCGACCCTGTTCCTGCTCAACGCGGTGGTGCCGGATGAATTCACGCAGGCGCTGATCGCGCTCAACGTGGCCCGCGAGGCTGGCGTCGAGCGGGTCGTCTACCTCTCGGTGATCCACAGCGATCGCTACGTCAACGTTCCACACTTTGCCGGCAAGTTCGGCGTCGAGCGGATGATCGAGCAGATGGGCTTCAACGCCACCATCCTGCGCCCGGCGTACTTCATGAACAACGATGTCACGATCAAGGACGTGGTGACCGGATACGGCATCTACCCGATGCCGATCGGGAGCAGGGGGCTCGCCATGATCGATGCGCGCGACATCGGCGAGATCGCGGCCATCGAGCTCATCCGTCGTGAGCGCGCCGCAACACCGCTTCCGCTCACGCGCATCAATCTCGTCGGCCCTGATACGCTGACCGGCGCGAAAGCCGCCGCCGTCTGGTCGGAGGTGCTGGGCCGCACGATCGCCTATCCCGGTGACGATACCGCCGGCTTCGAGAAGAACCTCAGGCAGTTCATGCCGAGCTGGATGGCTTTCGACATGCGGTTGATGAGCGAGCGTTTCCTCACCGAGGGAATGGTCCCCGAGGCCGGCGACGTCGAGCGGTTGACCGCGCTGTTGGGCCGTCCGCTGCGCTCCTATCGCGACTTCGTCTCCGAGATCACGGTCACTGCCTGACGGCACGGGCACGTCCCAATCACGACAACGAGGAATGCTATCATGATCTCTTCAACCGCCACTTCTCCGGCGGATCCGGAAGGCGCAACGAAGATATTGGTGCTTGGAGCGACCGGTGCCACCGGTCGCCTGATCGTCAACCAGGCGGTGGCGCGAGGCTACGACGTCACCGTGCTGGTGCGTTCCGCCGAGAAGGCACGTGACATCACGGGGGCGAAGCTCATCGTCGGAGACGCCCGCGATGAAACAGCCCTGCGCGAAGCCCTCAAAGGCCGTGATGCCGTGGTCAGCGCGCTGGGTACACCGGTGAGCCCGTTCCGCGAGGTGACGCTTCTCTCGACCGCGACGCGCGCGCTCGTGAGCGCGATGAAGGCCGAGCAGGTCTCGCGGCTGGTTTGCATCACGGGGATGGGCGCCGGCGACAGTGCCGGGCACGGCGGCTTTGTCGCCGACAATGTGATCTTTCCGCTTCTCCTGAAGAAGGTGTACGCGGACAAGAACCGGCAGGAAGCCATCGTCAGAGACAGCGGGCTGGACTGGGTCCTGGTTCGCCCCTCGATCCTGAATAACAAGCCCGGCCGCGGCTCGGTCCGGGCCCTGACGGATCTTTCGGGCTTCCATGGCGGCAGCATCGCGCGCGAAGACGTTGCGACGTTCGTGCTCGATCAGGTGCGCGCCGATACCTGGCTGCATCGCTCTCCGCTCATCACGTGGTGACGCTTGCGTGGCGACACCCCTGATCAGCGAGCGTGCAACATCGCAAGCAGGACCACGACGACGCAGGCGAGCGCTGCCGTGGTCAATTTCCAGAACATCAGCGGGCTGCGCTCCAAAAGCGGCGTGATCCGCGTGTCGAGATAGGCCGGATTGGGCGTGCGAAGCTCGAACACGAATTCGGACAGATCCTCGTGCCGCTTGTAGGGATCCGGATGCAGCGCACGTCTGAGCGCGCCATCGACCCAGGCAGGCACGTTGCTGTCGTCTTCGGCCGGGCGGTATTTGAGCCTCCGCACGTCCGCCTTGCGCCGGATCCTCGCGATTTGGGTGCCATAGGGCAGCTTTCCCGTCAGCATCTGGTAGCAGATCACGGCCAGCGAAAACATGTCGGAGCGCGGCGAGCCGCCTTGCCCAAGAAAATATTCCGGCGCCGTGTACTGGACCGTTCCCAGAATTTCGTCGGTCTCGTCCTGCGGGGCCGCCTCCGCGACGCCTGCCACCTTGACCGATCCGAAGTCGATGATCTTCGCGGTGCCGGTCTTGTCGATCAGGATGTTGTCGGGCCTGAGGTCCTGATGCAGCATTTCCATGCGATGGAAGGCGCGCAGGCCCGCGGCGATCTGCTCGACCAGTCCGCGGACGGTTTCGAGATCAGGGCGTGGGTTGTCCGTCATCCATTGCCGCAAGGTCTGACCTTCGACGAATTCGGTCGCGACATAGAGATAGCCACGCCGTTTCGACTGCGACAACGGCTTCAGCACATGCGGGCTGTCGATCCGGCGCGCGATCCACTCCTCCATCAGGAAGCGCTTGAGGTATGCGGCATTGTCGCGCAAATCGATCGACGGCAGCTTGAGTGCGACCGGCTCCTCGGTCACCGCGTCGACCGCAAGGTAGATGTGGCTGCGGCTGCTGGCGTGGATTTCGCGGACGATCCTGTAGCCGTCGAAGAGTGCCCGCGGCTCCGGCAGCGGGGGAAGCGGCAGCTGGGAGGTCTGGTTGAAGATGCCGGCCGGCTCGCGCTGCGGCACCGCATCGATGCGGAGGATCTGGACCGTGATGTTGTCGTCGCTGCCGCGCCGGTAGGCTTCCTCGACGATCGCCTTCGCCGCTCCGTCGAGCTCGGCTGCATGCTCGCTGAGCGCACTCGTGATGAAACGCGCGTCGACGAATTCATAGGCGCCGTCGGTCGCCAGCAGGAAGGTGTCGCCAGTCTCGATCTCGAAACTCTGATAGTCGATTTCGAGCTGCGGATTGATGCCGAGCGCACGGCCGAGATAGGTCTGCTCCGAGGACACGATGATCCGGTGATCATCGGTCAGCTGTTCGAGCGCCTTGCCCGCCACGCGGTAGACGCGACAGTCGCCGACGTGAAAGATGTGCGCGGTGGTCGCCTTGATGACCATGGCGCTCAGCGTGCAGACATAACCCTTGTCGCGGTCATAGGCATATTGGCTCTTGCGCGTCTGCGCGTGCAGCCAGGAATTGGTCGCGTCCAGCACGCGACGGGCGGAGGTCTTGACCGTCCATGATTCCGACGTGCAGTAATAGTCCATCAGGAAGCTCTTGACCGCCGACTCGCTGGCGATCTGGCTCACCGTGCTGCTCGAGATGCCGTCGGCGAGGACGGCCGCAATGCCTTTCAGGCTCAGCATCGGTTCGTCCGGAACGAGGACGCCGTGAAAATCCTGGTTGATGGGCTTGCGACCCTTGTCGGAATGCTGGCCGACCGAGATCTGAAGTCCGCGGGTCATCGTCATCACCGGCAAAAGGGGAGCCTCACCCTGATCGGGCGAGGCTCTCCTGTCGAGACGTATCAGGCCGCGACGCGGGGCGACGTGGCCTTGCCCGCCTGGCGCTTCGGCTGGGTCAAGACGTGCGTGGCGTAGAGGGTCATGCCGGTGAAGGCGAGGCCGCCGACGAGATTGCCGAGCACCGTCGGGATCTCGTTCCAGATCAAATAGTCCATGATCGAAAACTTCGCGTGCAGCATCAGGCCGGAGGGGAACAGGAACATGTTCACGACGGAATGTTCGAACACCATGTAGAAGAACACCAGGATCGGCATCCACATCGCGATGACCTTGCCGGGGACCGAGGTCGAGATCATGGCGCCGACGACGCCGGTCGAGACCATCCAGTTGCAGAGCATTCCGCGGATGAACAGCGTCGCCATGCCGGCTGCGCCGTGCGCGGCATAGCCGAGCGTGCGGCCTTCGCCGATATTGCCGATCGCCGTGCCGACCTTGTCCGGATCCTGCGTGAAGCCGAAAGTCGTGACGAAGGCCATCATGAAGGCTACCGTCAGGGCGCCTGCGAAATTGCCGACGAAGACGAGGCCCCAGTTCCGCAGCACGCCGCCGAAGGTGACGCCCGGGCGCTTGTCGATCAGCGCCAGCGGCGCCAGCACGAACACGCCGGTCAAAAGGTCGAAGCCCAACAAATAGAGCATCGAGAACCCGACCGGGAACAGCAGCGCGCCGATCAGCGGCTGCCCCGTGTTCACGTTGATGGTGACGGCAAACCAGGCGGCGAGCGCGAGGATGGCGCCGGCCATATAGGCGCGGATGATGGTATCGCGGGTGGACATGAAGACTTTGGACTCGCCCGCATCCACCATCTTGGTGACGAATTCCGAAGGCGCGAGATACGACATCAATGGTTCCTTTTGCTTCCTAGTGAGATCGACACACTCTGCTTGAGCGCGACTGAACATCATTGGCCGTGCGGGCTGGGTTGCCGCGCGTAAGCCGGAGAGATTTGGAAGCTCTGGGAATCGCGTCACGAGGATGAAGCCGGGAGGGCCGCGAAGCAGATGAGCTTCCGTGCTGCAGCCGCCTGAGGCTGCAGCATTGCGGTCGAGCCGCAGTCTTCGTTGACGCGAAATTTAATGCAAATTGCGTGCCGCGCGTTGGGCTCATAAGAACTGAGCGATATCAATAAGATACGACTTTTCCTGACCCGGCTTTTGCGGGCTGAGTGGCCTGTTGCTTAAGCGGCTGCACAACTCTTGTGCGCCGCACAAATGTTGGGCAGGTCGCAAATTTCACGAGCGGAGCAGACCTGCGACAGACTGGCGCGGCATACATAAGCTATTGATATCGATTTGTTTTCGGCTGCGTCGCGCTTGGCATGAAGCTTGAATAGTTCCAAGCCGACGCCATTGAAGCCGTCCCGCGAGACTTCTCATCCGAATTGCCGACGCCACCAGACGGGGGTCTCCCCGTCGCGCGTTCGCATGCGCTGCTTCAGGCGTCGCCGGACGGACGGGCTGCTCGTGTGCACTGACACAATCATTCTGCAACGACGCAAAGGACGATACCGCCTATGACCAAGCGCACCCGCCGGCCGTCGGACACTGGCCTCAGCCGCCGTCAATTGTTGAAGGCCGCCGGTTCGACCGCCGCACTCCTGGCCGCCGTGAAGCTGAATTTCCCAGCCGGCGCCTTCGCGCAGGACGCCGGACCGGAGGTCAAGGGCGCAAAGCTTGGCTTCATCGCGCTGAGCGATGCCGGCCCCTTGTTCGTCGCCAAGGACAAGGGCCTGTTCGCCAAATACGGCATGCCCGACACCGACGTGCAGAAGCAGGCCTCCTGGGGCACCACGCGGGACAATCTCGTGCTCGGCTCGGAAGGCAACGGCATCGACGGGGCGCATATCCTGACCCCGATGCCGTATCTGATCTCGGCCGGCAAGGTGACGCAGAACAACCAACCGACGCCGATGTACATCCTGGCGCGGCTCAATCTCGACAGCCAGTGCATCTCCGTTGCCAGTGAATATGCCGACTTGAAGCTCGGCGTCGACGCCACGCCCTTCAAGGCGGCGCTGGAGAAGAAGAAGGCCTCGGGCAAGGCCGTGAAGGCCGCGATGACCTTCCCCGGCGGCACGCACGACCTCTGGCTCCGCTATTGGCTTGCCGCCGGCGGCATCGATCCGGACAAGGACATCGAGACCATCGTGGTGCCGCCTGCGCAGATGGTGGCCAACATGAAGGTCGGCACGATGGACTGCTTCTGCGTCGGCGAGCCCTGGAACCTGCAGCTGATCCACCAGAACATCGGCTACACCGCGATCACGACCGGCGAGCTCTGGAACAAGCACCCGGAAAAATCCTTCGGCATGCGCGCCGCCTTCGTCGACAAATATCCGAAGGCCGCGAAGGCGCTGCTGATGGCGGTGATGGAAGCGCAGCAATGGTCCGACAAGGCCGAGAACAAGGCCGAGCTTGCCGCCATCATGGGTAAGCGGCAGTGGATGAACTGCCCGGTCGAAGACGTGCTCGACCGCACCGCCGGCAAGTTCGACTACGGCCTTCCGGGCAAGGTGGTCGAGAATTCGCCGCATATCATGAAGTACTGGCGCGACTTCGCCTCTTATCCGTTTCAGAGCCACGATCTCTGGTTCCTCACCGAGGATATCCGCTGGGGCAAGTACGAGGCGAATTTCGACACCAAGGCGCTGATCGCCAAGGTCAACCGCGAAGACATGTGGCGCGACGCGGCCAAGACGCTCGGCATCGCAAGCGCGGAGATCCCGACCTCCACCTCGCGCGGCAAGGAGACCTTCTTCGACGGCAAGGTGTTCGATCCGGAAAATCCGGCTGCCTATCTGAAGTCGCTCGCGATCAAGCGCGTCGAAGTCTGATGGAGCCAGCGGCCGCCTCCGGGCGGCCGCATCGCCTTTTGCAGCCGGAGAGATATTGCAATGAACATGCCCGCCACCAAGATCGAGGTTGAGACCGCGAAGCCCGCGAGCGCTGCCGCGCCGGTCGTCGCGATGACGCCGAAGCGGCCGCCGCGTTCGGAGACTTACGCGCGGATGGCGCGGGAGACCGCCGTGCGCGTGATCCCGCCGCTGGTCGTGATCGCGCTCTTGCTTCTGGTGTGGGAGCTGGTCTGCCGCCGCGCCGGCTCGGCACTGCCGCCGCCGTCGAAGGTGTTCAAGGATACCAAGGAGCTGATCCTCGATCCGTTCTTCGACCATGGCGGCATCGACAAGGGGCTGTTCTGGCACCTCTCCGCCAGTCTCCAGCGCGTCGCCTTCGGCTATTCGCTCTCCGCCATTGCCGGCATCGCGCTCGGCGTCCTGGTCGGACAGTCGGTCTGGGCGATGCGCGGGCTCGATCCGCTATTCCAGGTGCTGCGCACGATCCCGCCGCTGGCTTGGCTGCCGCTGTCGCTCGCCGCGTTCCGCGACGGCCAGCCGTCCGCGATCTTCGTCATCTTCATCACCTCGATCTGGCCGATCATCATCAACACCGCGGTCGGCGTCCGCAACATCCCGCAGGATTATCGCAACGTCGCGGCGGTGGTGCAGCTCAACCCGCTCGAATTCTTCGTCAAGATCATGATCCCGGCCGCCGCGCCCTACATCTTCACGGGACTTCGCATCGGCATCGGTCTTTCCTGGCTCGCCATCGTCGCCGCGGAAATGCTGATCGGCGGCGTCGGCATCGGCTTCTTCATCTGGGACGCCTGGAACTCCTCGCATATCAGCGAAATCATCCTGGCGTTGTTCTATGTCGGCATCATCGGCTTCGTGCTCGACCGCCTGATCGCGGGCGCCGGCAAGATCGTCACCCGCGGCACCGCGCTGAACTGAAGGGGAAGCACATGACCGCTTATCTGAAGCTCGACCACATCGACAAGATTTTTACCCGCGGCGCTGCCTCCACGGAGGTGCTGAAGGATATCAATCTCACCATCCAGAAGGGCGAATACGTCTCGATCATCGGCCATTCCGGTTGCGGCAAGTCGACCCTGCTCAACATCATCGCAGGCCTGACCAACGCCACCACCGGCGGCGTGCTGCTGGAGAACCGCGAGGTGAACTCGCCGGGGCCCGATCGCGCGGTGGTGTTTCAGAACCACAGCCTGTTGCCGTGGCTGACCGTGTACGAGAACGTCCGGCTCGGCGTTGACAAGGTCTTTGCCAAAACCAAGAAACGCGCCGAACGCGACGCCTGGGTCATGCACAATCTCAACCTCGTGCAGATGGCCCATGCCAAGGACAAGCGGCCCTCGGAAATCTCCGGCGGCATGAAGCAGCGCGTCGGCATTGCCCGCGCGCTGGCCATGGAGCCGAAAGTGTTGCTGCTCGACGAGCCTTTCGGCGCGCTCGACGCACTGACCCGCGCGCATTTGCAGGATTCGGTGATGGCGCTGCATCAGAAGCTCGGCAACACCATTTTGATGATCACCCATGACGTCGACGAGGCGGTGCTGCTGTCCGATCGCATCGTCATGATGACGAACGGGCCGAGCGCGCGCATCGGCGAGGTGCTGGAGGTGCCGCTGGCGCGCCCGCGAAAGCGGCTCGAGCTCGCGACCAACACCACTTACCTGAAGTGCCGGCAGCGCGTGCTCGAATTCCTCTATGAGCGTCATCGCTTCGTCGAGGCCGCGTAAACGCGTCACTAACGGGTGCTGACGCAACGCCTAATTTTGAATCATCAAGCTCAATCCTTGTGCGCCGCACAGGGATTGAGCGAATCGCAAAATTTGCGTGCGAAATAGTCCTGCAAAAATTCGGAGCACTCCGAACAAGCTCCTGAATTTCTTGCGTTTCCGGAATGCGCGCAGTTGGCACGGAAATTGAAACACCAACTGCGACGCCAACGACGACGTCCCTCAACATCATCAATCAGCATCGTAACTCGCCACCGGGGTGAAGCCTCGGAGCGCGCCTCCGTGGCCGGAGGCTGAGCCTGCAACGACGCAGCGGTGAGTCTGGAAGGGATACTCAATGACGAAGAATCCAACTTGGATTTCAGACTGGCGCCCCGAAGATGAGGCGTTCTGGAATGCGGGCGGCAAGACCATCGCGCGACGCAACCTGATCTGGTCGATCGTGGCCGAACATATCGGCTTCTCGGTCTGGCTGATCTGGAGCATCGTCACCACCAAGCTGCCGCAGGCGGGTTTCCACTACACCACCGACCAGCTGTTCCAGCTCGTCGCGGTGCCCGGGCTGATCGGCGCGTTGATGCGCTTTCCCTACACCTTCGCGGTGACGACCTTCGGCGGTCGCAACTGGACCATCTTCAGTGCGGCGATCCTGTTCATTCCGACGCTCTCGCTGGCCTATTTCGTCGGCCAGCCCGACACGCCGTTCTGGTTGATGCTGCTGATTGCTTCGACCGCCGGTCTCGGCGGCGGCAATTTTGCCTCCAGCATGACCAACATCTCGTTCTTCTTCCCCGACCGGATGAAGGGGTGGGCGCTGGGACTGAATGCAGCCGGCGGCAATATCGGCGTCTCCAGCGTGCAGCTCCTGACCCCGATCCTGATGACGCTCGCCGTCATCAACCTGTTCCAGGCAACGCCGGTCGATGGTGTCTTTCTTCAGAATGCCGGCCTGATGTGGGTGCTGCCGATCGCGATCGCGGTGTTCGGCGCAGTGTTCTTCATGAACAACCTGACCACGGCCAAGTCGTCGATCAAGAACCAGCTCGCGGTGGTCAAGCGCAAGCACACCTGGATCATGGCGTATCTCTATATCGGCACGTTTGGCTCCTTCATCGGCTACTCGGCTGCATTTCCGCTGCTGATAAAGACCCAGTTCCCGCAAGTCACGATTGCGATCGCCTTCCTGGGACCGCTGGTCGGCTCGCTGTCGCGGCCGCTCGGCGGCTGGCTCGCCGACAGGATCGGCGGCTCGGTCATCACGTTCTGGAATTTCATCGTGATGGCAGGCGCGACGATCGGCGTGCTCTACTTCGTCGGGCACAAGGATTTCATCGGCTTCCTGTCGATGTTCCTGGTCCTGTTCGTGACGACGGGCATCGGCAACGGCTCGACCTATCGCATGATCCCCTCGATCTTCCGCGAGCAGAACTTGTTCAGGGTGCGCGGCAAGGGCGATGCGGAGCGCGCGGTCGCCTTGAAGACCGGGAGCATCGAGAGTGGTGCTGCGGTTGGCTTCATCGGTGCGGTCGGCGCCGTCGGCGGCTATCTGATCCCGACCGGCTTCGGCAAGTCGATCGCCCTGACCGGTGGGCCGCAGCTCGCGCTTGCGATCTATCTCGGCTTCTACGCCTCCTGCCTCGCGCTGACCTGGTGGTTCTATCTGCGTCGCAGCCCGCAGGGTGAAGGCGCGTCAAACCTCGCGGGAGCGCGTGTCTAATACTTGGTACGAATCTCGCTTCTCCCCGTACGCGGGGAGAAGCATTGCCCGACAGTTTGACAATGAACCTGGTTCGCAATGGCGCGCACCAAGGCAAACCCAACAGGCAGGAGAACATCATGACGCCAGAACAGATCACCCTCGTCCAGCAGAGCTTTGCCAAAGTCGCGCCGATTTCCGCGCAGGCCGCGGTGCTGTTCTACGATCGCCTGTTCGAGGTCGCGCCATCCGTGCGCGCGATGTTTCCCGAAGACATGACCGAGCAGCGCAAGAAGCTGATGGGCATGCTCGCCGCCGTCGTCGGCGGTCTGTCGAACCTGGACTCGATTCTTCCCGCGGCCTCGGCGCTTGCGAAGCGTCACGTCGGCTACGGCGCCAAGGCCGAGCACTACCCCGTGGTCGGCGCGACCTTGCTGTGGACCTTGGAGAAGGGCCTCGGCGAAGCCTGGACGCCCGAACTCGCCACCGCCTGGACTGACGCCTACGGCGTGTTGTCCGGCTACATGATGTCCGAGGCCTACGGCGCACAGTCGCAGGCCGCCGAATAGGAGATGCGTTGTGAGTGAACCGCTGGTCATCGTCGGTAACGGTATGGCGGCCGCGCGTCTGGTCGACGAGCTCGCCAAGACTTCGCTCGGCCGCTACGCGGTCGCCGTGATCGGCGAAGAGCCACGGCTCGCTTACAACCGCGTTCTGCTCTCCTCCGTGCTGGCCGGCGAGACCGGTTCGCACGAGATCGAGCTTCGTCCTGCCGACTGGTGGCGCCATCGCGGCGTCACGGTGCGCTACGGCTATCGCGTCACCGAGATCGACACCGGCCGACGCGAGCTCAAGATCGAAGGCGAAGAGAGCATGGAATATTCCAAGCTCGTGCTCGCCGTCGGCTCGACGCCGCTGCGGCTCAACGTGCCGGGCGCCGATCTCGCCGGCGTGCACACTTTCCGCGACACCCGCGACGTCGATCTGCTGCTGACGCTCGCTGCCGCAAGGAAGCGCGTCGTCGTGGTCGGCGGCGGTCTGCTCGGACTCGAAGCGGCTTACGGGCTCGCCAAGGCCGGAGCGCCCGTGACACTGCTGCACCTGATGGATCGGCTGATGGAGCGCCAGCTCGATGCGCCCGCTGCCGACCTGCTCAAGGCGCTGGTCGAGCGCAAGGGCATTCGCATCCTGCTCAATGCATCCACAGCGCGCATCCACGGCGAGGGCCATGTCGAAGCGGTCGAGCTTGCCGACGGCAGCCGCATCGAGGCCGATGCCGTGATCTTCGCCGCCGGCATCAGGCCCAACATTGCGCTGGCAAAGGACGCCGGCATCGCAGTCAACCGCGGCATCGTCGTCAACGACGAGATGCAGACGGCGTCACCCGGTATCTACGCGCTCGGCGAATGCGCCGAGCATCGCGGCACCTGCTACGGCCTCGTCGAGCCTGCTTACGAGCAGGCGCGCGTGCTGGCGCGACATCTCGCCGGCCGTCCCGCGGCCTATCAGGGCAGTGTGGTCTCGACCAATCTGAAGGTGTCGGGCGTCAGCGTGTTCTCCGCCGGCGACTTCATGGGCGGGGAGGGCAGCGAGAGCCTCGTGCTGTCGGACCGCAGGCGCGGCACTTACAAGAAGCTCGTCATCGCCGAGGGCCGGCTCACCGGCGCCCTGCTGATCGGCGATACCGTTGATGCGCTCTGGTATCTCGAACTGATCCGCAACCGCGAAAAGGTGGCGACGATCCGCGCCGACATGATGTTCGGCCGCGCGCTCGCGCGTCCTTCCAAAGCGGCTTGATTGAGGCGGCTTGATATGACGGCGATCGATCCCACGCTCCGTGCCACCAAGACGACCTGTCCGTATTGCGGCGTCGGCTGCGGCGTGCTCGCGACGCCGGACGGCAAGGGCGGCGCGGCGATCGCGGGCGATCCCGATCATCCTGCCAATTTCGGCCGGCTGTGCTCCAAGGGCTCGGCGCTCGGCGAGACCGTCGGGCTGGAAAGCCGGCTGCTCTATCCGATGATCCGCTGCAAGGGCGTGCTCGAACGCGTGGTCTGGAGCGATGCGCTCGATCACGTCGCTCACCGGATGCAGCACATCGTCGCGCGCGACGGCGCCGACGCGGTCGCATTCTATCTCTCCGGCCAGCTCCTGACTGAGGACTATTACGTCGCCAACAAGCTGATGAAGGGCTTTGTCGGCACGGCCAACGTCGATACCAATTCGCGGCTCTGCATGTCGTCCTCGGTCGCCGGTCATCGCCGCGCCTTCGGCTCCGACACCGTGCCCGGCTGCTACGAGGATCTCGATCAGGCTGATCTTCTCGTCTTCGTCGGCTCGAATGCCGCCTGGTGCCATCCCGTGCTGTTCCAGCGTATGTTGAAGAACCGTGGGGAGCGCGGCGCGCGCATGATCGTGATCGATCCGCGCCGCACCGACACCGCGACCGATGTCGATCTGTTCCTGGGCCTCAAGCCCGGCACCGACACGGCGCTGTTCTCCGGCCTGTTCGTCCACCTCGCCGACAATGGTGCGCTCGATCAGGACTATATCGCGCAAAACACCTCGGGCTTTGACGACGCGCTGGCGCGCGCACGCAGCATCGCCGGCAGCGTCACCGCCACCGCACTGGCGACCGGCCTCTCCGAGCAGGACGTTGCCACCTTCTTCAAGATGTTCCGTGACACGCCCCGCGTCGTCACGCTGTACTCGCAAGGTGTCAACCAGTCGGCGCAGGGCACCGACAAGGTCAATGCAATCCTGAACTGCCATCTTGCCACGGGCCGCATCGGCAAGCCCGGCGCCTCGCCGTTCTCGCTCACCGGCCAGCCCAACGCGATGGGCGGTCGCGAGGTCGGCGGCCTCGCCAACCAGCTCGCCGCACACATGAACTTCACGCCGCCGGACATCGATCGCGTGCGGCGGTTCTGGAAGGCGCCGCGCATCGCCACCCATGAAGGGTTGAAGGCGGTGCAGCTATTCGAAGCCATCAACCGCGGCGAGGTCAAGGCGCTGTGGGTGATGGGCACCAACCCCGCGGTGTCGCTGCCCGACGCGGACTTCGTGCGCGAGGCGCTGAAGAAGCTCGAGCTGTTCGTGGTCTCCGAGAACGTGCTCTCCAACGATACGGTCGATGCCGGCCCGCATGTGCTGCTGCCCGCGCTGGCCTGGGGCGAGAAGTCGGGCACCGTGACCAATTCCGAGCGCCGCATCTCGCGCCAGCGCTCGTTCCTGCCGGCGCCCGGCGAGGCGCGGCCGGACTGGTGGATCGTGAGCGAAACCGCAAAACGCCTCGGCTTCGGCGACAGTTTTAATTACAAATCCGCAGCCGACATCTTTCGCGAGCACGCCGCGCTCTCGGCGTTCGAGAACGATGCCAGCCGCGATTTCGATATCGGCGCGCTGACCTCGCTCTCCGACGAGGGCTTCGACGCCTTGAAGCCCGTGCAGTGGCCCGCGCGCGAAGGCGAGGCGCCCGGCGAGCGCTTCTTCGCGGCCGGCGGCTTCTTCACCAACGACGGCAAGGGCCGCTTCGTCGCGCCGGAAGTGCCGGCGCTGCGTGGCGAGACCGGACCGTCGCGGCCGCTGCGGCTGAATACCGGGCGCATCCGCGACCAGTGGCACACAATGACGCGCACGGGCCTCAGCCAGCGGCTCGGCGCGCATCTGCCCGAGCCGTTCGTCGAGATTCATCCCGACGATGCCAACAAATACAACATTGTCCATGACGGCTATGCCCGCATCACGACCGACTATGGCCAGTGCACTCTCAAGGCCGTCGTCAGCGACCGCCAGCAGCGCGGCACGCTGTTCGCGCCGATCCACTGGAGTGCGATGAACGCCTCGCATGGTCGCGTCGGGGCGCTGGTTGCACCGTTCACCGATCCGTTCTCGGGGCAGCCGGAGTCCAAGGCGACACCAGCCGCGATCGTGCCTTATGAATACGTCTTCCGCGGCTTTGCGTTGTCGCGCAAGCAGCTGGAGCTGCCGCCGAACCTGATGTGGACCCGCGTCACTGTTACCGGCGGCTTCGGCTATCTCTTCGCCGACAATGCGGACCTGTCGCGCTGGCCGACCTGGCTCGGTGGCATTGCCGGCGAGGACGTCGCCGACTATCGCGACTTCGGCGGCGGCGTTTATCGCGCGGCGTCGTTTGCCGGCGACCGCATCGAAACCTGCCTGTTCGTCGGCCCCGCGCATGATGCCGGCGACTGGGAGGTGGTGAAGAGCCTGTTCGTCGCCGACCACGTCACCGACGAGCAGCGGCGTATGCTGCTGTCGGGCAAGTCGAGCGAGGGCGCGGCTTCGACCGGTCCGGTGGTCTGCGCCTGCTTCGGCGTCGGCCGCGGCACCATCTGCGACACCATCGTCGCAGGCGCGCGCACGGCCGCCGAGATCGGCGCAAAGCTCAAGGCCGGCACCAATTGCGGCTCCTGCATCCCCGAGCTGAAGCGCCTGATTGCGACCACCGAGGTGGCTCCAGTGAAGCAGGCGAAGGTCGCGGGCGCCGCGGGGTAGGGGCGACTTTCTCGGTCGTCGCCGCATACTCCGCCGTCATCGCCCGGCTTGATGTTTAGACCGGGCAGATCACTGACAGGTGTTCGGAGACATAGCTGACACATCAAAATGGGCTGGTCTGGTCGATT
>NZ_JBVVOS010000003.1:382500-428448 GCF_055807515.1 Bradyrhizobium sp. Kon69 | reverse complement strand
CCCGACACCTATGAGCGTCCGATCTACGCCGGCAACGCCATCCAGACGGTGAAGTCGAAGGACGCCAAGAAGGTCATCACGGTGCGCACCTCCACCTTTGCCGCAGCGGGCGAAGGCGGCAGCGCGTCGGTCGAGAGCGTCGCGGCGGCGGCCGATCCGGGCCTGTCGTCCTTTGTCGGCGAGGAAGTCGCCAAGAGCGATCGTCCCGAGCTGACCTCGGCCAAGATCATCGTCTCCGGTGGCCGCGCCATGCAGAGCCGGGAGAACTTCGCAAAGTACATCGAGCCGCTCGCCGACAAGCTCGGCGCCGGCGTCGGCGCTTCGCGTGCGGCGGTGGATGCGGGCTATGCGCCGAACGATTGGCAGGTTGGCCAGACCGGCAAGGTCGTGGCCCCCGAGCTCTATGTCGCGGTCGGCATTTCCGGCGCGATCCAGCATCTGGCCGGCATGAAGGACTCCAAGGTGATCGTCGCGATCAACAAGGACGAGGACGCGCCGATCTTCCAGGTTGCCGATTACGGCCTGGTCGCCGACCTCTACCAGGCGGTTCCGGAGCTGACGGCCGAACTCGGCAAGCTCGGCAAGTAAAACGCGCTAAAACACCGGCCGGAGCTATAAACTCCGGCCGGTGTTGCTTTTTGAGGCGTTTTCTTTGGCGCGGGACACGCCTTCGAAGCGATCCAATCTAGGTTTCGAGGCCGGGTTCTGATTAAATCAGACCTCCCGGCTCAGGGGGATAGGCAGGCGCGGTTGATAGCGCGCCGTTCCGGTGGATGACATTATGGCGGCAGTAATCAAGAAGGTCGGCGTGATCGGCGCGGGGCAGATGGGCAATGGCATCGCGCATGTCGCTGCGTTGGCCGGCTTCGACGTGGTGCTCAACGACATTTCGACCGACCGCCTCAAGTCAGGCATGGCCACGATCAACGGCAATTTGACGCGCCAGGTCTCCAAGAAGGCCGTCAGCGAGGACGACAAAGCCAAGGCGATGGCGCGTATCGTGGCCGGCGAGAAGCTGGACGACCTCGCGGACTGCGATCTCGTGATCGAGACCGCGGTCGAGAAGGAAGAGGTCAAGCGCAAGATTTTCCACGATCTCTGCGCGGTGTTGAAGCCGGAGGCGATCGTTGCCTCCGATACTTCCTCGATCTCGATCACGCGGCTCGCCGCCGCCACCGACCGGCCCGAACGCTTCATCGGCATTCACTTCATGAATCCGGTGCCGTTGATGGAGCTGGTGGAGCTGATCCGCGGCATCGCCACCGACGACCAGACCTTCGAGGCGTCAAAGGAATTCGTCGGCAAGCTCGGCAAGCAGGTCGCGGTCTCCGAGGATTTCCCGGCGTTCATTGTCAACCGCATCCTGCTGCCGATGATCAACGAGGCGATCTACACCCTGTACGAAGGCGTGGGCAACGTCGAGGCGATCGACGCGGCGATGAAGCTCGGGGCGCACCATCCGATGGGCCCGCTGGAGCTCGCCGATTTCATCGGCCTCGATACGTGCCTGTCGATCATGCAGGTGCTGCATGAAGGTCTCGCCGACTCCAAGTACCGCCCGTGCCCGCTACTGGTCAAATACGTCGAGGCGGGCTGGCTCGGTCGCAAGACCCAGCGCGGTTTCTACGACTACCGCGGCGCCAAGCCGGTTCCGACGAGGTAAGGCTGTCTCGTGCCCCGGACGCAGCGCGAAGCGCTGCAGAGTCGGGGCCCAGAGGCCGCGCGCACGCGGAAGCATGGGTCCCGGCTCTGCGGTGCATCACTTCGTGCCGCGCCGCGTCCGGGACACGGAGCAAGCCTACCTTTCATGTCCCGTTAACCGCTCGCCTCTAGGTTACGCGCGGTACGAGGGTTGCGTAATGGACATGATGGCGATGGTCAGCAGCATGCTGGCCTCTCAGCAAGGCGCGCTGCAGTCGAATATCTCGGCGACGCTGATGAAGCAGAATGCGGATGCGGAGAAATCCACCGTCCTGACGCTGCTCGGCGCCGGACAGCCCTCGCTGGCCAATGTCGGCGCCGGCGTAGGCGGCAACATCAACGTCACCGCCTAAAACATCATCGCTTAGAACGACGCGGCGGCTTTGCCCGTCGCAGCCCGGATCAGCTTGAGCGCATCCTCGCTCGCCCATTCCGCCGGCCCCGCGATCGTCGCGATCTCGCAGCCTTGGGGATCGACCAGCACCGAGGTGGGCATGCCCAAGGCCCGGCCTATCGCTTTAAGATCCTGAAAAACCTTGGCTTTCTGATCGTTGAAATAGCCGAGCCTGATAAGATTGGCCTCTTTCAGGAACGCCTTGGGCTTTTCGGAGTCGCGGGTGTCGATATTGATCGCCACCACCTCGAAATTCGGGCCCGAAAGCTTGCCTTGGAGCTCGTCCAGAGCCGGCATTTCCTTGCGGCAGGGCACGCACCAGGTGGCCCAGAGGTTCACCAGCAGCGTCTTGCCGCGGAAATCCGACAGCTTCTTCGGCCTGCCGTCGGCGTCCTCGAAGGCCAGGTCCGGCAGCTTTAGCGGCGCGGTCGCCATGGTCAGCGCCGCCACCTCGCCATGGGCGAGCGGGGCGATCTTCTGCGCCGTGTTCACCGCCGCCCGGCAAGCGGGATCGCCGGATGGGGCCCGGCCCAGGCCCAGCCCGTACAGCGCGGCAAAGCCAGCCAGGCCCCCGACCACCACGGTGGCGATGACGACGGGGATGCGGCGCGTGGCCGACCGTGCTGTCCGTTGGTCGAGCCTGTCGTTGGGGTCGAGCATATCGTTTGTCATCCGATCGCAGATATGGCTATCAGAGGCCTCTTAATACGGCTGGCAGCCGTCAGCAAACGTGCGGCGGCGACAGGCAAGGCGTGAGCAGGGGATCATGAGCAACAAGATGTGGGGCGGCCGGTTCTCGGAACGTCCCGACGAGATCATGGAAGAGATCAATGTCTCCATCGACGTCGATCGTCACCTCTTTGCCCAGGACATTGCCGCGTCCAAGGCCCACGCCGCGATGCTGGCCGCGCAGGGCATCATCACGGCCTCTGATGCGAAAAATATCGGCAAGGGTCTAGACACGATTTTGTCAGAGATCGGCAAGGGCGGCTTCGAATTCAAGCGCGCGCTCGAGGACATTCACATGAATGTCGAGAGCCGCCTATCCGAGCTGATCGGCCCCGCGGCCGGCCGCCTGCACACCGCGCGCTCGCGCAACGACCAGGTCGCGACCGATTTCCGGCTCTATGTCCGCGATGTTCTCGATGAGACCGACGCCGCGCTCGCCGCGTTCCAGCAGGCGCTGGTGGAGCGCGCGCTGGAGCATGCCGGGACGGTCATGCCCGGCTTCACGCACCTGCAGACCGCGCAGCCGGTGACCTTCGGCCACCATCTGCTCGCCTATGTCGAGATGGCCGCGCGCGATCGCGGCCGTTTCCAGGACGCGCGCAAGCGGCTGAATGAATCCCCGCTCGGAGCTGCGGCGCTCGCCGGAACCTCGTTCCCGATCGACCGTCACGCCACGGCGAAGGCGCTCGGTTTTGATCGTCCGATGGCCAACTCGCTCGATGCGGTTTCCGATCGCGACTTCGTGCTGGAGACGCTGTCGGCGGCCTCGATCTGCGCCGTGCACATGTCGCGCTTCGCCGAGGAGATCGTGATCTGGACCTCGCCGCTGGTCGCCATGATCCGCCTCAGCGACAAGTTCACCTCGGGATCCTCGATCATGCCGCAGAAGCGCAATCCCGACGCCGCCGAGCTGGTGCGCGCCAAGACCGGCCGCGTCATTGGCGCGCTCAACGGCCTGCTGATCGTGATGAAGGGCCTACCGCTCGCCTATCAAAAGGACATGCAGGAGGACAAGCAGGGCGCGATGGAAGGCTTCGCCGCGCTGTCGCTCGCGATCCGCGCCATGACCGGCATGGTCCGGGATCTCGTGCCTGATGAAGCGAAGATGAAGCTTGCTGCGGGCGAGGGCTACGCCACCGCCACCGATCTTGCCGACTGGCTGGTGCGGACGTTAAAGATGCCGTTCCGCGAGGCCCATCACGTCACCGGCCGCATCGTCGCGAAAGCCGCCGAGGGCGGCGTGGCGCTGCACGAGCTCCCGCTCAAGGAGATGCAGGCGATCGAGCCGAAGGTTACGAAAGACGTGCTCGGCGTGCTCTCGGTCGAATCGTCGGTCAAGAGCCGGACCAGCTTCGGCGGCACCGCGCCGAAGAACGTGGCGGCGCAGGCCAAGGCCTGGCTGAGGCGGCTGGAAAAAGAGCGAAAATTGGGCTGAGGGCAAAATTTCGCTTATGTTTCATGGTCATCCGGGTCTCGCCAGAGCGCGCCAATCTCTGTATGGTGCGCCGCGCGTAGTGGGGATTTCGTCGTGACGTCAAAGTTTCGCCCGACCGGCTCGGGGTGGGCCATCATTGTCTTGAGCCTGACGGCGCTCGCGCTTGCCGGCTGTGGCCGCAAGGGCCCGCTGGATCTGCCGCCGACCGCTTCGAGCGCGTCCACAGCCAACGTCGCACCGCCGACCGACACCGAGGCCGAAGCCCAGAGGACGCCGAGCGTGTTCAATCCCACCTATGGCGCGGACGCCGCACCGGCGGCGACCAAGGGCAGGAAGAAACCGTTTATCCTCGACCCGCTGCTGGACGAAAGACCCAGCCGATAGGCTGGGGCAACTGAGCCAACGCCATGAACCATTTTGACTATCGCAACGGCGTGCTGCACGCCGAGGCAGTGAACCTGTCCGAGCTGGCTGCAACCGTCGGCACGCCGTTCTATTGCTATTCGACCGCAACGCTCGAGCGGCACTATCGCGTTTTCACCGACGCTTTCGCCGGGGAGAAGGTGCTGGTCTGCTACGCCATGAAGGCGAATTCCAACCAGTCGGTGCTGCGCACGCTGGCCCGGCTCGGGGCCGGCGCGGACGTGGTCTCCGGCGGCGAATTGAAGCGCGCGCTGGCGGCCGGCATTCCCGCAAACAAAATATTGTTCTCTGGCGTCGGCAAGACGGAAGACGAGCTGCGCGCCGCGCTGGCCGCCGACATCCTCTGCCTCAACGTCGAATCCGAGCCCGAACTCGAGCTGCTGTCGCGCGTTGCGACCGAGACGGGCAAGACCGCGCGGATCTCGATCCGCGTCAATCCCGACGTCGATGCCGGGACGCACGCAAAGATCTCGACCGGCAAGTCCGAGAACAAGTTCGGCATCCCGATCGCGCATGCTCGCGAGGTCTATGCCCGCGCCGCGAAGCTGCCGGGCATCGAGGTCACAGGCACCGACGTGCATATCGGCAGCCAGATCACCGACCTCTCCAAGATGGAGATCGCGTTCCGCATCCTCTCCGAATTCGTGCAAACGCTGCGCGCCGACGGCCACAACATCTCGCATGTGGATTTCGGCGGCGGTCTCGGCATTCCCTATTACATGGACCGCGAGGCGCCGCCGGCGCCTGACGCCTATGCCGCCATGGTCAAGCGCGTCAGCCACAATCTCGGCTGCACGCTGATGTTCGAGCCGGGGCGCATGATCGTCGGCAATGCCGGCATCCTGGTCGCCAAGGTGATCTATGTGAAGCACGGTGACGGCAAGAATTTCGTCATTGTCGACGCCGCCATGAACGATCTGATCCGTCCGACGCTGTACGAGGCCCATCACGACATTCTGCCGGTGACGCAGCCTGCGAAGGGGGGCGCGACCATGATGGCCGACGTCGTCGGCCCGGTCTGCGAGACCGGCGACTACCTCGCGCTGGATCGCACGCTGCCGACGCCAAAGCCCGGCGACCTCATCGCTATCATGACCGCCGGCGCCTATGGCGCAGTGCAGGCCGGCACCTACAATACGAGGCCGCTGGTGCCCGAAGTGCTGGTGAAGGGCGACCAGTACGCGGTCGTGCGTCCGCGCATCGAGGTCGAGCAATTGATCGCGATGGATGCGCCGGCGCCGTGGCTGTGAGGCTGTGAGGCTGTGATTGTCCACGATGAGCGCAGCTACCGCTGCGCCCATCGCTGCATTGACCCCTACTTCTTGAACCGGTCCCTTATCGCGGCGAGGCCGGAATCATAGACGCCGCCGAGGGCATCGACCGCTTCCTTCTCCCGCCCCGGGTCGGGCGTGTAGGTGCCGGTCCATGTCACCACCGACGCGCCTTCACCCTTTGCCATGACCTTGATGGTCGACTTGTACTGGCTCACCGGCAGTGGGCTCGACAGGAACGCGTAGGAATAGCTGTAGTCTTTGTCGTTCCGCGCAGTCTGCGTCTCCACGAACGAAGCCTTGCCGTCCCTGGTGACGAGCGTCCGGGTTGGCGGCGACTTGCCGTCCACAATGCACTGCCCCACCGGCGGCAGCCAATCCTTGATCGCGCAGAACGGCCCGATGACGGACCACACCTCGGCCGCAGCACTGCTGACCTCGATGCTCCTCGTCAGATTGGCTGCGGACGCCGGCATGACGCCGACGCCCAGGCCGAGGGTGCAAATCGCGGCGCTGCGAACCGAAACGAGCAATCTGGAAGCCGCTGAATCGTATTTCTTCATGGTAATCTCCTGTGTCCGGCGGGCCGCGATTGCGGCGGCCGGCTTGCCAATGCCGGTCGAATAGACGCTCACCACGGTCCGCGGCCAGTTCAGAGAATGAATCGCTGCTGATACAGAAACTGAACTAGGAAGCCGCGCGCCGCGGCCCTAAGGTTGCGCCTTCGCTTGTCACGGAGGCCCGCATGACCATCGGCAGCTACAGGCAGTTCTGTCCGGTCGCGATGGCGGCCGAGATATTATGCACGCGCTGGACCGTCGTGCTGCTACGTGAACTCATTGCCGGCTCGACGCGCTTCAACGAGCTGCGCCGCGGCGTTCCGCGGATGTCGCCTGCCTTGCTCTCGCAACGTCTCAAGGAGCTCGAAGCCGCCGGCATCGTTACGCGCCGGGCGTCGGCTTCCGAGCGCGGTATCACCGAATATCTGCTGACCACAGCCGGACGCGAACTCGGCCCGATCGTGGAGGCGTTCGGCATCTGGGGCCAGCGCCGCATCGAGTCGGATCTGTCGCTTCAGCATCTCGATGTCCAGCTGTTGATGTGGGACATGCGGCGGAATTTGAACACCACGCCGATGCCGACTCGCCGCAGTGTGCTGCAGTTCGCCTATCCGGAATTGCCTTCGACGCAGCGGTTGTGGTGGCTGATCGTCGATCCCGACGACAGTGTCGACCTCTGCTCGATTGATCCCGGTTTCGACGTCGACCTTTACGCGTCGGTTGATCTGCGCACCATGACGGCGATCTGGATGGGACTCGATACCGTGCGCGCGGCCGTCGCAAGCCGGCGGATGCTGCTCACCGGCGACCGGCAGCTTGCCGCAGCCATGCAAAGCTGGCTGGGCCTCAGCCCGTTCGCCAAGGAACGCAAGCTGGCGAGCTGATCCAGGGCGGCGCAATTCAGTATTTGTATCGCCCCGCTACAGTTCCCGTACTGGCGAGGCCGCGCCGTGTTCTGGCACCCAAGTGATGCCCGCCTGTATCAACGCGGAGCTGAACTCGAGCCAGGAGACACGACATGACAGCGTATCTGATCGCGGACATCAAAGTGACTGACGGAAGGTGGGTGCCGGACTACGCCGCGTCCGTCCACGAGCTGGTGCACAAGCATGGCGGCAAGTATCTTTCCCGCAGCGGCAATGTGAAAACCCTTGAAGGTGCCCCTCTCGACACCTCGCTGATCGCGATCATGTCGTTTCCAACGGCGAAGGCAGCAGAGTCCTTCGTCGCTGATCCCGCCTACGGCCGCTTCGCGGCAGCGCGCAGGGGCGGCAGCGAGAGCCGCTTCCAGTTGATCGACGATACCGACTTGGCCGGCACGATCCCCTATCTCGCCAAGGCTTGAACTGCGTCTTCGTCAGATCGATCCAAGGAGGACAGCGCAGCGCCGGTTGTCGGCGCTGCGTTCTCGTGTTGGCGCTAGCTGGGTGGCCTGCCGCCAACCACGACGCCCGCCTTCTTCTCGATCGGCTTGATCGCCGCGGTGAAATCGGACTCGGCGCCTTCCGCGCTAATGACCGTCTCCCACAACCGGCCGACCGCATCCGCGACTTCCATCGACAGGCCGAGCTGCTTCATCTCCTCCAGCGCCAGCCGCACGTCCTTCACCATCAGTCCCGTGGCGAAGCCGAAGTCGAAGCTGCGCGGCAGCACCGAGCGCGGAAACTTGTCGCGGCTCGCGGTGTTCATGCCGGAGCCGGCATTGATGACGTCGATCATCACGGCGGGATCGAGCCCGGCTTTGACGCCCATCACCACCGCTTCCGAGGTCGCCACGATCGCGGTGGCCGACAGGAAGTTGTTGGCGAGCTTCATGGTCTGCGCCGCGCCGGGCTTCTCGCCGATGAAGAACACTTTCCCGATGATGTCGAGCGCGGGCTTGAGCAGCTCGAACTCGGTCTTCGGCCCCGAGACCATCACCGCCAGCGTGCCCTTCTCCGCGCCGCCGACGCCGCCGGAGACGGGGCAGTCGATCTGCACGATGTCATGCTTGGCGAGCAGGCCGTGAATCCTCACGGCCATCGCCGAGCCGACGGTGGAGAGATCGATGAAGCGTTTGACGCGGCTTCCCTCGATCACGCCGTTCGGCCCCGTCGCAACCGCGAGCGAAGCCTGCAGCGAAGGCAGGCTCGCCATGACCGTCTCGACCTGGTCGGCGACCTCTTTCGGCGACGTCGCCGCAGTGGCGCCGCGCGCCACCAGCCTGTCGACGACCTCCTGGCGCGTGTCGAACACGACGAGCCGGTTGCCGGCCTCGATCAGCCGCCGCGCCATCGGGAGACCCATGTTTCCGAGGCCGATGAATCCGATGTCCATGGTGTTTCCTTGTGTTCTTCGTTGTTGGCGAGCGGTGCGCCCCTACATTCGGCGTCGTCCCGGCGAAGGCCGGGACCCATACCGTGTGATCTCTGTTTGGCGGATAGCGCACGTACCGATCAAGGTCAGGTATCGTATAGTCATCGCCAAAGGGCTGCCTGTGGTTATGGGTCCCGGCCTTCGCCGGGACGACGTGGGAGAGAGCGTTGTCGTCTCACGCCTTGCCGTCGATCTCCGCGAACACCTCACGCGCGATCCGAAAACTGTCGACCGCGGCCGGCATGCCGCCATAGATTGCGACCTGCATCAGGATCTCGCGGATCTCGTCGCGGCTGACGCCGTTGGTGAGTGCGCCCTTGAGATGCGCGCGGAATTCGTGCTGCCGATTGAGGATCGCGATCATCGCGATGTTGAGCATGCTGCGCGTCTTGCGCGGCAGCTCCTCGCGGCCCCACACCGTGCCCCAGCAATATTCGTTGAGCATCTCCTGGAACGGACGGTTGAAATCGTCGACGGTCTTCAGGGCGTTGTTGACATAGGCCTCGCCCAGCACCGCTTTGCGGACTTCCAGGCCCTTGTCGTGCATCTTCTTGTCCATGGCGTTTCCTTTGCTTCTCTTGCGTTTTTCTTGGCTGGCGGCGCGGAAATTACGGGGTTGCGGCGGTCCAGTCACGTCCTCGTGTTATGCGAGAAAAGGGGTGTCTCCCGTACAGGAACGGATGCCTCAGTGCTGCCGTTGTGGTACGCTTCTCTACCGGGCAACCTGGAGAGTTGATTGAACGGCGTCACCCCCGACCCGTCAGACCCGATCCGCGATGGCGACGCTCTGTCGCGGCTGAAGCTGGCGCAAGCCCTGCAGCGGGCCACATATGCCATCGCGTGGGAGCGTGCCTGGCCAAATTTGGCGCGGCTTCTCACCGTCGTCGGTCTGTTCCTTGTGGTGTCCTGGGCCGGCCTCTGGCTGGCGCTGCCCTTCATTGCCCGCGCCATCGGGCTCGTGGTTTTCGCCGGCATCGCGATTGCCGTCCTGTTCCCGTTGAGTCGCTTTCGCTGGCCGAGCCGCGAGGAGGCTCTGGCCCGGCTCGACCGCGGCTCTGGCATCCGTCATCGGCCGGCCACCACGCTGACGGACACGCTGAGCTCGCAGGACCCGGTTGCGCAGGCCTTGTGGCGGGCGCAGCGCGAGCGCACGCTGGCTTCGATCAAGCGCATCCGAGCCGGTCTGCCGAAGCCCCGGCTCGCTCTGCATGACCCCTGGGCGCTGCGCGCGCTGGTCATGGTGATGCTGGTGGCGACCTTCTTCGCCGCCGGTGACGAGCGTGCGATGCGGCTCGGGGCCGCCTTCCACTTGAACGGCGTGCTGGCGCCGACGAATGTTCGCGTCGATGCCTGGGTCACGCCACCGCTCTACACCGGCAAGCCGCCGGTCATCCTGTCGGCCGCGAACAAGGAGGCCGCCGCGCTGCCGGCCAGCGGCCCGCTCGCCGTTCCTGCAGGCTCGACCCTGATCGTTCGCTCCTCCGGCGGCAGCCTTGATGTTGTCGTCTCCGGCGGCCTCAAGGAAGTCGCGCCCACCGAAGCCGCGCCCAAGGGTACCAACGAGAAGCATTTTGCCATCAGCGGCGACGGCACCGCGCATGTCCGCGCACCCTCCGGCCAGCCGCAATGGGCGTTTGCGGCAACGCCGGACCGCGCGCCGACGATCGCGCTGGCCAAGGATCCCGAGCGCCAGGCCCGTGGCGGACTCCAGCTCACCTACAAGGTCGACGACGATTACGGCGTCACCGGCGCCGACGCGCAAATCGGCCTGCGTCCCGTCGATGCCAAGGATGGCAGCAAGGAGGCCGAGACCAAGGCCGCCGCGCGGCCGCTATTCCAGCCGCCGCAATTCCCGCTCGTGCTGCCGAATGCACGTACCCGCAACGGTGTCGGCCAGACGGTGAAGGACCTTAGCGAGGATCCCTATGCCGGCGCCGACGTCACCCTGACCCTCACCGCCAAGGACGAGGCCGGCAACGAGGCCAGGAGCGAGCCCTTCAACATGCGCCTGCCCGAGCGGCTGTTCACCAACTCGCTCGCGCGCGCGCTGGTCGAACAGCGCCGCATCCTCGCGCTCGACGCCAACAAGAATTCGGATGTCTACGCCGCGCTCGACGCGCTGATGATCGCGCCCGAATTGTTCACGCCGGATGCGGGCTGCTATCTCGGCCTGCGCAGCCTGGCGCTGCAGCTGGAAGCCGCCCGCACCGACGACGCGATGCGCGATGTGGTGAAAAGCATGTGGGCGTTCGCAGTCACCATCGAGGACGACGGTGTCGCCGGCAGCGTCAACGCCGCGCTGCGTTCGGCCCAGGACGCGCTCAAGCGGGCGCTGGAACGCGGCGCCAGCGAGGACGAGATCAAGGCGCTGACGCAAAAGCTTCGCGAGGCGATGGCCGGCAAGGTGCGCGATCTCGCCCGGCGCGCCGAGCAGAATCCGCTTGGACCGCGGCAGCCTTTCCCGGCAGAGGTTCAGCTCATCCTCGACAAGTCTGTCGAGCTGAAACAAAAGACCCAGAACGCCACGCCCGAGCAGCTCGAAGAGCTGGCGAAGCAGCAGGACGCGTTGCGCGAGCAGCTTCAGGCCTATCGCAAGTCGGCAAACAACCGGGCGAAGCCGGGCAACGACGGTGCCAACCAGTCGACGCGAGACCGTAAATGCGGAAGCTAACGCGCGTGCCAGTTTTGAAGGCGATCTCGATCGCCTGCCTCGCCTTCCTGTTGGGAGGCGTCTCGCCTGTGGCTGCCCAGCAGGATCAGGATGTCGATGCCCTGCTCGATGGCGCTGAAAAGGCGATGCAGGATTCCGGCGACAGCCTCAGGCAGAAGGAATCCGGCAAGAGCCTGAGCAATCAATCCGACGCGATTCAGAAGCTCGAGGACTACAAGCGCGCGACGGAAAAGAGCCAATCCTCCAATCGCGATCGTTCCGTCATCACGCAGCGCGACCTCGACGAATTGCTGAAGCAAATCGAGAAGGCGGCGCGCGAAGGCAATAAAGAAGCGGCTCAGCGCATGCTCGAGCAGCTCGCGCAGATCATGGAAAACCTCCAGATGGCGCAGCCCGGGCAATCCGGCGACAGCGACATGGAGCAGGCGCTCAACGAGCTCAGCGACATGATCCGCAAGCAGCAGCAATTGCGCGACAAGACTTTCAAGCAGGGGCAGGATTCCCGGCGTGAGCGCTCGCGCGGCAAGCAGCAGGGCGACCAGTCGATGTCGGACCTCCAGCAGGATCAGCAGTCGCTGCGGGATCGCCTGAAGAAGCTGCAGGACGAACTCGCCAAGCGCGGCCTCACGCAGAAGGGGCAAAAAGGCCAGAAGAGCCAGGGCCAAAAAGGGCAAAAGGGTCAGCAGGGCGAGCAGGGACAGCCGGGCCAGGATGGCGATCAGGACGGCGACCAGGGCGATGACGACGGCAGTCTGGACGCTGCCGACGGGGCCATGGGCGATGCCGGCTCGCAGCTCGGAGAAGGCAATTCGGACGGTGCCGTGGACGCGCAGGGGAAAGCGCTCGAGGCCTTGCGCAAGGGCGCGCAGAAGATGGCCGAGGCGATGCAGCAGGGCGATGGCGACGGGCAGGGCGATGGTCCCGGCAACCGGCCCGGCCGCCAGCAGAGCGGCGGCAATCAGACCGATCCGCTCGGCCGCCCGCTTCACGGCCGCGATCTGAGCGACGACTACACGGTCAAGATCCCCGGCGAGATCGACGCCCAGCGCGTCCGCCGCATCCTCGAGGAGCTCCGTCGCCGCTTGGGGGACAGCTCGCGCCCGCAGATCGAACTCGACTACATTGAGCGGCTGCTGAAGGATTTTTGAGGCTGTCGCAGCTCTCGTAGCCCGGATGAGCGAAGCGCTATCCGGGGCCGCCGGTCCCGCATGTCGCTGCGCTCATGCGGGCTACAAGCTACGAACCCGCCTGCTACCCCTTCTTCGCCGCCAGCGCATCCGCCACCGCGGTGCGGATGTCGGCGACCGAGAACGGCTTGGTCACGACGTCATGCACCAGCGCATTGAGGTTCGAGGCGCGCTCGCGCTGGTCGGCAAAGCCGGTCATCAGCAGAATGGTCAAATCGGGGAAATCGCGTGCGACGGAAAGCGCCAGCGCGATGCCGTCCATCACTGGCATCTGGATATCGGTGAGCAGCAGGTCGAACCCGCCGTCCGCGCGCGTGAGGATCTCCAGCGCCTCGGCGCCGTCCTGCGCGGTGACGATTTCGTGCCCGTCCATGGCGATGGCGCGCGCCACCAGCTGGCGCATCGAATCCTCGTCGTCGGCGATCAGAATCTTGGACATGAGACAAACCTTGGGATCAATCTCGCCACAAACTTTGCCTGCGAGACCTGCGAAATCGCTTATACGCTGCCACCAGCGATGTCGCGCCGGTTGAAGAAGCGAACGTCGATATTGCGGCCCTCCGGCGGCGGCGAGGCCAGGCGCGAGCGGAAGAAGGCGCGCTCGCCGGGCTGTAGCACGGTCTGTTCCAGAACGGCGTTCCAGGCGTAGATTTCCGCGCCTTGCGCGTCGCGTACCGCGAAGCGCAACCGGGGAATGTCGAGCGGCTTCTTGCCCTGGCCCACGATCACGCCCTCGATCACCAGCACCTGCTTACCGTCCACAGTCTCGCTGGAGAGCTTGACGTCCTTGAAGGCCAGTGCGCGCAGGTTCACTTCAAGGCCGACCATCCGGTAGAAGGCGGCCGTCTGCGGCAGCAGCCGCACCATGTCGCCGCGCCAGATCACCAGCGCCAGCACCAGCGCGCCCATGGCGGCGCAGGCAGTTGGCAGGCCGAAATGGGATTTTCGCGGGGCCGCGGTGGCCACCGGACGGCGCACTCGGGCGCCGCGGCGACTGCCGAACAGGCCTCGGAACCAGGACTGGTGCTGCTCGCCGACAACTTCCTCCTCGACGGACCGGGCGGCCGCCGACCATTCGTCTTCGGTATCGCTGGTCTCCTGGTCCGGCCAGTCGCTGGCGATCGAGGGGCTGTCAACGACAGGTGCCTCAGCGGCACCGTCGTCCTGGGCATAGGAGTTCCACTGCTCGGCGAGATCGGACTGGTCGTCGCCCCGGCTGGCTGCGGCCATGGCCGGGACAGATGCCTCCTCGATGGCATCCTCGGCATGGGCGACCCAGGTTTCCTTGCAACGGGAACAGCGCACGGTCCGGCCATTCGCCCCGAGGCTCGCGGGCTTGATGGCGTAGGATGTCGTACAATGAGGGCAGACGATATGCATGGACGAGCCCTGATGCATGGCCAAGTCGTGACGGTGACACGGTCGCGGAGAACCGAGCGGGAAAGATGCTACCAATTATGCTACAGGACGACCGTTAACGAACCGGAAACCATAACGGCCGCAAAACCCGCTGATCGCGTGTGGCGGAGCACAGCCGTGCGGCCCGCGGCCTCTCTCGAACGGAGCTGAGCTTGGTTCGGTTCGAAAATGTCGGATTGCGTTACGGCCTGGGGCCCGAGGTCCTGCGCGACCTCAACTTCCAGATTCCGGCGCATTCCTTCCAATTTCTCACCGGCCCGTCCGGCGCCGGCAAGACCTCATTGCTGCGCCTGTTGTTCCTGTCGCATCGCCCGACGCGGGGGCTCGTCAATTTGTTCGGTCACGACATCTCGCAGCTGGGCAAGGACGAGATCGCAGACTTGCGCAAGCGCATCGGCATCGTGCTCCAGGATTTCCGCCTGCTCGACCACATGACCACCTATGAGAACGTCGCGCTGCCGTTCCGCGTCATGGGCCGCAGCGAATCGAGCTACCGCAAGGAGGTCATCGATCTCCTGAAATGGGTCGGGCTCGGCGAACGCATGGACGCGCTGCCGCCGATCCTGTCCGGCGGCGAGAAGCAGCGCGCGGCAATCGCGCGCGCCGTGATCTCGCGGCCGCAGCTGCTGCTGGCCGACGAGCCGACCGGCAGCGTCGATCCGACGCTCGGCCGCCGCCTGCTGCGGCTGTTCATCGAGCTCAACAAGTCAGGTACCGCCGTCATCATCGCCACCCACGATATCGCCCTGATGGACCAGTACGAGGCGCGACGCTTCGTGCTGCACCAGGGACGGCTGCACGTCTATGAGTAGGCCCGACGAGCGCGGCGTGCTTGTCGATCTCGGGCAGGAGGGGCCGCCGCTTCCGGCCCGGGCGCGCAACATGTCGCCGATCGTGCCGCGCGCCTCGATCCACGGCCGCGCGCTCGTCGCCGTCGTCGCCATCATGACCTTCCTGGCGTCGATGACGACCGGCACGGTGCTGCTGGTGAGCGCCTCCGCCGCGGAATGGCAGTCGGATGTCGCGAGCGAAATTACCATCCAGGTTCGCCCGCAGACGGGCCGCGATCTCGAACGTGACACCGCGGCGGTGACCGAGGCCATGCGCGCGCAAGCCGGCATCGTCGAGGTCAAGCCGTTCACGAAGGACGAGAGCGGCAAGCTGCTCGAGCCCTGGCTCGGCACCGGGCTGTCGATGGACGATCTGCCGGTGCCGCGCATGATCATCGCGCGCGTGCAGCCCGGCACGGCGCTCGATCTCGGCGCTCTGCGGGCCCGCGTGACCCAGGTGGCGCCAAGCGCCAGCGTCGACGATCACCGCGCATGGATCGAGCGCATGCGCTCGATGACCAACGCCACCGTGCTCGCCGGCCTCGGCATCCTCGCGCTCGTCATCGTCGCCACCATCATCTCGGTGTCGTTCGCGACCCGGGGCGCCATGGCGGCGAACCGTCCAATCGTCGAGGTGCTGCATTTCGTCGGCGCGGGCGACCGCTATATCGCCAACCGCTTCCTGCGTCATTTCCTCAGGCTGGGGCTGGAGGGCGGCGTGATCGGCGGCGGCGCCGCCATGCTGGTGTTCGGCTTCTCCGAGTCGATTGCAGGCTGGTTTTCCGGCACCCCCGTCGGCGACCAGTTCGCTGCGTTGCTCGGCACCTTCTCGCTGCGGCCGTCCGGCTACATCGTGCTCGCGGTGCAGGCCGTGCTGATCGGCGCCATCACCGCGGTCGCCTCGCGCCAGACGCTGTTCGCGACGCTGAATGATGTCGATTGAAATGGTTTTCTTCCTTCTCCCCTTGTGGGAGAAGGTGGCGCGAAGCGCCGGATGAGGGGTTCTATCCACGTGCACGAACGTCGAGGCGAGTTCGCGGAGACATACCCCTCACCCGTCTCGCCGCTATCGCGGCGAGCCACCCTCTCCCACAAGGGGAGAGGGGAAATCTACTTCGCGGCCCCAGTGCTTCGCCACATCGATTGAGGCCGACAAACCGGACTCCACTTCGCCTCAAAACGTCCTAAAATCATCTCTGGGAAGGGATCACCGACATCACATGACCGCGCCGACCGACGATCGATCGCCGAAACTGCCGCGCGGCTGGCTGCGCGCGGCCGTGATGTCGACGATTGCGCTCGCCTTCGTCGGCGCGGCGGCGGGCTTCATCGCGTTTCTGTCGCAATTGCGCGGCGCCGAGATCGCGCCGGACCGCAAGGCGGACGGCATCGTGGTGCTGACCGGCGGCTCCTCGCGGGTGTCGGATGCGATGGAGCTGCTCGCTGCCGGCTACGGCAGGAGGCTCCTGATCTCCGGCGTGCACCCGACCTCGACGGCGAGCGACATCTCCCGGACGTTGCCGGAGAACCAGTCCTTCATGCGTTGCTGCGTCGATCTCGACCGCACTGCGGTCTCGACCCGCGGCAATGCCGCGGAAGCGCGGCACTGGGCCGCGGGACGCGGCTTCAAATCGCTGATCGTCGTCACCTCGAATTATCACATGCCGCGCGCGCTGGTGGAATTCTCGCATGCGATGCCGGAGACGACGCTGATCCCGTTCGTGGTGGTCGGCGACAAATGGCGCGAGGAGCCGTGGTGGACCTCGGCGTCCACCTTGCGGCTGCTGCTGTCGGAATATGTCAAGTACATCGCGGCCGAGCTCAGGGTGCGGCTGGAGGATTTCGGGATTGACCTTTCGCCCGAGATGTCGGAGCAGCCTCCCGGGCTTCAACCGAAGCGGCCCGCCACCGCACAGGCCAACTGATCGGCAACGGATCGGCAACGGATCGGCAATTGATCGGATCCTCGATGTTCTTGATTTTCCTGCGATCGCTCGTGTTCAACGTGCTGTTCTACACCGTGCTGGTGTGCCTCGCGATCGTGGCGCTGCCGACCTTCGCATTGCCGCCGCGCGCCATGCTCACGGTCGCGCAATGGTGGGCGAAGGCGACGCTGTTCCTGATGCGGGCGGTCTGCAACATCAAGGTGGAATTCCGCGGCCTCGACAAGATTCCGACGGGACCATTGGTCGTCGTGGCGAAGCACCAGTCGTTCTGGGAGACGTTCGTCTTGCCGGGCTTCTTCGACCGTCCGATCTTCATCCTCAAGCGTCAGCTCATGCAGATCCCGGTGTTCGGTCAGTTCCTGGTCAAGACCGGGATGATCGCGATCGACCGCAACGCCGGCGTCAAGGCGCTGCTGGACATGACGCGGCGGGCGCGGGAGGCGGTGCGCAGCGGCGGGCAGCTCGTGATCTTTCCCGAAGGCACGCGCCGCGCACCGGGCGCGCCACCGGACTACAAGAGCGGCTTCGCGCAGATCTATTCGTCCTGCGGCGCGCAGTGCCTGCCGATCGCACTCAATTCCGGCCTGTTCTGGCCGCGCCGCACCTTCATGCGCTATCCCGGCACGCTGGTGGTGGAATTCCTCGATCCGCTGCCGCCGGGTTTGCCTAAGGACCAGTTTCTCTCCCGTGTGCAAGCGGCGATCGAAGACGCGACCGGCCGCCTCGTCGAAGCCGGCCGCAAGGAGCAGGAGCAGCTGATCGGCTCGGCGCCGAGCTATGCGCCGTCGGAGAGCTAGCGGTTTTCCCGATCGTCCACCGCAGCCGGGGCGTGCGGAGAATGCGCATCCCCATGCAGCATCATGGCAAGCTGATGCAGCTGCGCATCGCGAAAACCTTCGGCCTCGATCGCCTTCACCGTCGCGGTCACGTAATCGCGATTGGCGCCGGACTGGCCGTGGCCCTGGAGCACGTGGCGATGCTGGTCGGTGAGCGACAGCCGGCCGGCATATTGCACATGGCCGCGGTCGACGACATAGGCGAGCGCGGAGACGCGCTGCCGCGCGTCGTTCTCCAGCCACACCGAGCGCATGACCTCGCGATAGACCGACGTCACCTGCTCGCGCGCGCGCAAATAGGCGACGACGTCGGCGCGGTTCTTTTCGGCGACGCGGAAGGCGATGCCGCGGCAGGCGCCGCCGCGGTCGAGGCCGAGCACCAGGCCCGGCTTCTCCGGCGTGCCACGGTGGACGAAGGAATAGACACAGAGCGCGCGGTGCTCGCCGACCAGCCGTGCCGGGACGCGCTCCTCGAATTCGAAGCCCGGCCGCCACATCAGCGAGCCGTAGCCGAACACCCAGAGGTCGCCCTTGGCAGTGGTGACGGAGGGGAGGGTGATTTCCGACATTTCGGGCACGGCTACCAGAACCGCGCTCCCAAGCGAAGCGAATTCTCCGCCTTTCGGAGCACGCCAACCTCGCTTACATTTGACAAAATCAGGGGTCAAAGGGTCGCCGCATGTCCGATATGACCGTTGCCGCACGCCGGCGCTCCCGCTGGGGCCTTTTCATCGCCCCTGTCATCCTCCTGATCCTCGCGGTGGCGTGGAGCTGCTTCTGGTTCTATGCCGCGTCGCAGGCCGAAATCGCCGCCGATGCCTGGCGCGCGCAGGAGGCCAAATCCGGCCGCGTCTATGATTGCGCCAAGCGCTCGATCGCGGGCTTCCCCTTCCGCTTCGAGGTCCAGTGTTCGGGCGCCAGCGTCGCCCTGGTGTCGCAGAATGCCAGCAAGACGCCGTTCACGGCGAAGCTCGACAACATCCTGGTCGTCGCCCAGGTCTACGACCCCAAGCGCGTCATCGCCGAATTCACCGCACCCGCGACGCTCACTGACGGCGTCACGCAAAGCACCTTCGTGGTGAACTGGAGCAAGGGTCGCAGCAGCGTGGTCGGCCTGCCCGCTGTGCCGGAGCGCGCCTCGATCGTGTTCGAGGAGCCGACCGTCAATCGTGTCGACGGCAGCGTGCAGGTGCCGCTCGCGCGCGCGAAACAGGTCGAGTTGCATGGACGCCTCGCGGATGGATCGCCGTCCGATCATCCCGTGATCGAGACCGTGCTCCAGATCGCGCAGGGCAGCATCCAGGGCGTTCATCCGCTGCTCGCCGAGCCGTTCGAAGCCGACACGCGAGCGAAGATCACCGGACTGTCGGACCTCACGCCAAAGCCGTGGCCGCAGCGCTTCCGCGAGATCCAGGCCGCCGGCGGCCATATCGAGATCGTGCAGTCCCGGATCCAGCAGGGCGAGATGATCGCGGTTGCGGCCGGCACGCTCGGGCTCTCGGCCAACGGCCGTCTCGATGGCGAATTGCAGATGACCGTGACGGGCCTCGAGCGCGTGATCCCCGCGCTCGGCATCGAGAAGATGCTGGAGGAGGGGGTGCCACAGGCAACCCTCGATCGCGTCGCGCCCGGCGTGAAGTCGCAGGACCTCAACAATCTGTTCGGTGCGCTCGACCGCGCCGTTCCCGGCCTCGGCAAGGTCATCAAGCAGAACGCCAATGCCGGCGTGGCCGCCGGCATCAATTCGATCGGCACCGAGAGCACGCTGGAAGGCAAGAAGGCCCGCAGCTTCCCGCTGAAGTTCGCCGACGGCGCCGTGCTGCTCGGCCCGGTCAAGGTCGGCCAGATCCCGCCGCTGTATTAGATCGTGAATTCATAAATCTGCCGGGCGGACAGCTTGGTCCGCCTGACGCGTTCGAGGCTGTGAACGGATGGCTTCCGAAGCGCTTCTTGTTGGCGCCGGTGACGCAACCTGTGGGGTCGTCTCCGGCGTCGGGCGAGGAGTGTCTCAGTTGCGGCTGGACAGGTAGCGTTCTGCCGCCCTATTGAAGGCCAACTGACGGCTCTAAAGTCGCGCCCAAATTATCTGGGGTTCGGGGGAAACAATGCACGCGTTGAATTGTCTCGTCGCAGCATCGCTGCTCGTCGCCTCGCTTCAGACCGCAACCGCCAAGGATAGCGAACATTGGGTGGTGTCCTGGACGGGCGCGGTTCAGGGCCCATACCCCGTCGGCAATCCGTCTGTCCAGCCCGAACAGAAATTCGCGTTTCCCGAGCCTGCGGCCGGTGCGCGGGACCAGACCTTTCGCCTGATCGTTCGGCCGGATATCTGGGGCCGTCAGGCCCGCATCCGGCTCAGCAACGCCTTCGGCACCAAACCCGTCACCTTTGACGGCGTTTACCTCGGCCTGCAATCGGGCAGTGCCGCGTTGATCCGCGGCTCCAACACTCCCGTTACGTTCGCCGGCACGCCTTCCGTTACGGTGTCGCCGGGGAATTCGGTCTGGAGCGATGCGATCACGCTGCCGTTTGCAAAGCGGCCTGATGATCTCGCCGGCCGCCGGCTTGCGGTCAGTTTTCATGTCGCCGGCGAGAGCGGCCCGATGACCTGGCACGCCAAAGCGCTGACCACCTCCTATGTCAGTGCGCCCGGCGCCGGCGCGAAGGGCGCCCTGGAAGACGAGGCTTCCTTCCCCTATGCGACTGCGTCGTGGTTCTTTCTCGATGCGATCGAGATGACTGCGCCTGCCGATGCCTTCGCCATCATGGCGTTTGGGGATTCGATTACCGACGGGACCGCCTCAACCATGAATGGCGACGATCGCTGGCCCAACGTGCTGTCGCGTCGCCTGAAGTCGGTCTACGGCAACAAGGTCGCCGTCGTGAATGGCGGCATCGGTGGCAACCAAATCGCGGGCCCCGCCGAATATGGTCCCGACAAACCGTACGCGGGCGGCCCCGCTTCGGGCCAGCGGCTCGAGCGCGACGTGCTGTCGCTGTCCGGCATATCGAGCCTGATCTGGCTGGAGGGCATCAACGATTTCAGCAAGAACGGCAATTTTACCGCCGACCAGGTCATCGCCGCGATGAAGGATGGCGTCGCGAGGTTACGTGCGAAATGGCCGCAAGTCCGGATCATTGGCGCCACCGTCGTTTCGGCATTGGGCAGCACCAGCGCGGCCCATGGTTTTCCCGAACAGGATGACAAGCGCAAGGCGCTCAACGCATTCATCCGTAGCTCGGGGACATTCGACGGTGTGATCGATTTTGATCGCGCGACGCTCGATCCGGCCTCGGGGGGCCTCAAGCCGGAGTTCGTTCCCGAAAGCACCACTGGCGGCGCCGGCGACAAGCTTCATCCCAACCGCACCGGATATCTGGCGATGGGACAGGCCATCGACCTCGATCTGTTCAAGCCGGGAAAGTTTGGTCGCAGCGCGAAGCAGTAGGATGAATTCAGAGTCGCCTCTCTCCATTCGCCGCCCTCAGTTGTCGTAACTCCTCCATCCGCGTTACGAGCTGAACTCACGGCCGCTTCGCCGGATCGTGATGACCCGCCGGGAATGCGGAGCCGCAAACTCCGCTCTCTCTCCATGTCGGCCGCACGATGATGCGGTCGCCCAGGCAGGAGAGATATCATGACCAAATCCAGGCTGTTCATTGCCGCTATCGCCATCTCGACCACGCTCGCGACGCCAGCGTTCGCGCAGTGGCAATGGCAGTCGCAGGAGCCGGCCGCATACGCCTCGATCTATCCGAACGGTGATCGCAACATCTCAAATCCCACGACGCGCGAGACGATGGCATTCGTCCCCTCGCCGAAATCACCGCGCCCAACGGTGATGCGCGCAACCAAGGGCAAATAGCCGCCATCCACCACTTGCCCGTCGTGAACTGGGCCCGGTCATGTCCCGGCCGGGCCCAATGCGCGTTGCCTTGAAAGTTGCCTTGGACAATCACGACAATCGCGCGTGCGGATCGGCAGCCAACGAAAATATTCCGAACAGGATCGTCAGGAAAAAGTGATGCAGAAGATGCCCGGCGCCGCGAATAACCGCAGCCGCATTCAAATCACTCCACACCAGGGAAGCATGCATGCGCCGGAGCCGGCGCGCGGAATCCAATCCGCTTCCCAAATGGAGGAAGCTTCAAGTGCGGATCATCAATTGCGGGCTGATGCTGGGCATTCTCGCTGCCTGTTCAGGGCAGGCGCGTGCCGACGACAATGTCACAACCGAAATCCAGTCGCTGAAGGCGAAACTGAAGGAGCTCCAGCAGCGCGTGGACTCCGAGGCGCACAAGACGCGACAGGTTGAAGCGCAGGCGAAAACCGTTCAGTTACCTGCAAGCTATAAGGCGCTCGCCGCCGATCCATGTGCGGCCGGCAAGGTCTGCTACAAGGGCGTGACGCTGACATTCGGTGGCTGGGTCGATCTCACCGGCATCTACCGCTCACGGAATCTCGCCTCCGATACCGGCTCGGTCTACAACTTCATCCCCTATCAGCAGAGCCGCAACTTCAACATCCCGGAAACGCGCTTCTCCGCGCGCCAGAGCAGGTTCTCGGTCTTGGCGGAAGGCAATGCCGATGCCGACACGCACCTCGCGGGTTATGGCGAGATCGATTTCGAAGGTGCGGCTCAGACGGCGAGCTCGGTTGCGACCAACTCGTTCAATCCGCGCATGCGGCAGCTTAGCCTGGAACTGGACCGCAGCGATCTCGGTCTTCACTTCCTCGCCGGGCAATCCTGGTCGCTCAACGCGCCGACCAAGTCCGGCATCGATCCTCGTGGCGTCGACGCGCCCGGCGTGATCGACTTCGAATCCGTTCCGGGATTTCTTGCGGCACGGCAGCCCGGGCTGCGCGTCTGGCAGGACATCGGACCGGAGTTCAAGCTGGCTGCCTCGGTCGAGAATGCCCAGACAGCGTTCTTCGGCGGCAACGTCCCGGCCGTCGGCACACCCGCCATCGGACCACAGGGCGTGCTGAACCCGAACCTTCAGGTCAACCTGACCGGTCCCGGCGGCAGCTTCTTCAACAACCTCAACAATGTCAGTCTGAATCAAGTGCCTGATGTCACCGTCAAGGCAGCGTGGGACCCACGGCTCGGGCCCACCAAGCTGCATGTCGAGGCGTGGGCACTCTACCGCCAGCTGTTCGACCGCTTCAACAACGCCAACCACACCTACGACACCGGAAGCTTCGGCGGTCACATCTTCGCCGAGCTGATTCCGAAAACCCTCGATCTTCAGCTCTATGGCTCGCACGGCGTGCTCGGCCGCTTCACGGCAACGCCGTTCCCTGACGCGGCGGTGGCGCAGGAAGGCACCATCCTCCCGCTGACGATCACGGCGGCCGCCGTTGGCCTGATCTGGCACGCGACGCCCAGCCTCGATGTCTACTCCTATGCAGGCCTCGAAAAGGCCAAGGCGAATTTCGCCAATGTTGGAACGGTGCCGTTCGGCTACGGCAATCCGCTCTACAACAACACCGGCTGCTTGACCGAGAACTCGGCAGCCGCGACCTGCAACGGCAACACCAGGGAGGTCCGGCAGATCACGGCCGGGATCTACGACACCGTCTACCAGGGCAATTTCGGTACGCTCAAAGCCGGCCTGCAGTATTCCTACACCCAGCGGGTCGCGTTCGCCGGCGTCGGCGGCGCTCCGAGGACGGACGACAACGTCGTCATGACGCAGATCCGCTACTATCCGTTCTAGTCACGGAGCGACGCAGGCTCGTAGCCTGGATGGAGCGAAGCGCAATCCGGGAATCTTGCCTCAAGCGACGGAGGTCCCGGATTACGCTTGCGCTCCATCCGGGCTACTTCAGCGCTACGGCTTGTTCCCGAGCTGCGCGTGCGGCCGGCCGAAGTCGGGTGCGGCCGAGTCCTGGCCGATTTCGACGATGCCGCGGCGGATGGCGCGGGTGCGGGTGAAGTGGTCGAACAGTGCCTCGCCGTCGCCGCGGCGGATCGCGCGGGTGAGCTTTGCCAGATCCTCGGTGAAAGTGCCGAGCATCTCCAGCACGGCTTCCTTGTTGGCGAGGAAGACGTCGCGCCACATCGTCGGATCGGATGCCGCGATGCGCGTGAAGTCGCGAAAGCCGCCGGCGGAGAACTTGATGACCTCGGACTCCGTCACCTGCGCCAGCTCATCGGCGGTGCCGACGATGGTGTAGGCGATCAGATGCGGCAGATGGCTGGTGATCGCGAGCACGAGATCATGATGATCCGGCGTCATGATTTCGACCTTGGCGCCCATCGCGGCCCAGAACGCACGCAGGCGATCGGTGGCAGCCGCATCAACGCCTTCCGGTGGGGTGAGGATGCACCAGCGGTTGATGAAGAGCTCGGCGAAGCCGGAGTCCGGACCCGAATGCTCGGTGCCTGCGACGGGATGCGCTGGCACGAAATGGATGCCGTTCGGCAGATGCGGCGCCATATCCCTGACGATGGCGCCCTTGACGGAGCCGACGTCGGAGATGATCGCGCCAGGCTTGAGATGCGCGGCGATCTCCTGCGCCACCGGCCCGCAGGCGCCGACGGGAATGCAGAGGATAACGAGATCGGCGTCCTTCACGGCTTCTGCATTGGTCGCAACGACCTGATCGACGATGCCGAGCTCGAGCACGCGCGCGCGCGTCTTCTCCGAGCGCGCGGTGGTGACGATCTCGGAAGCCAGGCCCTGGAGCTTCGCGGCGCGCGCGATCGAGCCGCCGATCAGGCCGAAGCCGATCAGCGCGACGCGCCGGAAGTGCGGGGTCGCGCTCATCGTCCGGCCATGAAGTCGCGCAGGCCCTCGACGACGAGGCGGTTGGCCTCCTCGGTGCCAATGGTCATGCGCAGCGAATGCGGCAGGCCGTAGTTCTTCAAGCCGCGCAGCACCAGCCCGCGCTTGGTGAGGAAGGCGTCGGCTGCGTCCGAGGTCTTGCCCTCGGTCGGGAAGTGGATCAGCACGAAATTGGCGACGCTCGGCGTCACCTTCAGCCCGAGCTTGCCGATCTCCTCGGTCAGCCAGTTGCGCCAGGTCTCGGTGAACTGCTTCGACATGGCCTGGTGCGCGGTGTCCTCGATCGCGGCAACGGCGGCGTACATGGCCGGCGTCGATACGTTGAAGGGACCGCGGATGCGGTTGACCGCATCGATGATGTGCTCGGGGCCGAACATCCAGCCGATGCGCAGTGCCGCGAGACCATGGATCTTGGAGAAGGTGTGGGTCACGACCGTGTTCTCGGTGGTCGCCACCAGCTCGATCCCCATCTCGTAATCGTTGCGCGAGACGTAGTCGCAATAGGCTGCGTCCAGCACCAGCAGCACGTGCGAGGGCAGGCCGGCGCGCAGGCGCTTGACCTCGTCGAACGGCACGTAGGTTCCGGTCGGGTTGTTGGGGTTGGCGAGCCAGACCAGCTTTGTCTTCGGCGTCACCGCCTTGAGGATGGCGTCGACATCGCAGGTGAGGTTCTTCTCGGCCGCGATGACATTCTTCGCGCCGACCGCCATGGTGGCGATCGGGTAGACCAGGAAGCCGTGCGTGGTCGAGATCGCCTCGTCGCCGTGGCTGAGATAGGTGTGGGCGAGCAGATTGAGGATCTCGTCCGAGCCGGCGCCGCAGATGATGCGGTTGGGGTCGAGCCCGAAGGTGCGCCCGATCGCTTCGCGCAGCACGCGCGAGGTCCCTTCCGGATAGTCTTCCAGATGATCCGCCACGTTCTTGAACGCCTCCATCGCCTTCGGCGAGGGCCCGAACGGCGTCTCGTTGGCCGAGAGCTTGAACACCTTGCGGCCGGGCTCTGCCACCGGAGTCTTGCCGGGCGTGTAGGGCGCAATATCGAGAATGCCGGGATTTGGCACGGGGCGGGACATCTTCAACTCCGGACTGGCTTAAGCGGTTCGCGACTTACGATTTCGACCCGGTCGGGGGCACCGTATAGCGCGTTGCGTGGCTGCCGACGAGGGCCGTGGAGCGCACCGAGGCCCCCGCTTCGATCAGGGCAGCCTTGATTTTGTCGAGGCTGCTCGTCGCGGTGACCGAGACCAGCAGCGCGGCGCCGTCGAAGGCGGTGTCAGGCACCGCCACGATCTCGGCGAGCGGCGACAGGGCGCGTGCGACCTCGGCGTTCCACCCTGACACGCGGACGCTGAAGGTCTCGACCTCCGTCACCAGCGCGCTGTCGGCGACGCGCGAGACTGCGAACACGGGCAACGCCGCCGGATGGTCGGCGCGCTCGACGAAGGGCAGTCGCGCGATGATCTTTGGCGCGCCGGCTTCTTCCAGCGACAGCCACCACGGCGTGCGGCTCGAAGTCGCCGAGACCAGCGCCAGATCGCCCTTGGACTTCGCGACGGCCTCGACCGCCGCCTGCGCGCTGAAATGCGCGACATAAGGCACCGTGAAGCCGAAATGGAATCGCGCGGAATCGCGCATGGCCGGCTCGCTCGCCGAGATGTCGGCGTGGACCGAGAACGGGGCCTGGACATAGGTGAAGGTCGCGATGATGACGCGCCAGATGCTCTCGACCGTGTCGAGCGGCAGGATGCCGCGATGGCGCTGCACGAGGTCGCGCATCATGGAGGCCTCACGTGCCGGGCGGAACGCCGAGCCGACCTCCTGGGTCTGCTTCACCTGGATCAGGCGGTCGATGATGTCGCCGCGCTGCATCAGCAGGCGATGCATGCCCTCGTCGATCGCGTCGATCTCCTTGCGCAATTCCTGGAGCGATGGTGGCGCGGGCGGACGTTGGGACATGTCTGTGAGGTGCTGTTGCGAGGCGTTCAATGCGGATCAGTCGAGCTGTCACCGCTGTGATGGATATCCTGATTAGGCAGTCGGGGCTGCGAAAGCAAAGAGAAATGCAAAGGGAAATCGGGCCCTTTCCGCCCGTGGCGCGACAGGCGAATTTGGCTGATCCGGGCCGCGACTTGACGAAAACCGTCCGAGACGGTAGTTTTTACCCGTTCCGTGGTCATTTGAGCCGGCCGGCTTGCAGCCACGTTAAAAAACTCGCTAAACAGGCCGGGGACCCTTTCGATCCCGGCCGAACCTATCGTTCAGGCCGGGTTTTTCATGGCCTGATGTCAGTCGCGATCGGACCCCGATCGCAAACGAGTCAGTGGTCAGAGATGGGCATCAAGCCAATTCCCAGTCCCGCGATCAGCGCCGACGAGCGCTCGCACGAAGTCGATCATCCGAGCTCCCAGGTCGCACGCTTCGGTGCCGACCAGCCGCTGCCGCTTGATTGCGGCGTCGATCTCACCCCGTTCCAGATCGCATACCAGACCTATGGCGAGCTCAATGCCGAGCGGTCCAACGCAATCCTGATCTGCCATGCGCTGACGCTCGACCAGCACGTCGCCAATGTGCACCCGCTGACCGGTAAGCCGGGCTGGTGGGAAATCATGGTGGGGCCCGGCCGCCCGCTCGACACCAATAAGTATTTCATCATCTGCTCGAACGTCATCGGCGGCTGCATGGGCTCGACCGGCCCCGCGTCGACCAATCCGGCGACCGGCAAAGTGTGGGGCCTGGATTTTCCGATCATCACCATCCCCGACATGGTGCGAGCCCAGGCCATGCTGCTCGACCGCCTCGGCATCGATACGCTGCTCTGCGTCGTCGGAGGCTCGATGGGCGGCATGCAGGTGCTGCAATGGACCGCGGCCTATCCGCATCGCGTCTTCTCCGCGCTCCCGACCGCATGCAGCACGCGCCATTCGGCGCAGAATATCGCCTTCCACGAACTCGGCCGGCAGGCGGTGATGGCCGATCCGGAATGGCATGGCGGACGCTACGTTGATCACGGCACCCATCCGCATCGCGGCCTCGCCGTCGCCCGCATGGCCGGGCACATCACCTATCTCTCCGACGCAGCGCTGCATCGCAAATTCGGACGGCGGATGCAGGACCGCGAGCTGCCGACCTTCTCGTTCGACGCCGACTTCCAGGTCGAGTCCTATCTGCGCTACCAGGGCTCGTCCTTTGTCGAACGCTTCGACGCCAACTCCTATCTCTATCTGACCCGCGCGATGGACTATTTCGACATCGCCGGCGACCATGGCGGCGTGCTGGCGAAGGCGTTCGCGGGAATCCAGACCCGGTTCTGCGTGGTCTCCTTCACCAGCGACTGGCTGTTCCCGACCTCGGAATCGCGGGCGCTGGTGCACGCGCTGAACGCGTCGAGCGCGCGGGTGTCGTTCGCCGAGATCGAGACCGATCGCGGTCACGACGCGTTCCTGCTCGACGTGCCCGAGTTCTTCGACATCGCCCGTGCGTTCTTGCAGTCGGCAGGCAAGGCGCGCGGGCTCACCGCCAAGAAAGCTTAAAGGACGGCTAGTCATGTCTGTACAGGAAGCGCTGCCGCTCGGCGGCCTTGCGACCGGGCAGCCCGGCGATTTTCGCGCCGACCATGTGCTGGTGGCCGAGATGGTCAAGCCGGGCTCGAAAGTGCTCGACGTCGGGTGTGGCGAGGGCGACCTGCTCCAGCTGCTGGAAACCCGCGGCATCGACGGCCGCGGCATCGAGCTGTCGCGCGAGGGCGTCAACCGCTGCGTCGCCAAGGGTCTTGCGGTGGTGCAGGGCGATGCCGACACCGACCTCGTGAATTATCCGGATGACGCCTTTGACTACGTGATCCTGTCGCAAACCTTGCAGGCGACGCGGCAGCCCAAGGTCGTGCTCGAGAATCTCTTGCGCATCGGCCGCCGCGCCATCGTGTCGTTCCCGAATTTCGGCTTCTGGAAGATGCGGCTCCAACTCCTGATCGGCGGCCACATGCCGCGCACGGAGAACCTGCCGGCAAGCTGGTATGACACCGCCAACATCCATTTCTGCACCATCAAGGATTTCGTCGAGCTCTGCGACGCGATCGACGTCAAGATGGAACGTGCCGAGGCGCTCGACCTCTACGGCCGCCCGCTGCGGCTGCGGATGCCGTGGTGGGTGTGGAATCTGTTCGGCGAGCAGGGTGTGTTCTTGCTGACGCGAGGCGGCAGGAAGTAGGTCCGCCCGTAGCCCGGATGGAGCGCAGCGCAATCCGGGATTCTATCCGCGGACGCGAAGGCCCCGGATTACGCTTTCGCTCCATCCGGGCTACGCGACGGAGCGTGTGGCGACGCCGTCGCGCTAATGCGCCGCCAGTGACCTCGGATCGCGCGCTGGCCATCTTCCCGCTTCCACCAGCGTGACGAACCGTTCCACCGTTTCGTTGAACAGCGCGGGCTCTTCGAGATTGAGCACGTGGCCGGACTTCGGAAACATGGCGAGCCCTGCCGCAGGCAGATGCTTCTTCAGGAACAGGCTTGCGCCCACGCACGGATCGTCCTCGTCGCCGCAGATGATGAGTGCTGGCGTCGTGGCGGCTCTGATCGCGTCCGTCATCGTAAAGATCGAGGGACGTCCCGCCTGGAAGCCGCGCATCGTCCGCGCCGATCCCTTGGCGTCGTGCCGCGCCAGGGCAGCGTAGAAATCGGCGTGGCCGCGCGGGTCCTTCACGAGGAAGGGAATCCGGCTCGGCGCCTCGCGCGTGACTTTTGCGACTTCGGCGGAGCCGAGCATCTCGAATTGCTCCGCGTTGGCGCGGCACTGCTGGCGCCAAGCGTCGAGGTTCTCGATCTCCGAGCCCGAGCCGACGCCGGCGAGCGTCATCGACAGCGCACGTTGGGGCGCGTTGAGCCCGATCTGGAGCGACGAATAGGCGCCCATCGAGAGGCCGACGAAGTGCGCGCGATCGATCTTCAGATGATCGAGCACCGCGAGCGCATCGGTGTAGAAATGCGTGTAGCCGTAGACCTCGCCATCAGGCACGTCCGATGGCGTGTAGCCGCGCGCTGAATAGGTGATGCAGCGATGGCCGCGCGAAAAGTAGCGCATCTGCGGCTCCCAGTTGGTGTAGTCGGCCGCGAACTCGTGCAGAAAAATAATCGGCGTGCCCGCGCCTGCTTCTTCGAAATAGAGGCGGCAATTGTCTTTCGTGAGGGCGTGAGGCATCCGGTTTTCTCCCTGAGGTGGCTGCGGCATTGGAATGCCGTCCTGCGGTCAGCGCATACGATCCTAACACTTGTTAATCATCGTCCAAAATCTCCGCGGCCGCGTCTTTTTCTCGCCACATCAGGATACTGATACAGCCCGCGGATGTCGGCCACCGCACGGGCCGATTGGGAAGTGGGGTGTCAACGAAGGATGAAGAATGTTCGAGTTGTTTGCGTCTCGCCTGTCGCGCTGTGTCGTCGCGCTGGCTGTTTTCTTCGCGGCGGTCGCCGCGCTCACCTCTCCGGCGTCAGCACGACCTCATCGTCATAGCGCAGAGCGGCACGCTTACGCGCATCACGCCAGCAGATATCATCATTACCGGCATGCACGCAGCTCGCGCTTCGAGCGCGGCGCGGCGCAATTGCAGGCGAGCGGCTTCGGCAACACCTTCGCCAGCTATGACCCGAACGCCAATAGCGGCGGCATAGCCATGAGCGGCAGCGGTGGAATGGCTATGAGCGGCGGCGGTGGAATGGCCATGAGCGGCAACGCTGGAATGGTTACCAGCGATAGCGGTGGGATGACCACGCGCGCCAGCCGTCGAATCGCCACGAGGCGTGGCGGTGGGATGGCCACTAACGCGAATAACGGCGGCGTGGCCAATAGCGCCACGAGCAGCGGCTTCGGTGGCGGATCGGGCCTCGTGTCCGAGGCACGCCGCTATGTCGGCGGCAATCCGACCGGCCGCGGCAGCCTGTGGTGCGCGCGCTTCATGAACATGGTGCTTGAGAAGACCGGTCACCGTGGCACCGGCTCCGATATGGCGAATTCGTTCGCGCATTACGGCACGCGCGTCTCCGGTCCGCAGGTCGGCGCCATCGCAGTGATGTCGCGCGGTGGTCGGGGTGGCCATGTCGGCATCATCACGGGCATCGATGCGCAGGGTAATCCGATCATGATCTCCGGCAACAACGGCAACCGCGTCCGCGAAGCGCCGATCTCGCGCGGCCGGATCTATGCGTATGTGATGCCGAATTGAGGTTTCTGCCCCCGTCATTGCGAGGAGCGAAGCGACGAAGCAATCCAGACCGTTTCCTCGGGCGCATTCCTGGATTGCTTCGCTGCGCTCGCAATGACGGAGTACGTGGCGCCGGCGTCGCGTCACACCAGCTTCGGCTCTTCCAACGCAACCGCGTCGCCCACGCCGATGTCGCCGTCGGCGGTCACCTCGGCATAGATGCCGCAGTCCATGTGGCCGAGATTGCTCGAGAGCGTGGCCGGAATTTCGAGATCGCGCTTGGCGGTATCAGGGTCGACATTGGTGGCCGGGCAGCGCTTGATGCGCTTGACCACTTGCAGCCGGGCCTGTCCGATCGCGAGCGTCTGGCCGACGAGGTCGAGCTCGGACCAGGCCGGCCAGCCCTTCACGTAGAGATTGGCGCGGAAGCGCAGCGGGTGGACGGCGGCGCCGAGCATGGTCTCGAGCGCGCGGACGCTGCCGAGATTGATGATGGACACGACCTTGCGGGCGACGTCGGAAAAGCTGTGGTCGCGGCCGGACAGGATCTTGGGTGGACCTTTCAGCTCCGGCTGAAAGTTGTCCCTGAAATAGGCCTCGATGGCGGCGCGCCCGGTGGCGGTCTCGAGATCCCCGCTGGCGACGATCTGGCCGTCCTTGCGGATGGTCAGGCGGTTGGTCGCGTCCTCGAACCGGCTGTCGAGCGAAGCCAGCCGCTCATTGCGCGCCAGCATCAGGAACTGGATCTTCGGCTTCCACTGCGGCTGTTCCGGATCGAAGCCGCTGGGGCCGTTCTCGATGGCGTAGCGGCGGTCGGCGGGCAGGGTCTGGCCGGCTCGCAGGGAAACGCGGGGCAGGGGCTCCGGCGTCAGGCCCTTGATCGGATAACGGTAGAGGCCGGTGATCTCGGCGGTCTCGCTGGCTGTCATTGCGCTAGGGGTCATGCCGCTACTTAGGGGATTCGGCCCATCGGCGCCAAGCGGGCGGATCCGCGCACGAAATTGTGAACTCGCCTCTTCCGGTCCGAGGCCTCGCTTCCCACATCTGGGTCAGGCCGGCGCCAGCGCCGGCTGATAACGACCGTTGCCGGTTGAGAAACGTCAATGCGGTTATCGGAAACCCAATGAAGATGCCGTTTGGAGTGCCTTAGAGGGCTCCAGGGGCAGGCCGAGGGAAAGACCACGATATGAATATCGAAAAATATACCGAACGCTCCAGGGGCTTCGTCCAGTCCGCGCAGTCGCTTGCGGTGCGCGAAGGGCACCAGCAGTTTTCGACCCTGCACGTCCTGAAAGTGCTGCTGGACGACAATGAAGGCCTCGCTGCCGGTCTGATCGACCGCGCCGGCGGCAATTCCCGCGCAATCCTGAAGGCGACCGAGGACGCCCTGAACAAGGTGCCGAAGGTCTCTGGCGGCGGCGCCGGCCAGATCTATCTGGCGCCTGAGCTCGCCCGCACCTTCGACGCCGCCGAAAAGGCCGGCGAGAAGGCCGGCGACAGCTTTGTCACCGTCGAGCGGCTGTTGCTCGGGCTCGCGCTGGAGAAGACCAGCGAGGCGGGCGCGATCCTGGCCAAGGGCGGCGTCACCCCGCAAAACCTCAACGCGGCGATCGAGGCGCTGCGCAAGGGCCGGACCGCGGACTCCGCCACGGCCGAGAACGCGTATGACGCGCTGAAGAAATATGCCCGCGACCTGACCCAGGCGGCGCGCGACGGCAAGCTCGATCCGGTCATCGGCCGCGACGAGGAGATCCGCCGCACGATCCAGGTGCTGTCGCGCCGGACCAAGAACAATCCGGTCCTGATCGGCGAGCCCGGTGTCGGCAAGACCGCCATCGCCGAGGGCCTGGCGCTGCGCATCGTCAACGGCGACGTGCCGGAGAGCCTGAAGGACAAGAAGCTGCTGTCGCTCGACCTCGGCTCGCTGATCGCGGGTGCAAAATATCGCGGCGAGTTCGAGGAGCGGCTGAAGGCCGTGCTCCAGGAGGTGACCGGGAGCGAGGGCAATTTCGTCTTGTTCATCGACGAGATGCACACGCTGATCGGCGCCGGCAAGGGCGATGGCGCCATGGACGCGTCCAACCTGCTCAAGCCTGCGCTCGCCCGCGGCGAGCTGCACTGCATCGGCGCCACCACGCTCGACGAGTATCAGAAGCACGTCGAAAAGGACGCAGCGCTGGCGCGGCGTTTCCAGCCGATCTTCGTCAGCGAGCCCTCGGTCGAGGACACGATCTCGATCCTTCGCGGGCTGAAGGACAAGTACGAGCAGCATCATGGCGTGCGGATCACCGATTCCGCGCTGGTCGCCGCCACGACGCTGTCCAACCGCTACATCACCGACCGCTTCCTGCCTGACAAGGCCATCGACCTCATGGACGAGGCGGCGGCGCGGCTCAAGATGCAGGTCGATTCCAAGCCGGAAGAGCTGGATTCGATGGATCGGGAAATCATCCGGCTGAAGATCGAGCAGGAAGCATTGAAGAAAGAGAGCGATGCCGGTTCGAAGAGCCGCCTGCAGACGCTGGAGAAGGAGCTGGCCGATCTCGAGGAGAAGTCCGCGGCGCTCACCGCACGCTGGAGCGCGGAGAAGAACAAGCTCTCCGACGCCCAGAAGCTGAAGGCCGAGCTCGACGGCTTGCGGGTCGAACTTGCCAACGCGCAGCGTCGCGGTGAATTCCAGAAGGCCGGCGAGCTGGCCTATGGCCGGATCCCCGAGCTCGAAAAGCAACTTGCAGACATCGAAGCCAAGGAGAACTCCGGCGAGATGATGGAGGAGGCGGTCACCGCCAACCACATCGCGCAGGTGGTTTCGCGCTGGACCGGCGTGCCCGTCGACAAGATGCTCGAGGGCGAGAAGGACAAGCTCCTGCGGATGGAGGACTCGCTCGGCAAGCGCGTCGTCGGCCAGGCCGAGGCCGTGCGTGCGGTCGCGACCGCCGTGCGCCGTTCGCGCGCGGGGCTGCAGGACCCGAACCGGCCGACCGGCTCGTTCATGTTCCTGGGGCCGACCGGCGTCGGCAAGACCGAGCTGACGAAAGCGCTCGCCGAGTATCTGTTCAACGACGAGACCGCGATGGTCCGCCTCGACATGTCCGAGTACATGGAGAAGCACTCGGTCTCGCGGCTGATCGGCGCGCCTCCGGGCTATGTCGGCTACGACGAGGGCGGTGCGCTGACCGAAGCGGTGCGGCGCCGGCCCTACCAGGTGGTGCTGTTCGACGAGATCGAGAAGGCGCATCCTGACGTCTTCAACGTCCTGTTGCAGGTGCTCGACGACGGCCGCCTCACCGACGGCCAGGGCCGCACCGTCGACTTCCGCAACACGCTGATCATCATGACCTCGAACCTCGGTTCGGAGTTTCTGGTGAACCAGCCGGAGGGCGAAGACACCTCGGCCGTGCGCGAGCAGGTGATGGGAATGGTGCGGTCGCACTTCAGGCCAGAGTTCTTGAACCGCGTCGATGAGATCATCCTGTTCCACCGCTTGCAGAGGAGCGAGATGGGCCGGATCGTCGAGATCCAGTTCGCGCGGCTGCAGAAGCTCCTGACCGATCGCAAGATCGTGCTGACGCTCGACGCCGCGGGCCGCGACTGGCTCGCCGCCAAGGGCTGGGATCCCGCCTACGGCGCACGGCCGCTCAAGCGCGTGATTCAGCGTCATGTCCAGGATCCGCTCGCCGAGATGATCCTGGCCGGCGACGTCAAGGACGGCGACAGCGTTGCGATCTCCTCCGAAGGCAACGTGCTGACCTTCAACGGCAAGGCACCGCAGACCGCGGAGATCGCCCAATTCGAGGCGCCGGTGTCGAAGCGAAAGCTGAACTGAGCGTCCAAAACAGCACATTGAACCTGCTCAAACCTCCCCGCGACGCGGGGAGGTTTTTTCGTACCGGCAACGCGCGCAATCTGCTTCGCCCGACGCGCAATCAGGTGTCGCGCTATATGCGTGACAAGCATCACAACCGCTGGCTGCGTCGTTGCGACGCACGCAAAAGCCGTGTGTTATAAATGAAACACGTTCCGCGCTTTCGCTGAGAGCGTGCATGAATCTTCTTGAACAATCCGGTCGAGGCTCGCCACAATCCCCCAAGATTTAAGGGGCTGTGGCGACGCTCGGTATTTTCCGGAATGTTGCTCGCGTGAGGCTGTCGCTCACAGTGACAGAGTTAGCGCGCCATAGTCTGAAAGATATTGTGGGAGCGTGCGATGCGTGCGGGTATCGTTGCGATTTGCATTGCGTTGGCGTTAGCGCTCAGCGGTTGTCTCTCGGTCGAAGAGAAGCTGATTCAGGAAGGCATTGGCACTGAGTTGCCAGCCGAGGATATGGCGGAGTCGACCCGCCGACTTGAAGTCTATCTTTCGTACCTGTGTGTGCAGGCCGGTGGGGTGAAGATCGTCGATCCGGTCTCTGATGCCATCGTCTCCTGCGACGTAAGCCGATACGGAAGCGCCCAATGGGCAGCTTTGGTAAGTGCTGGCTTCAACGATATCGACCGTCGATGCGACAGTTATCTTGCCTGGCTAGCCAGCCGGCGTCGTGACCGCAGCGCCATCCTGAGCCAGATTCACGACACGCGGACTTTTACCGAAGCGCTGTTGTACACAACCGGTGTTGGCGCCGCGCCGATCGCCATAGCAGGTCTCGCCTTCGGTCTGGCTAGCAATTCCTTCACCAACTACTACTCGCGGTTGCTGTTCGAAATCGAGAAATCGACTGTCTCGCTTCTGGTGCGTGAGAAACGCTTGCAGTACCGCGAGACACTGAAAGTGCGGATTGCATATCAGCCAGACGCCGTGCACGTGCTCCGGGAATATATGCTGATTTGTACGCCATTCTACATCGAAGACCTGGTCAATCAGCGGACTCGCGACAGTGTCGCGGGCAACACGTCGCCCGACAAGGGCAACGCAGAACAGATTCGCAGATCATTGGTGGCGGGTGCCTTGCTCGATTCGATTCCAGCAAAGCCACGTGATCCGCTGCCGGGAGTCAACACCAACCCCCTCATCCGCGAAGAAAAAATGACGGGCGGAGAGACCGATAGCGAGCGAGGTACACCCAAATCAGCCGGGCAATCAATTCAAGCGAACCTGTGCGTGCCGATTGGTGCGGCTTTCGATGCAATAACGAGGGAAGCTATCCGGCAGGCGAAGGTTGGCGGCAACAATAGTAGTGCCAACGCCAAGCCATTCACGAACGTCAAGAACCAGATCACAAGTGCGGCCGAGGTTCAGATTTTTTTGGGAGCGCGTCCGTGCAGCGTCGATATGTCCGGGACGGATCGCGGATACCGGACGGCCTTTGAGAAATTCCGTTTCGCGGATGAAAATGGAGTCAAAATACTCCAGGGCATTCTTGCGATTTGCGATCCTACTTTTAGGGACAAGGCATCCGGCAAATTTGATGCCGCGACGCGAGCCGCAATCAAAATTGCAAAGAGTAAGATGTCAGAAGCGAGGAAGGCCGAGATCGCGGATCGCGATACGGAAACGTTGACTGACAAGTCATTCAGGAACGTTTCGCTGACATGCACGTGACGTGATTTCCTCGCCTGAGATTCTTTTGCCGGAGAAAGATTTATGCCCGAGGTCAAAAAAATTCTGTTTGATCAGTTCTTGCGCAAAAATGGAAAGGACGATTCTGCCCTCGTCGAATTGGATGAGCAGGAGCTCCAGGTCTTTGCCGGCGAAAAAGTGGACACCGGTGCCAAAGACCCAGTGACCGAAACGATTGGCGGCAATCCTGTGACGTGGGTTTTCGTCAGTGCAAAGGGCGGCAACGATGCCGATAAGCGGAAGGGATTCGTAGCGACAAGATTTCTCGTCGATGAGGGTACCGAGGTTCTGGCGTCAGGCGGTTTCCAGCCATTTCCGGTTGAAGTCGAAAAAGCGGCGTTTGCAGATGCTTGCTACGTGCAAGCTGAGCTGAACAAGACCAATCCGGCCTACCTTTACGCGCTGGCATTCGTCCTAAGCGGCGATCAATGGAGCGATACCCACGTCAAGGCCATTGATCCGGCGGATGCTGTATCGTTCGGGGTATACCGATTCACGAAAGACCTCTGGGCTAAATTGTTGATCCTGCCCGAACTCGCCGGACTTACTCCGGATCATATCCGATTCCCAACGGCGCAATGCGTCGCTGCGGGGGTTCTTGCGGCGAAATCGGCAACACTGCTCAAAGGATTGGTCACCGATCACGGATTGAGCGCGATTGATCTCTTTCTTGCGCACATTTTCGCGGACGACGATACGTTTGGCTCAAATGCAGCTGATAAAATTCTTCAGGCCGAGAAAGCCAACCCGGCTCAGTCGTCGCTGAATGTGATCAAGCAAATCTATCCGGATGATGACGACCGAACGGCGTTCCTGAAGCGCAACAAGGCGATCTTCAAGGAAGATGGCTCGGCAACGATCCAAGAGGCCCTCCAGACTTGCGTAGACAAGTTCAGTGCTGCCTTCGAGGAAGTGAAGAAGCTCGCGCATGAGATCGAAAAGAGCGTGCCATCCGACGTCAATAATCCGATTTTTGGCATTCAGTTCAGCGGGAAGATGGTTTCGGTCACGGATCAGGACGTGGACGCCTTGGCGAGGGTCAGTGAAAGTGAGGTGGGCAACTTCGGGGTGAAATTTGGAGAGCCTGTGCTAACTGATGCGATGGGCGCGGTGATCGATACTGTTTTCAATCGCGTCGTGTATCCGAGCACGGAATTCCCAAAGACAATTCAGGGGGTCATCAATCAAAAGAGCCAGTTTTCGGCCATCAATGATCTGGGAACTTGGGAGAAGCTGCCGAAGCCATCGGACAAGCATATCGAGATCGCGCTTCACCATATTCAGAACCGCGCGCGCGGAACGGCCAGCAAGATCAAGGGGGCGACCCATTTCTTCAATCCTCAATCCCATCCGAGTTGGGGAGAGCCGATCAGGGCTCACCCGATAGCTTCCTATGGGGTGCCGCCGGATTCTCATATTCACGGCTTTCCGGAAAACTATCATCCCCCGGAGGCCCATGCGATTCAGCTTGGTCAGGACGCATGGGTGTTCTCGGGAGATGGGCAACCGCAAGGTCCACTCATCAGCCCGGACAAGTCCGCATCGGCGATCATTGCCGCAGCGACGAAGGAATGGGAGTTTTGGGGTAGATCGATCCCCGGGAGGATCGGACACGTCGACAATGAGGCGCCGTTCGCGACCTATGTTCGCGATACCTATTGCAGGCTGTTGGGGTCGCATCCCTCGTTGGAGGATATCGAAAGAGACGTCTACTTCTGGTCGGCGGTTACGATCTGCTACATGATCAGGCAGGCCGGCATTCAAGCCTCGGCCTTTACGATCTCGGAACGGCATTCCACATATATCCGCGAGGCGATCAAAGCCCAGCAACAGCAGGACACGAGCAAGGCCTATTGGGGCTTCCGTCTGAGCGACAAGGAGGCCGTCGTGGCAGTTGGGGACATTATCGGAGCCGGACGGACCAAGGGGATGACCTTTGACCAGGCGCAGGCTCTCTTTGACAAGACGGAGGACTATGACAGTCACAGTGACATCGTTGTTGCGGTCAGAGAAGGGGAGGCCGATGTGATCGGTGGCAACGTTTCCGATTCCGTGACGAAAAAGACGATCGTCTTGGATGCGAAAGGCAAGGTCAAAGACAGGAAGAATCTGTCTTTCGTTGTGATGAAGAAGCGCTGATCTCGGGAAGGTCCGGTCCTTACGCCGACTCCAGTCCCCCGCTGCGGACAGCTTGACCCGGCGCTATCCGGCCCTCTCCGAGATCCGACAAGACGTCCACTGGCTCGCGCGCGTTCCTACCGCCAAGGGCAGAGTCGATTGGCAGCCGCTACTTCTTCACCACCCTATAAATCGCGTTCTCGACATCCGAGCTGAAGTAGATCACGCCGGAAGCGCCAATCGCGACGCCCGTCGGAATATGCGTCGGCAGGCCACCCGGCGCGCCCACTAGGCCGATCGGGAGATTGGCCGCGATCTCGGTGACCGTGCCGCTCTCCGGTGCGATCTCGATCAACCGTTTGGCGCCCACCTCTGCCACGATCAGCTTGCCGTCGCTGGTGCGTGCGATGCCTTCGGGCATTTTCAGGTCCTTGGCGAGCACGGTCCTTTCGCCGCCGCTCTCGATCATCGAGACGACGCCCGCAAACGCTTCGGTGACATAGACCTCGCCGCGCGATCCGGCGACGAGCCCGACCGGGCCCTCGAGGCCGCCGATCATCGTGGTGCGGTCCTTGCCGTGCTCGCCGCTGACGCGGACCAGCGATTTGGTGCCGAGCTCGGCCACCAGAATGCTGCCGTCCGCGAGCACGAGCGCGTCGTGCGGCGCCTTGAAGCCGTGCAGCATGTCGCGGGTGGCGCCGGTCTTGCCGTCGATCACCTGCACCGTGCCGGTGAACCAGCTCGACAGGACCACATCATTGCCTTTCGCGGTCGCGCTCATCGGATATTCGAGCGTGACGCCGGCGGCGTGCATGCGGGCCTTCTCGGTGACCTCACCGGTCGCGCCGTCCACCGTGCGATAGGCGAACACGTCGGCGACGTGGATCGTATCCTTGCCGCTCTCCGACGTGACGCCGATGCCGCCGGGCAAAGCGAGCTTTCCGATGATGACCTGCCGCGCCTGGCCGGTCGCCGGATCGACCTCCTGGATGCCGTTGTCGGCCATGTTGGAGACGTAGATTCGGTCCTTCTCGTCGATCGCGAGATTGTCCAGCGACGGCTTCAATTGCGCGACCATGGTCTTGGTGCCCGATTTGGGATCGACCCGAACGAGCTGGCCGAGCGCGGTGTCGACCACCCAGAGATTGCCCTTGGAATCGAAGTTCACCGCGGCCGGGACCTTGAAGCCGTCCGCGACGACGGTCAGCTCGGCCTTGTCGACGTCGACCTTTGCGATTTGTCCCTTGAACCAGAGCGGACCGTAGAGCTTGTCGTCAGGGCCGAACTCGAAGCCGTTGAGGCCGCCCATCTTCTCCATGATCTGGCGCGGCGGTTTGTCGCCCTCGACGTCGATCTCATAGAGCGTGTCGCCGAGGAAGACGGTGGTGGCGTACAGCCTGCCGTCCTTGCGGTAAGCGAGCGAGTTGATGCCGGGAAGGCCGCTGGCGAGCTTCTTGATCGGGCCGTCGCCCTTGCGCGAATAGAGATCGCCGGCCAGGAACCCGGTCCAGGCCATGGTGCCGTCGGGGGCGAACGCGATGTCGTCGGCCATTCCGATCGGGGCGGGGATTGCAACCTTCGCGCTACCGCCGGCGATGTCGACCTCGTAGAGCGCCGCGCCCGCGACGCTGCCGGCAAACAGATGGCCGGCCTTGTCGATCGCAAGCCCGTGCACGCCGTGGAACGCCGAGCCCGGGACGAGCTTGGTGACCTCCCAGTTTTCGGCCGAAACACTGGTGGCGGAGACAATCGCAGCGACGAAGGCTGCGCAGGCGAGCCTGTTGTTCATGGCGAGACCTCCCGTTTTTTGGAAAGTATTCGCTCCTCACGCCGCTTTGGCAAACGAAACTTGACGTTGTGATGCGGCCAAGCGGCCTCGCGCGACGACGTCAAATCCGGATCGTGTTTGAAGATGTCCGGCCGATCTCGGCCGGTTCGCGAGCTTTACCGGTTGGTGACCTGCAGCGGACCGCCGGTGGCGTCCGACATCCGGGCGATGGCGCCGGCGCGGCCGCTCATCATGCCGTCGAGCCGGTCGCGCTCCTTCTCGAAGCCGGCCAGCATCGGGCCTTCCAGCGAGCGGCCGCGCGGCAGTTTCACACGCAGAGGATCGACGAAGCGGCCGTTGACCAGGATTTCGTAGTGGACGTGCGGGCCGGTCGACGCGCCGGTCGAACCGACGAAGCCGATCACCTGGCCCTGCCGCACCTTCTTGCCGGGCTCCATACCCTTGGCAAAGGCCGACATATGGCCATAGGCGGTCTCGTAGCCGTTGTTATGCTTGATGCGGATGTATTTGCCGTAGCCGCCTTCGGGGCCGGCCTTCTCGATCACGCCGTTGCCGGAGGCGAAGATCGGCGTGCCATAGGAGGTGGCCCAGTCGACGCCGGTATGCATCTTCACGTAGCCGAGGATGGGGTGACGGCGGCCGCCGAAGCCGGAGCGCATGATGGCGTTGTTGACGGGCTTGCGCACCAGGAACTTCTTCGCGCTCTTGCCGGTCTCGTCATAATAGTCGACGACCCCGTCGTCGGGGCTCTGGTAGCGGTAATATTTCTTGGTCTCGCCGCCGAGCGTGAGCGAAGCGAACAGCACGTCGTTCTTTTCGCTCGCGGTCACGCCTTCGTCTTCGCCGGCGTAGAACACGTCGAATGAATCGCCGGGCGCCACCTTGCGCTGGAAATCTACGTCGTAGGAATAGATCTTGATCATGTCGTCGATGACGGGCATCGGCACTTTGTTGCGCATCGCGGTCTCGTAGATGCTCTGGTAGAGCCGCACGCCCGTGCCGTCGTCGTCGTCATCGTCGTCGCTGTTGGCGTTCGCCGCCGCGTCGGCGACTGTGTTCATGCTGGAGACGTCGACGGCGACGTATTTGCCGAGATCGGACAGCGCCGCGATCGCCTCGACCATGGTCTCGTTGGCGATGACGACGCGGTAGGGCTGCAGACGGGCGCCGGGGCTTGCGGGCGCCATCAGGATGCGCAGCTTCTCGCCTTCCTTCAGACCGCCGTCGCGGCCGCGCGGACCGAGCGTCGCGGTGATCGCCTTGATCTCCTCGGCCGTGGCGCCGAGATCGCGCAGCACGCCGGCGACGCTGTCGCCCTTCTTGACCACGTGGACACGTTCGCCGTTGGGATTGCCGCCGGTGATCTGCTCCTTGGTCTTCGGCAGCAGCGTGACGTTTTCCGGCACCACGCGCGTCTCGAAGCCGGCATAGGGATCGGACGGCGACACTTCGGTGGCGTAGGCGCTTCTGATGTCGGACGGGCTGGTCGCGCCGGAGACGTCGGCCGCAGCAGTGGAGAGCGCGGCGTAGCGCACCCCGCCATTGCCGCGCCAATTGGCGGCATCGCGGACCCGCATCAGGATGTCGTCGAGCGCCACCACTGCGGAAATCTTGGCTTTCGGCAGCACCTGGGAGAGGTCCTTGGTGACGAAGGAGACCTCGGCGTCGGGTTCGACGGCTTCCGGATTGTTCGGATCCTCGGATGCCGTCTTCGGATCGGAGCCGACGTCGGTGAGAAGGCGTTGGGCGTTGAACGGCGGGATCTTTGCCGACAGGTCGCTCGTCGTCATCGACAGATTGCCGGCGATCCGGATGAAGGGACGTACCCGCATCACGTCGCGGTTGCCGACGCGGGCGACGGTCGAGACGCGCACGATGTTGCGCGAGGCCGTGGATTCGTTCGGGGGCGGCAGGCGGTCGCTCTTGTGCAGCGTGGCGGCGCGGTCGGCTGCGCCGAATGCGCCGCGCAGCGCGCCTTCGACGCGCTCCGGCACCTTGGCGAAGGTCATCTCGCCGTCGAGCGAAGCGAAAACGGCGCCGCCGATCAGGGCTGCGCCGCAAAGTCCGGTTAGAATCGTCCCGCTGAACCATTGTACCGAGACGCGGCGGCGATCGATGACGGCGGCTTCGGAACCATCGACGGACAGCGGCGGCTCGTGGCCGAGATCGATGATCCCGGTCTCACGCCCGTAAGCGCCGCGTGACGTCCTGTGGTTCAACCCAAGTCCCCCAATCAACGACCCGAGAGCCCGATTTCGAGCAGCCCCGTTCTGAGCAGCCCTGTTTCGAGCCCTTCCTTACGCCGCCCTCTCTGGGGCGTCTCCGGAAAAGGCAAGCCGCATAGGCGTCCGCGGTCAGAAGGCCCAGATGACGGACCGGCCGAAATTACGAACAGCTAAGCGGAAAAAGATCTCTCGATGTGTCTCGAATGTCTGAAGAAGGCTGCTTCATAGGATGATCGCCTTCCTCTGACCCCACACAAACCGCCGGCAGCCCCCACTGGCATCCCTGCGATTCAAGCTTTGTCTGTACCAGAACGCCGGGGGATTGTGGCTCAAGTACGGCGCCTAATATGGAAAAGTTTCCGGAAACGGCCGGGCGCCAAGGGCCTTCCAGGGGCGGGCGCTCCAAGCCGCGTTCAAGGCGCCTCCATGCCGCCTCCGGAGCCCCCTCGGGCCCAAACTTTTTTTGGGTTTTTTCTCCGCGCTGGCCCGATCCAGCCGCTCGGCGACTTCCTAACCCGCTGTAATCGCGTGGATTTTTTGAACAATCCACCGTGCGACGATTTTCTGACAATGATCGTTGACAACCCCGATGGGTGGGGCCTATAACCCGACCACTGAGCGCGGCGCCGCCGGGTCACTGACCAAGGCGAGCGAACGCGCCACTGATGCTCCTCACCTTGTTGAGTGACACAACAGTCGACGTAAGTCGATTGGAGTTCATCCATCGTCGGTAAGGGTGTCGGAACCCTTCCTCTCTGGAAGGTTGGGGCCTCCTGGTCCCGGGCTGTTTGACAAGTGAAGATGAAGAAAGAGAAACGTGGACGGCGGAGTCCTTGCGCCTCTCGGATACTGAAGAGCTTCGGCTTTTGAGTTCTGGGAGGGGACGAAAGACTTCGGCGGTACACGTTTTAAGGTTACACCATCGTTGCCAGCGATGTGAATCGCGGGCAGCTCATCGACTTCGGTCGATGAAAAATGGTGGGACCTCGTCAAAACGTTGTGATCAGCCGGTTCAAAGTTCAAGTCCAACTTGAGAGTTTGATCCTGGCTCAGAGCGAACGCTGGCGGCAGGCTTAACACATGCAAGTCGAGCGGGCGTAGCAATACGTCAGCGGCAGACGGGTGAGTAACGCGTGGGAACATACCTTTTGGTTCGGAACAACACAGGGAAACTTGTGCTAATACCGGATAAGCCCTTACGGGGAAAGATTTATCGCCGAAAGATTGGCCCGCGTCTGATTAGCTAGTTGGTGAGGTAATGGCTCACCAAGGCGACGATCAGTAGCTGGTCTGAGAGGATGATCAGCCACATTGGGACTGAGACACGGCCCAAACTCCTACGGGAGGCAGCAGTGGGGAATATTGGACAATGGGCGCAAGCCTGATCCAGCCATGCCGCGTGAGTGATGAAGGCCCTAGGGTTGTAAAGCTCTTTTGTGCGGGAAGATAATGACGGTACCGCAAGAATAAGCCCCGGCTAACTTCGTGCCAGCAGCCGCGGTAATACGAAGGGGGCTAGCGTTGCTCGGAATCACTGGGCGTAAAGGGTGCGTAGGCGGGTCTTTAAGTCAGGGGTGAAATCCTGGAGCTCAACTCCAGAACTGCCTTTGATACTGAGGATCTTGAGTTCGGGAGAGGTGAGTGGAACTGCGAGTGTAGAGGTGAAATTCGTAGATATTCGCAAGAACACCAGTGGCGAAGGCGGCTCACTGGCCCGATACTGACGCTGAGGCACGAAAGCGTGGGGAGCAAACAGGATTAGATACCCTGGTAGTCCACGCCGTAAACGATGAATGCCAGCCGTTAGTGGGTTTACTCACTAGTGGCGCAGCTAACGCTTTAAGCATTCCGCCTGGGGAGTACGGTCGCAAGATTAAAACTCAAAGGAATTGACGGGGGCCCGCACAAGCGGTGGAGCATGTGGTTTAATTCGACGCAACGCGCAGAACCTTACCAGCCCTTGACATGTCCAGGACCGGTCGCAGAGATGTGACCTTCTCTTCGGAGCCTGGAACACAGGTGCTGCATGGCTGTCGTCAGCTCGTGTCGTGAGATGTTGGGTTAAGTCCCGCAACGAGCGCAACCCCCGTCCTTAGTTGCTACCATTTAGTTGAGCACTCTAAGGAGACTGCCGGTGATAAGCCGCGAGGAAGGTGGGGATGACGTCAAGTCCTCATGGCCCTTACGGGCTGGGCTACACACGTGCTACAATGGCGGTGACAATGGGACGCTAAGGGGCAACCCTTCGCAAATCTCAAAAAGCCGTCTCAGTTCGGATTGGGCTCTGCAACTCGAGCCCATGAAGTTGGAATCGCTAGTAATCGTGGATCAGCACGCCACGGTGAATACGTTCCCGGGCCTTGTACACACCGCCCGTCACACCATGGGAGTTGGTTTTACCTGAAGACGGTGCGCTAACCAGCAATGGAGGCAGCCGGCCACGGTAGGGTCAGCGACTGGGGTGAAGTCGTAACAAGGTAGCCGTAGGGGAACCTGCGGCTGGATCACCTCCTTTCTAAGGATGGTTCTTCAGAAGCTTGCTTCTATCGAACCGTTTTAGAAACATCAGTGGCCAACGGTCGTCAGGATCGTTGAGCTGCATTGGCGGGATTTCGCCGTCTTCGTTTCTCTTTCTTCGCGGACGAACACGCGCTGGGGCTGCAACCTTGCAGAATCCCTGGTCCTTGACTGGATATGCGTTAGGGGCTTGTAGCTCAGTTGGTTAGAGCGCGCGCTTGATAAGCGTGAGGTCGGAAGTTCAAGTCTTCCCAGGCCCACCACACTCATCGAGTGAGCATTCGTCTTCTGGTTACGGGGCCATAGCTCAGCTGGGAGAGCGCGTGCTTTGCAAGCATGAGGTCGTCGGTTCGATCCCGTCTGGCTCCACCAGATGGTTTGATCACCGACTACTCATACCGTCGTCCGCGAAACATCACTTCGCACTTACTAGTCCGGATGGACAGTAAGCTGCGTGATTTCTGACATCGTAAAGAGGAGATCGATCCGAGTTGGATCGGGCAACAAGTAATTGTTGCGCGATACTTCATTATCTCCGGATCATTTCGGCGCTCGTGCGTCTTCCAGGGTAGCTCACAAGGCTGCGTTGAAAGACAAACGAGTTGTAAATGATCCTTTTAGCGAAGCTTGACCGCCTCGCTATCGGAACGATCTTACGAAGCAAGCTGGTCTTTCTAATCATTGTCCGGCTGCAGATAGCGTTCATCGAGGGCGCGTGCCGCAAGGTAATTCTGCAGACAACATTCTGCCGAGTGTGTGGACATTGATAATGAGAGCAATCAAGTGCCTTAAGGGTGTTCGGTGGATGCCTTGGCGCTGAGAGGCGATGAAGGACGTGCTACGCTGCGATAAGCCGTGGGGAGCTGCGAAGAAGCTTTGATCCATGGATTTCCGAATGGGGAAACCCACCTTCGATAGCCGGAACTCCAAGACCTCAGTCGAAAGACTGTGGTGTGGGGTTCGAACAGAAATGTGAGATGCCTAAGCCTTTAGATTTCGAT